>NZ_VITO01000009.1:0-324066 GCF_007828025.1 Nitrospirillum bahiense
GACAAATCCAGGTGAGAGTAGTGAGACCCCATCTGCGACCTCCTGTCCAACTCACTGAGAACGTTGGAAAGTCGCACTTCGTTTTTGAGTCCACCGGGTATGGTGATCAACGACGTTGCCGACGACGGCACAGCGGTACGGCTCGTGATCCGATCGTCCAACGCCGATTGCCCTTGTCCTGGGTGTGGGACTGTTGCCCGGCGTGTCCATAGTCGCTATCGACGCGGTTTGCTGGACCTGCCTGCCGCTGGCCGTACGGTGCAGTTGATCCTGATCGCCCGCCGGTTCTTCTGCGATGCGGTTCTGTGTGGCCGTCGCGTCTTCACCGAACGGTTCGATCCGACCATCTTGGCGCCGAGGGCGCGCCGGACGGCGAGGCTGGATAAGATCATTCATCACCTGGGCTTGGCCCTGGGCGGGCGGCCTGCGGCGGCCCTGGCGCAACGGCTGATGATGCCGGTGAGCAACGACACGCTGCTGCGTGTGGTTTGCCGCCGAGGCAGTCCCAAGTTCGTGCCGCCGACCGTTATTGGGGTCGATGACTGGGCTTGGCGACGTAACCAGCGCTACGGAACCCTGATCTGTGACCTGGAGCGCCGCCGGACGATCGCGCTCTTGCCGGATCGCGAACCAGCAACCGTCCAGGCTTGGCTGGAAGGCCAGCCCCAGGTCAGCACCGTCGCCCGAGATCGTGGCGGCGGCTATGCGATAGCAACCGCCAGGGTGCTGCCGGACGTGACGCAGGTCGCCGACCGTTGGCACCTGATGGAGAACGCCAGCCGTGCCTTCCTGGACGCCGTCCGTAAGTCGATGAAACAGATCCGCGCGGCGGTGGGCGCCAGCACCATCGATCCCGCCCTGCTGACGGCGGCGGAGAGGCTGCAGCACGACGGATACATCCGCCGTGAGGAAACCAATGCCGCCATTCAGCGACTGTCCGCGGAAGGCATGCCGATCCGGGAGATCGTCCGCCGGACGGGCCACAGCCGCGGCTTGGTGCGGAAAATCCTGCGCGGCCAGCGATCAGACATCTTCCGTACCCGGGAAAGCTCTCTTGAAGTTCATCTTCCCTGGCTGGACCAGCAATGGGCGGCAGGGCTGCGCAATGGCGCCGATCTCTGGCGCCGTTTGCAGCAGCATGGATTCCGGGGCTCTCTGCGCGTAGTCACCGAGTGGGCGACCCGCCGACGCCGGGCTGATCAAATTGGGGCAGAGGCCCTGAGCCGCACGCCGTCGGCTCGAACCATCGCGCGGCTCATGACCTTGGGCAGCGATACCCTGACCAAGGCGGAAACCGTCGTCATCGCTGCCATTGAAGGGGGCGTCCCCGGCTTGGTCGATACCAGGAACATTGTCGCCGACTTCCAGGGGATGATCCGGCGCAAGTCCCTCAGCGACCTCCAACCTTGGCTGGATCGGGCCAAAGGCAGTCTGGTGGCGTCGTTCGCCAACGGCATCATCAAGGATCGCGCCGCTGTCGCCGCCGCCATCACGTCACCCTGGTCCAATGGCCAAACCGAAGGCCAGATCACCAAGCTCAAACTCGTCAAACGCCAGATGTATGGCTGTGGAAAGCTTGACCTCCTCCAGGCCCGCGTCATCGGCGCCGAATGATCTGCCCATCATCAAGTTTGCGTCAGAGCCACTGTGTCGCGCCGATTTACAGTCGGGCGCCTGTTACGCCACGCCCAGGGACACGATCACGCCACCGCCGGACGGCCACCTCATCCGGGACCGAACACCGGCGGATCTTGCGGGTTTATACCAAGCTGCCGCGCCATCAACCTGCGACAACACCTTTCACCTCGATGAATTCCGCCAGCCCGAATTCGGCATACTCGCGGCCATTACCGGACTGCTTGTAGCCGCCGAACGGCACGGCCGGACTCCACGCCGGATCGTTGACATAGACCGTGCCGGCGCGCAGACGGCGCGCCACCGCCTGAGCGCGGCCAGCATCGCGGGACTGGACATAGGCTGCCAATCCGTAAACGGTGTCATTGGCCAGGGCGATGGCCTCCTCCTCCGAGCGGTAGGTCAGGATGGACAGGACGGGGCCGAAGATCTCTTCCCGCGCCACAGTCATCGACGGGGTCACGCGGCCGAAGATTGTGGGCCGGACGTAGTAGCCGCGATCCAGCCCCGCGGGCCGGCCGGATCCGCCCGCCACCAGTTCCGCCCCCTCATTTACACCAACCTCGATCAGCCGCTGAACCTTGGCGAACTGGGTGGCATTGGCCAGCGGCCCCAGGGTCGTCGCGGCATCCAGCGGGTCGCCCACGACGATGGTTTCCGTCACGGCGCGGGCCAAGGCGGCCGCCTCCTCATACCGGTCCTCCGGCACCAGCAGGCGGGTGGGCGCGTTGCAGGATTGGCCGCTGTTGCTGAAGCAGCGGCGCACCCCCTGCTCCACCGCCGTGGGCAGGTCGGCGTCGGGCAGGATGATGTTGGCGGATTTTCCGCCCAATTCCTGGGTGACGCGCTTCACGGTGTCGGCGGCCAGCTTCGCCACCTGCACGCCGGCGCGGGTTGAACCGGTGAAGGACACCAGGTCGATGTCCGGATGGCGGGCGATGGCCTGGCCGACACCGGGACCATCGCCATGCACCAGGTTGAACACGCCGGCCGGCACGCCGGCGGCGTGCATTACCTCCGCGAACAGGTTGGCGCTGAGCGGGGCCAATTCGCTGGGCTTCAGCACCACCGTACAGCCCGCCGCCAGCGCGGGCGCCACCTTGCACACGATCTGGTTCAGGGGCCAGTTCCACGGGGTGATCAACCCGGCGACGCCCACCGGTTCCCGCAACAGCCGCAGGGAACCTCGCTCCTCCTCGAAAACGAACGTCTTCAGCGTCTCAATCATCTGCGCCAGATGGGCGGCGCCGATGCCGGCCTGAACCTGCCGGGCGAAGCCCTGCGGCGCCCCCATCTCCCGACTGACCGCGTCACCAATGTCGGCCATGCGGGCACCGTAGGCCGCCAGGATGGACGACAGCAGATCCAGGCGCTGCCCGCGACTGGTTTGGCAGAAGGTGTCGAACGCCCGCCGGGCCGCCGCCACGGCCAGGTCCACCTCGGCCGGGCCCGCCAGGGCCACCTGGGCGCAAGGAGTCTCGGTCGCCGGATTGATCACATCCAGCAGGCCGCCGCCGGGCAGGCGCCACTGGCCGTCGATGTAACAGGAAAGAAGCGGAAGTGAGGACATGGGTCCGATCCAAGCAGTGAAACCGAAGGAATGGGGAAAGGGGGCCGGCGCCTCAGGCGCACCGACGCGCCCACCCGAAGGCGGCAGCCGACAGCACCAGCAAAAGCGCGCCCAGGGCGGCGACGGCGACATAGGTCCCGGTGTAATCCAAGGCGTAGCCGGCAAGCAGCGGGCCCAGTGCGGCGCCGCCGCCGATGATCATGTTGGACAGGATCACCAGCCCCCCGCCGGCGTCGGTGTCGGCCAGCGCGGCCAGCAGCATGGGCACCAGGAAGGACCAGCACACCTGCAGCAGCACGACCGCGGCCACGAAGACGCCTCGTCCCGGTGGGAAGGCCAGCGCCAGCAGGCAGGCCAGCAACAGCCCGAAGAAACCCAGGCTGAGGACGCCGCGGTGACGGGAGCGGCCCGCGAGCGTCGCCAGGATGGAACCGAGGATGGCGGTGAACATGGCCACCGCCGTCAGCGTGCCGACCTCTTCCTCGCTCAGGCCGAGGCCAAGCCCCGGAACGCCGACGAAGGCCCAGGCGCCGCCGATGGCCAAGTAGTAGCAGAAGATGGCGAAAAGGTTCAGGCGCGCCGCCACCGAGCGGCCACCACGCGCGGCGTCAGGCTGGCGCGGCCAGCCGGCCGGCAAGCCCGCCACCACCGCCAGCGCCAGGAACGCCGCCGCCCCCAGCAGGGCATAGAGGCCGGCGAGGCCCGCGTGGCCGAACAGGCGCGGCAGGTAGAGCAAGCCCAACGCCGCCGATACGGTCTGGCCGCCCGTCCAGCAGGCGAAGGCTCGGTGTGGATCGGCGGAGCGGCCCGCCGCCAGCAGGCACACCACCGAGAGCATGCCCCCGGCGGCACCCCCGATGAACCGCAGGGGGACCAACGCGGCGGGGTCGCCGCCGGCCCGCGCGACCATCGCGGAGCCAACGGCCGCCACGGCGAACACCACGGACGCCGCCGCCGCCAGCGGCCGCCACGGCAGGCGGCGCAAGAGGAAGACCGCCGGGAAGGAAACCAGGGCGGCCCCACCCAGCTCCACCGACATGAGCTGGCCGATATCCCCGGCCGACCAGTGCCATTCCAGGGCCAGTTGCCCGGCGATGACGGGTGACACCAGGAATATGAAGGGTCCGATCAGGCCAAAGACGGTGATGGCCGCCAAGGACAGGATGGGTGTGACCGGCTGGTCGGCGGCGGGGGTGACGGATGCCATGGTGCCTCCTGTGGGCGTGGCGTACTGGCGGGCGACGGCGTGGGCGTCTTCACCAGGTCTTCGTGAGGTTCAGGCCATAGCTCACGGGGCGCCCGTACACCGAGTAATAGCTGCCCAGGCCGTCATTGCTGCGATCGGTGAAGTAATGCCGGTTCAGCAGGTTCTTGCCCCACAGCGACACGCTCCAGCCTTCGTGGTCCGATGCCAGCGTCAGCCGCCCGTTCAGCAGACCGTAGCCGCCGATATTGCGCATGGCGCCATCGACCAGAGTGCTGCCGATCACCTGGGCGCTGCGCACGTCGAAGTCGAGCTGCGCCGTGCCCACCAGATCCGCCGTGACCGCATGGTCGTAGCGCACGCTGAAGGAACCGGTCCACCGCGGCGAGTAGTCGATGCGCCGACCCTGCCAGGGCAGTGCCTGGTTGTCGAAGGAGTAGAGCATGTCGTTGCTCTGCGTCACCTCGGCATCGACATAGGCGCCGGACGCCTGCAACGTCAGGCCCGGCAAGGGCTTCAACGTCGTTTCCAGTTCGATGCCGTCGTGGGTGGCCTTGCCCACGTTGGTCAGGCGGAAGATGAACTGGCCGGGCGTCAGCACGCTGGGCAGGGTGGTCAGCGCCTGCAAATTATTATGGTCGTAATGGAAGCCGGCCAGGTTGACCTGCAGCCTGTGGTCCAGCCAAGTGCTCTTCACCCCCGTCTCGTAGGCCCAGACGATTTCCTCCTTATACGGGGTCACGTCGCCCGGTTCCTGGGGGAAGCCGCCGAAGACGCCGCCTGACTTGTACCCACGGGCCGCCGAGGCGTAGAGCAGGACGGTATCGGTCAGGTGGTAATCGGCCGACACCTTGCCCGACACATGGTCGTGCAGGCGGTAGGTGGAGTTCAGGTTGTCCAGCAGGGTGATGCCGGCCAGGGGAAAGAAGTCCTTGCCGTTGCGGAAATCCGTCTCCTCCGTCGCGTAGCGCAGGGAGGCCGATAGGTTCAGGCGGTCGGTCAAGGCGTAGTCGGCCTGGCCATAGACCGAGGCGTGGCGCGTCTGCTGCCGGTACTGCACCGCCAGCACGCCGTCCTGCTGCGGCACACCCAGCGGCGTGAAGGAGGCGGAGACGACGGCCACGTTGTCGCGCATATCGAAGGTCCGGTACTCCTGGAAACCGGTCTGGGCATAGACCGCGCCGGCCAGCCACTTGAACCGGCTGTCGCCGGTGGAGGTCAGGCGCAGTTCCTGGGACAGGTTGCGGATGGTGGCCCGTTCCGCCTGGTCACCCAGCCGCAGGTTGGTGGCGTCGTAGTCGTAAACCTGGCCGTAGTGGAAATAGTCCGCCGCGCTGATCGACGTGAGCCGGGCGGCGTCGAAGTCATAGTCCAGGGTCAGCGTGGCGCCCCATTCGTGATCATCCAGCCGGTTGATGGGGCTGGAAATGACGACGCGACCGTCGTTGGACTGGCTGGCCGAGGACAAGGCGCCGGTGGTGCCGGTGATGAGGTTGTTGAACTGGGCGAAGTTCAGGCAGGAGGCGTTGCCGTTGCCCCCACCGGCCACGGCGCCGCAGAAGCCGCCGGTGGCATCATAGGCGGCGTTGCTGGTGGCCAGCGTCGTCTGCGATTGGTCCCGGCTGCCGAACAGCTTCAACTGGGCGGTGAAGCGCTCCGACGGCTGCAACAGGGCCTGAAGGCGGGCCGAGGTCCGGTCGGGCGCCCCCCAGCGGGTATTGCTGGCCAGGGTCCTCTGCCAGCCGTCACCCCCTTCCTGCACCGCGGCGATGCGCAACGCCAGGGTGTCGGTGACGGGGATGGATTGCGCCCCCTCCACCCGGTATTCGTTCCATTTGCCGTAATCGACGGAGGCATAGCCATCCGTGGCGCCCAGCTTGGCCGGCTTGGACAGCACCTGGACGGCACCGCCGGTGGTGTTGCGGCCGTACAGCCCGCCCTGCGGGCCCTTCAGCACCTCCACCCGCTCCAGGTCATAAAGCGCGCCGCCACCCATGACGGCGGAGCTTTGGTAGACGTCGTCGATGTAGATGGCGGTGGCGGGGTTGTTGTTGGCGTTGAAGTCGAACAGCGCAACGCCACGGATGACCCAGGTGGGGGCGCCGCCGCCCTTGTCGTTGTGGATCTGGACGTTGGGGATCATGCCGCCGATCTGGTCGATGGAGGTCACCCCCCGGCTCTTCAGGTCGTCGCCGGCGAAGGCGCTGACCGACACGGGCACATCCTGCAAACTTTGGGCGCGCCGTTGCGCCGTCACCACGATGTCCTGCAACACGTCGTCGGAGGCGCCGCTTGTGGGTGCGGCGGCCGGTTCCGCAGCGCGTGACGATACCCCCAAAATCAGGGAGCAAGACAGGCCAAGGGCCGCATAGGCATACCGTTTCCGCTTCATTTCCGTCTCCCGAATCTTCCCGTTCATCTGTGCGCGGCACGCCTTGACGGCGGCCATTATCCGGCAAGCCGTCCCCGTTCGGGGACGCTTTCGCACCCCGCCAAAAGGACCCGCGCCCCAAGGGGCCAGCCTGCATCGGAAATCACCGGACGGTCGTCCCGTACCGGAGCATCAAAGCCATTCCCGGCCAGACCCGGCCGGATACCCTGTTCACGTCAATGTTTGATCATTTGACCAATTTATGCCCCAAGTGCGACGCATTTCGGAAAGGTTGTCAAGGATAAAGATTCAAGGTTCGACGAATTATCTGCGAAAGCCACACAGAGGTCGTTTCAAAAACATTCGTTCATAATCAATATGATATATGGCATTTCCCTAGTCGCCGTACTCTGCGCACACTGAGAGGCGCGACAAAAAATCCGCCGATTGGCGCCCTGCCCTCAGCCCAGACAGGGCCGAAGATAAATTGATCAAATGACTAAATATGATTGACAGACCCATCGGCGGCCTGTAACCAGGAAGCATGACGAACGTCGATCCGGCCCCCGGGCGCCCCGTAAGGTGCCCTTAAGCCGGTCCGCGGCCTGGCAACGACCCGCCGCACGACGCTGACGCCTTCTTAAAAAATGTCTTTCAGGAACAGGGACAGGACATGGGCGGCACCGCGCTTTGGCAATGGGATGCCACGGATCTGGCATCCGCGATCCGGGAACGACGGGTTTCGGCACGGGAGGCGACGGCCGCCTGCCTGGACCGTATCGCCACCGTCAATCCGGCGGTGAACGCCCTCACCGAAATAAACCGCGACCCCGCCCTGGCCGCCGCCGCCGAGGCCGATGCCCGGATGGCGGCAGGCGCCCCTTTGCCGCCGCTGCATGGTGTGCCTGTCACGACCAAGATCAATGTCGACCAAGCCGGCAGCGCCACCACCAACGGCGTCGCCGCCTTCACCAGCCTGGTGGCGGCAGAGGACAGCCCGCCGGTGGCCAACTGGCGCAAGGCCGGGGCCATCCTGCTGGGCCGCAGCAACGCCCCCGCCTTCTCCTGCCGCTGGTTCACCGACAACGCGCCGCACGGCCTGACCCTGAATCCGTGGAACACCGCCCTGAACGTGGGCGGGTCCAGTGGCGGGGCGGCCGCGGCAGTGGCCACCGGCATGGTGCCGCTGGCCCACGGCAACGATCTGGCGGGATCGGCCCGCCTGCCGGCCAGCGCCTGCGGCGTCTACGGCCTGCGTCCCACCACGGGCCGCGTTCCCGCCTACAACCCCACGGGCAAGGCGGAGCGGTCGCTGTGCCTGCAGCTGGGATCGACCCAGGGCGTACTGGCCCGCTCGGTCCGCGATATCCGCCTGGGACTGGAGACCATGGCGAGGCGTGACCCGCGTGATCCGGCCTGGGTCCCGGTTCCCCTGGACTTTCCGGATGACGCGTGGCGGCAGCGGGTCGCCCTGTTCACCGGCACGGCGGACCATGCCGCCGACGCCCCCGTCCTGGCCGCCCTGCGCCGCGCCGCCGATGCGTTGGCCAGCGCCGGCTATGAAGTGGTGGAGACGGCACCGCCCCGCTTCGAGGAGGCGGCGGCGCTGTGGATGACCCTGCTGTCCAACGACTGCCGCAGCCCCGGCGCGCGCGCCGCCTTCGCCCTGGGCGACGAGACGTTCCTGCGCTCCCTGGACCTGACGGCGGCCTGCGTCCCCGCCCTGTCGGCGGAGGAGATGCTGGCGAGCCTGGCCAGCCGCACGACCTTCCAGCGCGCCTGGCAGATGTTCTTCGAGGACCTCCCGCTGCTGCTGATGCCCACCGCCTGGTCGGTGCCCTTCCCCGTCGGCTACGATGTGCGCGGCGTGGAGGAGGCCCGCCGGCTGCTGACCGCGCACAGCCCTTGCACGGCGACGGCCTTCCTGGGCGTGCCCGCCCTGTCGGTGCCGGTGCACCGGGGAACGGACGGCCCCCTGGGCGTCCAGCTGGTGGCCGGCCGCTTCCGCGACGGCCTGGTGCTGGCCGCCGCCACGGCGCTGGAGGAACGGCTTGGGCCGATCATCCCGATTGACCCACAGCCGTCATCAGCCGCCGCCGTTGACCCCCGCTAACACCCCGATCAGCATGCCGCCCCGCCCAACCGCCCGCCCAAAGGGCCAGCCGCCCGCGAGACCAGAGGAAACGCCCGTGTCCAAGCCCCCGAAAACCAAAGGCGAGGAGAAACGCGAGGAAAAGCGGGAAGCCATCATGGCCGCCGCCGTCACCGTCATCGCCCGCGAAGGCGTGCACGGGACCACGACGCGCAAGATCGCGGGCGAGGCCAGCGTGAACCTGGGCACCCTGCACTATTATTTCGACGGCAAGGACGCCGTGCTGATGAACGTGCTGACCCACCTGGTGGCGAAGTCACGTGAGAGCCTGGCCGCCTATTTCTCCGCGCCCGAGCGGCTGCACGACCGCATCGACCACCTGCTGACCTTCATCCGGGGAGAGGTGGAGCGCAGCCCCAACGAGCAGTTGGCCCTGTTCAACCTGACGCTTTACGCCGTGAGCACGCCGGGGTCCGAGTGGCTGGCCAAGCGCAAGTATGAGGAATATCTGGACCTGTACCGGTCCGTCCTGGCCGACGCCAGCGATGTCCGCGACGGCAGCATCAAGCCGGACATCGACGGCCTGGCCAATTTCATCTTCACCGGCTTCGTCGGCATCCTTCTGCAATGGCTGGCGACCGCCAACAGCTTCCGCTCGCGCCAAGCGGTGCAGTCCCTGATCATTGCCGCGCAGCGCACCTATCTCTAAGAACCGGAGAGCGTCATGGGCCAGCCCATCGAGTCCGCCTGCCGCCCGGAGTCCGCCTGCGCGGAACCGGTGGACATCGCCATCATCGGGGCCGGTTTCGCCGGCCTGACCGCCGCCCGCGCCCTGGTCAGCGCCGGCCTGCGCGTCACGGTGCTGGAGGCGCGCGACCGCGTCGGCGGCCGCATCCATACCCGCCATGCCCAAGACGGCACCCCCATTGACGTTGGCGGACAATGGGTGGGGCCCGGCCAGGACAAGGTGCTGGCCCTGGCCGAGGAGCTGGGGGTGGAAACCTTCCCCTCCTTCGAGGAGGGGGAGAACCTCTGTCTGCACAACGGGCGCCTGATGCGCTTCACCGGTCTGCTGCCGCCCCATGAGCCGGCGGCCCTGGCGGAAGTGGAGGCGACGTTCCAGGCGCTGGACGCCCTGGCGCAAACGGTGGATGCCGAAGCCCCGTGGACCAGCCCCAACGCCGCCGCCCTGGATAGCGAGAGCTTCGACGCCTGGATCATCCGCACGGCCACCAGCGACGAGGCCCGGTTCTGGATGCGCTTCCTGGCCCGGTCCGTCCTGGCGTCGGAGGCGCGGGAGCTGTCGCTGCTGCACGTCCTCTTCTATATCAAGGCCGCCGGCGGGCTGGCCGCCCTGATCAGCATGGGCGGCGGCGCGCAGGAACGGCGCTTCAGCCTGGGGGCGCAGCATCTGGCGGAACGGCTGGCGGACACGGTACGGCCGCACCTGCGTCTCGATACCCCGGTGGCCGCCCTGGCCCAGGACGGTGACGGCGTGACCATCACCACCGCCACGGGCGACACGGTCCGCGCCCGCCACGCCATCGTGACCCTGCCGCCGGCGCTGGCCGCCCGCCTGCGCTACAGCCCGCCGCTGCCCGGGACGCGGGACCATCTGGCCCAGCGCATGCCCATGGGCGCCTGCATCAAGGTGCAATGCCTCTATCCCACCCCCTTCTGGCGAGAGGAGGGTCTGTCGGGGATGGCGATCAGCGAGGACGGCCCGGTGAGCCTGATCTACGACAATTCCCCCGCCGCCGGCACGCCCGGCATTCTGGTCGCCTTCATCGAGGGGGATGAGGCCAAGGAATGGACCGCCCGCACGCCGGCCGAGCGCCAGTCCGCCATCACTCAGTCGCTGGTGCGCCTGTTCGGGCCCCGGGCGGCCGACATGCGGGAATATATCGAACTGTCCTGGCTGGAGGAGGAATACGCCCGGGGCGGCTATGCCGGCGTCATGGTGCCGGGGGCCTGGACCAGCCTGGGCGCGACCTTGCGCCAGCCCACCGGACGCATCCATTGGGCCGGTACGGAAACGGCCAGCCGCTGGCCCGGCTATATGGACGGGGCCATCCGGTCCGGCGAGCGGGCCGCCGCCGAAATCCTGGCGGCACGCTGAGACACGGCACGCTGAGATAGGGGGACGACAGTGGATCAGACCAAGCTGGACCGCCTGCGGCAGCGCTACGGCGCCGCCTCGCCGGCCGACTTCTTCGACCTGCATTTCCGTGCCGTGGCGGAGGCGGTGTTCCGGGGCGCTGAGGCGCCGCGTCAGCCCTTCGCCGACGCCGGCACCCTGCTGGACGCGCCCCTGCGTCCCGATCTGGCGGCACTGGACGATTTCGGCGGCCTGGACATCGCCTTGGTCGGCGTGCCCATGGATCTGGGCGTCACCAACCGGGCGGGGTCGCGCTTCGGCCCCCGCGCCGTCCGGGGCATGGACCGCATTGGGCCGTATGAGCATGTGCTGCGCCTGGTTCCCTCTGCCCAGGCCAGTATCGCCGACATCGGCGACGTGCCCTTCAGCAACTATCTGAGCCTGGTGGCCTGCCACCACGACATCCAGGCCTTTTACGGCCGGCTGGCGGCGGCGGGGGTGGTGCCGCTGAGCGTGGGCGGCGACCATTCCGTCAGCTATTCCATCCTGAAGGCGCTGGGCCGGGATCGCCCCGTGGGCATGATCCATTTCGACGCCCATTGCGACACCAGCGGCAGCGATGACAGCGCCCGCTTCCACCACAGCGGCCCCTTCCGTTTGGCCGTCCTGGACGGGGTGCTGGACCCGGATCGCACCATCCAGATCGGCATCCGCGGCAGCGCGGAATTCTTCTGGGAATTCTCCTACGACGCCGGCATGACCGTGCTGCATGCCGAGGATGTGGCCGAGATGGGCGTCAAGGCGGTGATCGCCAAGGCGCGGGAGGTGGTCGGCGATGGGCCGGTCTACATCTCCTTCGACGTCGATTGCCTGGACCCGGTCTACGCCCCTGGCACCGGCACGCCCGAGGTGGGCGGCCTGACTTCGCGCGAGGCGCTGGCCATCCTGCGCGGCCTGGCCGGCCTGGACGTGGTCGGCGCCGACGTGGTGGAAATCGCCCCGCAATACGACCCCACCAGCAACACCGCCCATGTCGGGGCCCAAATCCTGTTCGAACAGCTGTGCCTGGCCACCCTGGCCCTGGACCGGCGACGACAACGCGGCTGACGCCGCGACACCGTATTCGGCCTGACCTTTCCCATCGACCCGCCGGTCCACCCCGCCCATTCGCCGGCGGGATCGCCGCCCCCTACCCTCGCCGCGGAGGACGCCCCATCATGTCCCGTAACGCCGACCTTCTCGCCCGCCGCACCAAAGCCGTGCCGCGCGGCGTGGCCCATGCCACCGCCATTTATGCAGACCGCGCCGACAATTCCCTGCTGTGGGATGTCGACGGCCGGCGCTATATCGACTTCGCGGGCGGCATCGCCGTGCTGAACACCGGCCACCGGCATCCCCGGGTCATGGCCGCCGCCGCCGCGCAGATGGAGCGGTTCACCCACAGCGCCTTCCAGGTGGCGGCCTACGAGCCTTACGTCGCCTTGGCGGAGCGCCTGAACGCGCTGGCCCCGTTCAGCGGCCCGGCCAAGACCGTTTTCTTCACCACGGGCGCCGAGGCGGTGGAGAACGCCGTCAAGATCGCCCGCGTCGCCACCGGCCGCAGCGGCGTCATCGCCTTCACCGGCGCCTTCCACGGCCGCACGCTCATGACCTCCGCCCTGACCGGCAAGGTCAATCCCTACAAGAAGGACGCGGGTCCCATGCCGCCGGAGGTGTGGCACCTGCCTTTCCCGATACCGCACCACGGCATCACCGTCGCCGACACCCTGAAGGCGCTGGATTTCCTGTTCCGGGCCGATGTGGAGCCGGAGCGCGTGGCCGCCTTCATCCTGGAACCGGTGCAAGGCGAAGGCGGCTTCAATCCGGCACCGCCGGAACTGCTGCGCGACCTGCGCCGCCTGTGCGACGCCCATGGCATCCTGCTGATCGCCGATGAGGTGCAGGCGGGCTTCGGTCGCACCGGGCGCATGTTCGGCATCGAGCATGCCGGCGTGGAGCCGGACCTGGTCACCATCGCCAAGTCGCTGGCCGGCGGCTTCCCCTTGTCCGGCGTCATCGGCCGGGCCGCCATTATGGACAAGGTGGCGCCCGGCGGCCTGGGCGGCACCTATGGCGGCAATCCCATGGCCTGCGCCGCCGCCCTGGCCGTGCTGGACGTCATTGAGGAGGAAGGGCTGCTGGCGCGCGCCGATGCCATCGGTGGGCGTATCAAGGCCCGGCTGGAATCGGTGCGGGAGCGCAACGACATCCTGCCTATCGGCGCCATTCGGGGCCCCGGCGCCATGGTGGCCTTCGAGATTTTCAAGGAGCGCGGCGGCGTGGACCCGGACGCCGACGCCACCCGCCAGGTCACGGCGCGGGCGCTGGACCTGGGCCTGGTCCTGCTGTCCTGCGGGGTTCACGGCAACGTGATCCGCATTCTGGCGCCCCTGACCATTCCCGATGCCGAGCTGGACGCCGGCCTGGACATCCTGGCCCGGGCCCTGGCGGTGACGCCATGAACGCTGACGCCGAAAAGCGGCGCCTGGCGCTGAAACGCCCCGACCTGTTGCGCGACGGGGCCTATATCGGCGGCCGTTGGCTGGCGCCGGAGGGCGACTTGGTGGCGGTCTCCAACCCCGCCACCGGCCGAACCCTGGGCCACGTGCGCCGATCGGACCGGGAGGACGCCCGGGCGGCTGTCGACGCCGCGGCCGGGGCGTTTCCCGCCTGGCGCAAGCGCACGGCCAAGGAGCGGGCCGCCATCCTGCGCCGGTGGTTCGACCTGATGACGGCGCATGCCAATGACCTGGCCCGCCTGCTGACGGCAGAGCAAGGCAAGCCCCTGACTGAGGCGAAGGGGGAAATCGCCTATGCCGCCAGCTTCCTGGAATGGTTCGGGGAAGAGGCCAAGCGCATCTATGGCGAGACCATTCCCGGCCACCGTGCCGACGCCCGCATCCTGGTGACCCGCCAGCCGGTGGGGGTGGTGGCTGCCATCACCCCGTGGAACTTCCCCGCCGCCATGATCACCCGCAAGGTGGGCGCGGCGCTGGCGGCCGGCTGCACCGTGGTGCTGAAGCCATCTGAGCTGACGCCGCTGAGCGCGCTGGCCCTGGCCGTCCTGGCGGAGGAGGCCGGC
Organism: Nitrospirillum bahiense; assembly: GCF_007828025.1. Lineage (NCBI taxonomy): Bacteria > Pseudomonadati > Pseudomonadota > Alphaproteobacteria > Rhodospirillales > Azospirillaceae > Nitrospirillum > Nitrospirillum bahiense. The sequence continues at coordinate 14,092 of NZ_VITO01000009.1, forward strand.
GTGCCGGCGGGCGTTCTGAACATCCTGTGCGGCGACGCGCCGACCATCGGCGACACCTGGCTGGCGGACGACCGGGTACGCAAGCTGACTTTCACCGGCTCCACCGCCGTGGGCAAGCGGCTGACGGCGGCAGCGGCCGGCACCATGAAGCGCGTCTCCATGGAACTGGGGGGCAACGCGCCCTTCATCGTCTTCGACGACGCCGACCTGGATGCGGCCGTGGAAGGCGCCCTGTTGGCAAAATTCCGTAACACCGGCCAGACCTGCGTCTGCGCCAACCGCCTGCTGGTGCAGGACGGCATCCATGACGCCTTCGCGGAGCGGCTGGCGGCCCGGACGGCAGCCTTGGTCGTGGGTGACGGCCTGGCCGGCCCCAGCGATCAAGGCCCCCTGATCAACGGTGCCGCCCTGGCCAAGGTCGAAAGCCATGTGCAGGACGCCCTGACGCGGGGCGCCATTCTGATGACCGGCGGCGAGCGGCTGTCCGGGACCGGTAACTTCTTTGCCCCCACGGTGCTGACGGGCCTAACCCCGGCCATGAAGATCGCGACGGAGGAAACCTTCGGCCCCGTCGCGGCCTTGCAGCGCTTCACCCATGAGGACGAGGCCATGGTCCTGGCCAACCAAACCGCCGCCGGCTTGGCCGCCTACGCCTATACCCGCGACCTCGCCCGCTTCTGGCGGGTATCCGAAGCGCTCGAATACGGTATGGTCGGCATCAACACGGGCAGCATCTCCACGGAGGTGGCCCCTTTCGGCGGCTTCAAGGAGTCCGGCCTGGGCCGTGAAGGGTCGCACCACGGCATCGAGGAGTATCTGGATCTCAAATACGTCTGTGTCGGCGCCATTTAGAATGTGCATCAGCACCGAAGTGGGCCCCCCGGTGTAAATCGGCGTGGCCCAGTGATCCTATGGACTTCAATGGAATCAAATGGATACCATGCCGATCGGCATCCAAGCTACACACCGTTACGCCGGATCTTCACCTGGTAGCCAATGACCTGGCCGTCCCGGTTCTTTCGGGGGGCGATGGTAGCCATGGGAAAGCTGTCTCCGCTGGATGTCCCGCGGATCCATTTGTCCCCAGATTGTCCCGCAAAATCCAGCCGAAACGCTGGAAGCGTGGCGTCCCCTACGGGAGGTTTCGCCACCTTGGGCACAAGATATTGATTTTATTGCCTCGGAAGGCACAAAATCTTGTGTAGCCGTATGAGTCACAAACGTATGCCACGTTCGACCGTATTGCGCAAGGCCTCAGTTGCCCCCTGAAGGCGGCAAGGCCATGCACCATCCGACCACGAGAACAACAAATTGAGGATTGGGAATCATTGAAAATCCAATAAACCATCCAATCATAGCAAGCAGTATCGCGTAAATATAGATGGCGCATCCTTCGTCCAACAGGCCATCCAGCACCACCCGGAGATGTTTTACTTTTTCGATAAGGAACCTGGTAATATTATCCAGAACGTACGATCTTGGTGGCAGAGTTTATTTTTTCTGTGGGCAGGGAAGCAATACGTCCGCAGGAGCCATTAAGACGTTGACCATTCCTTAATGCCCACCGCGCTTTCGCTCCGGCAGGATGGGATCATCGGCTCCGGTGACATCAGCCTGCTCGACCTGAAGCCCAATCAGAAGTTCAGAAGGGTGTACGCGTAGACCGCGTGCCAAATCGACGATCATAGCTAGGCTGGGATTCCACTTCCCCCGCTCCAAGTCCGACAGATATGTCACGTCCATTCCCGCTCTGAAGGCGAGTTCCTCCTGCGTGAGGCCCCGTTCTCGACGCCTTCCCCTCAATAGCTTCCCAAACTGAACCCGGATGTCTTCCATCCGGGCAAAACACGCTGTTGCATTGCACGCCGCCATGGGATATATACCAAGTATCGGATATATCCGAATAGCGTTGTGCCAATCATCGGCTTCGCTCGTTGCGTGCCTTCCCCCAATGGAATCTCCCATCATGGCCGCCTTCCTCCGCACCACCACCCGTCTCACCATGATCGCCAGCGTCGGCCTGCTGCTGAGCGCCTGCGGCGACAACAACCCGGTGCTGGGGAAATGGGAGATGTCCAAGGCGGCTACGAAAGAGCAACAGGAGGCGGCCATCTTCGGTGAGACAGTCGAGTTCACCGCGGGCGCCATGGTCCCCAGCAATGGCTTCCCCGCCGTCCCGGTGAGCTACAGGCACGATGGCGACACCTGGTTCATCGTCACAGCCGATGGTCACAGCATCACCGCCCACCGCACCAAGAACGACCTGACGCTCGAGGTCCCGATGCTCGGTTCCGTCCCCTACATCAAAGCCAAAGGCTAGGCAGTCGCCAAGGCGGCTGCCGTATTCCCCGCCCCCGGCCCCAGCCGGCGGCCCGCCTGGATTTGCGGCTTGAAAGCCCGCCCGGTCCGGCCGCCGTGCGCCCCAGATGTAGGTGCATCATGAGATCAGTGACTGGAAGACTCAGCCTTCTTGGCAATGGCATCGTTGCGGGAAAGTTCAGCAAGTATTCCGTGGTGAAGATCGGCGACATCGTCCTGAACAACATTCATATCGCGGAATCGCTGGATAGCTTCCTCAACGTCCATGCCCAAGGCGATACAACCATTTATTGGAACGGAAACTGGCTGAGTGGCCGACAGATCCGGGCGATCAGGACGCCCTCCGGCGACCTGTACTACCTCAAGAGGTCCATTCTCTTCGTCACGTTCTTCGTTATTTTCAGCATCCTGACTATCCCCATCCTGGGGTTTGGCCTCCTGCTACTGCCGGCCCTCCTCGCCGACTTCAACTATTGCCTGGCCGCTACCGAGTTCAAGGCTCAGGGCGGTATCCCGATCCCACTCTGACCGCCGGATAAAGGAAAATCATCATGACCATGCGCGCCAAAACCAAACGTCCGCCGGTGGCCATAGCCACGGCTTAAGCGCGCCTGGGCTCCAACTGGCCTGGGCACTGCCCCAGGCCAGTTCCGGAGCCCATCATGGTCCGTGTTGCCCTTTTTTCCGACCTTCACCTCGATTCCGCCCCCTGGACACCACCCACCGACCTGCAGGCCGATATCGTCGTCCTGGCTGGCGATCTGAACGTCAAGGCCCGTGGCCTGCCCTGGCCCGACGCCAGGGCTGTGTTCGGGTGCGACCATGTCCTGGCCGTCGCCGGCAACCACGACGTCTTCGGCAGCAGCATCGATGATGGCATGGATAGGCTGCGGACCAGGCTGGCCAGCCAGGGCGTGACCTTGCTGGAACGCGACGAGGCCGTCGTTCACGGTATGCGGTTCCTGGGTTGTACCCTCTGGACCGACGTCCGACTGTTCGCCGGTGCCGACGACCGCCTGGTCAGGGCCGATGCAGCGATGCTGGTCGGCGACGCCTACAGCCCCCACATGCGGGATTATCGGCAGATCAGAGTAGCCGGGGGCGGCTACCGCCGCCTGCGTCCCTTGGACACGGCCACCCTCCACCACCAGTCGGTGGATTGGTTGGAAGGCCGGCTGGCCGCCCCTCACAACGGTCCCACCGTCGTGGTCACTCACCACGCTCCATCCGCCCGGTGCCTGCCGGCCTGGGCGCAGCAGGACCGGTGGTCCTGTGCCTACGCCAGTCACTTGGACTGGCTGGTGGAGCGGTACCAGCCGGACGGCTGGTGCTACGGCCACATCCACGACCCGCCACCCAACCTCGCCATCGGCCGGACGCCCCTGTGGGCCAACCCCCGCGGCCATGGCGACAGCATTCACGACCACAACCCCTCTTTCGATCCCTACGGCTTGCAACAGGAGTTCTGAAACATGGACAATCTTGACTGCCTCACCATCGCCGATGTGGAGCGTTTGCTCGACGCGGCCCCCGCCCACCCCGTCCTGCCCATCGACGTAGAGTTTGCCCGTCAGATGGTTCTGGATACGATCGAGGGTACGGACATGGACCTGCAATTGGGGGGCACCCAGAGCAGTGACCACCAAGTCATCCCCGATGCCCAGACCGCCGCGTTGCTGCTGGTACCGAGTGCTGATTGGCTTCAGCCGGTGCGGGCGGCCCTCCGCCACCTGCTGAACAATCGGACGGCCGACGACACTGTCGATAACGTCGACGACCCGTGGATGGTGCCGGAAAGCCCCGGCCCCCTTTCGTGGGATACCGCAGGGGCTGCGGTGACGGACGCCTGGCATCGGGGACGAAGCGTGGTCGGGGTGGCTTTCTCAGCCGACGACCTGCCCCTCGAGTTCTGGTGCTTGCCGAGGCGCGGGCAGGCCCGGCTGCCGGGGCCGACGAACCTGCAGGTCATGCAATTCATCGACGACCGGACGGGACAGTGGCCCAGTTTTTCCTGGGAACTGCTGCCGGACTCCTTCGCTGGTCAAGTGGTCCCCGGTGACATGGCACTGGGGTGGTACGACGGGATCACAGCCGACGATTGGCTGGCCGCGGTCCGTAAGTCCCTTGCCACGCGGACGAGTTTTCAACGGCGGCTGCAGGCGGCCACCGAAGCGCCGCCGGCACCCGAGGTCCACGAGCCTCCAGCGGGGCCGACGCTGGACCAACTGGCGGGAATGGATGAGGCGGTGACCTGGGGGCGTCAGTTGGCCGAGGACTTGGCCGACTACGGCGCGGGCCGGATCGGGTGGGACGCGGTTGAACACGGCGTCGTTTTGGCCGGCCCGCCGGGCACGGGCAAGACCACGTTCGCGGCGGCCCTGGCGCGCAGTTGCGGTGTGCCCCTGATCCTCGGCTCCCACGCCAGCTGGCAGGCGGCAGGACACCAGGGTGAGATGCTGAAGGCCATGACCGCCACCTTCGCCGAGGCTGCCGAGGCCAGTCCCTGCATCCTGTTCATTGATGAGATCGATGGCTTCACCAGCCGCACGGCCAACTCCCACGGCTACAACAGCACTTATCAGCGCCAGATCGTCAACGCCTTGCTGGAGCACTTGGACGGCGTGGCCGGCCGGCCGGGAGTGATCGTTGTAGGGGCCTCCAACATGCCGGAGGTGGTGGAACCGGCCCTGCTGCGGCCCGGCCGCCTGGAACGAGTGATCACCATCCCGGTACCGGACACAGCGGCGCTGATCGGCATTTTCAGGCACCATCTGGGGACGGACCTGCCCGGTGCCGACCTGTTCCAGGTGGCGGCCATCGCAGCCGCCGCCGGCGCCACGGGGGCCCATGTGACGCAGTGGGTGCGGGGGGCGAGGCGGACCGCCAGGAAGGCGCAGCGGTGCATGCGCCCGGGTGACCTGATGCAGCAGTTGGCGTCGTTGGATGCGGCGGCTGATGGAACCGCCATCGCGGTCCTCGTCCCCATCGGCGGATTGCAGTGAGCTCGCAACGATCACGCCAAGACGCCTGCGGATGCCCCGAAAGGGCTCCGCAGGCGTCTTTACCCTTCACATCAACCGGCCATTTGGCCAGAAGCACCATGGGTGACCTTGGTCATCTTCGCTCAATCATCGACCGGTGGCGGTTCATGGCGTCCGCGGCCGCCACCGGCCCAGCGGCGGCCTCATTCGCGGTGCCTACGAAGAGCCTGGCCTCCACGACCATCGCCTCCAAAGCAAGCTTGGTCGGAGGAACGATTTCAAAGAGCTGGGAATCAGCAAGAGCCTTACCTTGGCCCCAGCATCGGATAAGCTATCAGGCACTTACCCAGATTCTCAAGGCATGCGCCACGTTTCCATCAGGTAGGCCTCAGTGGCGGAGTGTCAGGGGCACCATAGTTTGGCCAATTGGGGCCATAGCCTGCTTCGAATGACACCATAGTTTGGCGGGGATGGCAGAACCTCGGCGGCGGGAGCATCCGCCATCGCTTCGTAAAGCATTAGAAATCCACGATATTTCCTCGGAGTCGCCTTATGCTCTCCGCAAGGCGCTGGAACGCAAAGTCGAGAATCCAGGTTCGATTCCTGCCTGGGGGGCGAGCTGACTTTAGGCTGTTGTTAAGCGGCCCAAAGGTTGCGCAAAACGGCGCATAATCTTGCGCGATTCGGCGCATAGAGCCCCTGCTCCTGCACCCTTACTGTAAATCGGCGCGGGTAAATGACCCAACCGACTTTCAATAGAATCAAACGGATACCGCGCCGATCGGCGTCTAAGCTGCACGCCTATTAACATTTAATCGGAGTTACGAGACTGTGTCCCTATGGCGCACGGTCTTCGAGAACAACGATTCCACCATGGCGCGGTGTGCGCTCGCGATCATCTCCCATTCGATCCCCAGCCGCCCCCCATACGCTTCGCTCATCGCGCTCATCAAGCCAGTCACGTCCGGGCTTAATAGCTCGGCGTTAGTCGGGAGCGTCAAAAGATAGGCACGCTCGGCGAGCGGCTTGACGTATCGGGTAAGTCGCTCTCGTTCGAGGGGCGAGACCGGTGCCGTGAGACATGCCTGCAAGCACCAGTAGCAAGTTGCCCAGCATTCCAGGATGTCGTCAGGGATCTGATCGTGCTCCGCGGTCAGGTGGAGGTGGCGGATACCAGGAGTTTTCCCGCCGAAGAGCTCGAAAAGTGTACGGCCGATCACCGTGGGCCAGCTGTTCGGATCGCCTTCCGGAGGTAGAACCTGCAATCTCGAAACTTTAGCTTTGGAATCTCTCGCTGTTGCTACCGGAATTGCGGCCGTGCAGACGATCATCAGCAGTGCCCGCAGGCGGATGACGTCGTGATTGTCGAGTGCGCCGCTTTCCCTGCGTTCGCTGATACGCTTGCTGAAAGTCGCAACCGCGGCGACAATCTGCTCCTTCGTCGCCTTCTTCGCTGCCGCGACCCTTCGATGCTCCGCCCGCTCGCGCTCTTCTTCTTCGCGCCCCGGCTTCTTGGTGTCGAATTCTTCACCGGCATCCAGCGCAGCCTGCCCATCGCCGGTCTCATCGCCGAGATCGAACGCGTTGGTCGGCACGGGAGCTTGGTCCTCTTCATCGTCCCGTTCATCGGCGGCCAGACCGATCACCCGGTTGAGGAAGCTGCGCACGATGGAGACGTCGCTTCCGGCGAGGCTATTATGGGGGAGCTGGTTTTCCGTGCGCGGCCTTCGCCCGGCGATGAATTGCTCGTAACTGAGCGTCCTGTACGCGGAAGCGCCGCTTTCCTCTTCCTTGCGCGCCTTCTGGATCGAGAAGGGTTCTTTGTCCGATGGCTCGGCTCGTTCGATCCGCTCGAGGACACCTAGCACGTCGAGGAGCATCAGGCTCGCTTCGGTCTCGTCGTCCAATTGACGTAGTGCGTTGTCGGCCGGGCGGGAGGATGTTTCGCGGACGACCGCACGCAGGCGATCGATCAGTGTGACGATCGAGGGTGCGGAAACCCGCCCATCCTCGTGCTGAACCCGTGCAAATGCCGGGCGGTCCTGCGTATCGCCGATCTCAAACCGCTGGGTATAGCCGCTGCCGGCGAGCGGCGAAAGGCGGAAGGGCATGGGCTTTCCATGGTGATCGAGGAGAGTAATGGTGCACTCTGCCGGATTGAATGCATCTGCCGGGTGCCAAGTGAGCGTGTCGACGCGACACTCGAACCTGCCAGGGTTCAGAGCCGCCAGCTCGCCCATGGCCAGTTCCTCGTCGACGTCCAGGTCCGGTAGAGTCGCCGGATCGAGTTGCCGCTCGCTCGTCAGAATGGCGCCGAGGCCGAGCGCATCGGACATGGAGCCGGGCGGGAGGCGACGATAGAGGCATGCCTCTTCATTCACTCCTGCGAAGTCCGTGTCACCGAGCGCGGGTAGCGTGCAATTCGCGCTGCCCACCAGTACATGATCGGCGGTAGCCGTTTGAGCGATGATCGCCTTCGCGTGAATGAAGCGGCCTTTGCGAAAGTCACCGCGGTCGTACAGGCGCACCCCCTGGACTTTGCCGAGCGCCCATTTCGGAAAGACGGCGCACTCAGGATCGACAAGAACCGAAACTTCACCGCTGGAGAGGCGCTCCGCCAGGTAGGAAAGCGCAGCCAGGTTGGGGTCCCAGTACGGACTGATGACTATTAGATGCTCGACCGGCTCGCTCACTAGGTCAATGAAGCGCTGGCCAATACCGGAAGTCTGGCCGGTGGTCAGGAGGGCAGCGAGCGTTCCGTCGGCGAGACCGACCGGGCCGGTCGCCGAGGTGGCTTTGGCGAGCCAGGGTGAGCGCGTGAGCATCCAATCGACCTGAGCCGTGGTTGCCTGCTGATCCCCTTTGAGAAACCGGGAGAGATACTGCCATCCCATAGCGACGAGTTGCTGTTCGCCCGAACCCGGTTCGTCGGACATGACCATACCGGCGAGTTCGAGATTTCCAGCCAGGCCTGGCGTCGTAAGGTTCGCGGAACTGACGATCAGGCGCCCACGGCGGCGGCCGGCTTGCAAGAAAAGCTTCGGATGGAACACTCCCGGCGCGCTGATGCCGTTAATCGTGTAGAGCCGCCCTGCATGCTGAGGCAGTGCCGATGCCCCGCAAAGCGCATGAGTGAGCATGCGTCCGTCGGCGAGTACGAGGTTGTTGCGACACCCGGCGCCACGGAGGCGCGGCAGCACGATGTTCTCATAGGCATCGAAATCGATCCCGAAACTGGTCGCTATGCTCGTGTGAAATTCCTTGTCGGCGAAGCGTTCATAGAGCTTCATGCGACACCTGCCGCTGCTGCGCCGTAATCGGTGAGCCCTTGGCCGCCGACGAGGTGAATGTCTTTGAGGAATGTGATAGCGGGACCGAGGCGCGGGTTCGTGAAGACGGGTCCATCCTTCCCACGCAGCCTGAGCTTCCCTTCGTCGCGCTCGATCAGGAACGTGTAATCTCCAGCCCGGAGCTTTTGCAGGGCGACCCACAAGTGCCGCTGCAATATGCGCTCTTCCAGAAGTCTTGCCAGCAGCGCTTCGAAGGGCTCGCCCATGTGTCCTTTGAGGAAACGGGTTTCTGTCAGCAGGGAGTGAAAGGCTTCCGGATTGAACCGGGCGAGGACGGTGGCGATGTCGCGGTCTTCGTCGCACACCCGCCTATGCAGGATGGCGAGAAGCCTCACTGCATTCCACGCGATCTCCGGTGGACAAACGCTCGTGTCGTTACGCCCGGCGCGCTTCATGATGGCAACGGAGAGTGAGAACTCCGATCGGTCGTCATCCGCTGCATAGGCGTTCGAGGCAGGAATAGTGCAACCGATGAATTCAGACCAGTTCTCCGGCTTCACCGGTGCCGCCTCCAATATCTTCTCGACGCACAGGGGAATCAGCCGCGACAAAGCGATACCAGCCGGGTATTCGGCGAGAGTATCGAGGGCGAATTTGAGCAGCGTCTCGTAGGCGACGTGGCAGAGATCGTTGGCGTGATAGATCCACCAAAGCCGTCTTTGCGCCTCCAGCGCGGACGATCCGAGATAGAGCGCGCGGCCCTTCTGGTCGCAGCCAGCGAACAATATCCAGCGTATCTCTTCGGGATTGGGGTCGCGCCCGAGCAAGGCCGCGATTTTCAGGATCAACAGAATGCTATCGCGACGGGAACGCGCTGGGACGTTGGTAGGGTCGAAGGGCCCGAGCAGGATCTCCTGATAGAGATCGCGCTCTTCACCCGAGAGCGCGATCTCGGATGGAGCGAGGGGACCGAGCTCGTCGAGCTCGTCATTCGTCACGTCGCCACGTTGCATGATTTCATAGAACGCCCTCGCGAGCTCACCCACGTTACTCTCGAAGGCGGCAGCCAGCCGTTCGCCGGTCTCTTTGCTGGGCAACGGAAGCTCGTGTTCGTTCGAGGGGTCGAAGATGCCGATCTCGAACAGCTGGCTGCGATAGGCTGCGCCATAGGCGCCCCAAGCCTGCTTCAGGTAGTAGTTCTCGCTGCCGGGCTCCGCCGCCTGTGCGAATTCGATGAACCCGCTCTGGTTTGGCTCGATGATTTTCTGCGCCCATTCGATGCCGGCGACGCCGCCCTCGCCGCCGTGACGGTAGGCGATAAGCGCATAGAGTGCTTCAGCGCGGCGAATGAAACGTTTCCAGGAATCGGGGTTGGTGTCGCCAATCTGCCGCGCATAGGTCCGGCAGAGCCAAGCGTAGAGTCCATAGTAACGCATCCGTAGGGTCACGTTGCTAATACCGGGAAGCAAATTTTGGTACAGGCTGACGCTGATATTCTGCATCCCCAGCGGATCTAGCCCGTTCTTTTTTCTGTACTCGGTCCACACCGGGAGGTTTATTGTTTTGATTTCCTGATCAGACATTAGCCGCTACCTTTCCCGAGATCGTCCCCGCTTGATCCATGACGACAGTCCGGACGGAACGGGTGCTGACCGCGCAGTCGTGTGCCGACGGAGAGGTGCGGGTCTTCACAGTGAAACTGTACCCAAGGCATGAGCAGAGTCCGATTTTTTGTTTGCGACCGGCTCGTACGGACTGCCGTGGCCACACATGTGCCTTTTGTGGCCCCGAAGCCGCTGGCCCCGTAAGCGGACGGGTGGCCGCTTATAGAACTTCGAAAATCAACTGCGAATGGCGTACTCGGCTCGATTGGCAAACGGCAGCTTGATGAGTGTTTCAGCCAGTACCAGACAGTCCGCACACGGCCCCATTCTTGACGATAGACACAGCCCTGCCACCCAAAGCCCATCCCCAAAGACTCAGTTGACCATTAGAACATAACATGAACATCATTTGCCTCCCCCAATCCCGGAGGCCGCCATGTCCACCCCCGACATCCCCACCTCTCTCCTCATCACCGCCGCCGAGCCCGACCAAGTCTCTCTCCTCGTCGCCGACCTGGCCCACCTGTATGGCACCCGCGTCCGCGTGACCTCCCGCTTCACCGAGTCGTCCGATCCCGCTGCTCCCAGCCTGCACTGCGCGGCCGTCGAGATCGTCGGACGGGACCCCTGGCTGCCTTCCCTCTCCGGCGCCGCGGCTTGATTCCCCTACACTTCCGTTCAGCCCATCCCCATTAACCAAGGCCCAACCTTGACTTAGAACAAATCACGAACACCCAATAAGGCATGACCGACCATGCCGCCGCCATCACCGCCCTGCGTGCCCAGCTTTCGGCCCTCGACCGGACCCGTCCGGTGGGCGGCCGGCCGCCTGTCGCCACCGGCGTGCCCGCCATCGACGGCGCCCTGCCGGCCGGCGGCCTGGTCTGTGGCGGTATCCATGAAGTCCTCCCCGGACGGCACTGCGGGGCGGGGCACGGTTTCGTCGCCGCCCTCCTGGGCCGGCTGCCCGAATCGGACGGCCGCATCCTGTGGTGCCGGGCGCCGGGCCCTGCCAACGCCGCCCTCTACGCGCCGGGCATCGCCGGATTCGGCCTCCTCCCGGGCCGGCTCCTGCAGGTCTATCCCCGCAGCGACGAGGACGCCCTCTGGGTGATGGAGGAGGCGCTCCGCTGCCGCCGCCTGGCCGCTGCGGTGGGGGACGGCCTCCTTCCCACCCCGACCCAATGCCGCCGGCTCCAGCTCGCGGCCGAGGCGGGCGACACCCTGGGGCTGATGCTGCTGCCGCCCACCGCCCGGCCCCCGCCATCGGTGGCCATGACGCGCTGGCGCGTGGCCGCCGCACCGGACGACCCCGCCTCCGACGGGCTGGGGCGCCCCCGCTGGACCGTCAACCTCCTGCGCTGCCGTGGTGGCGGCGCCGGCAACTGGGACCTGGAATGGGACGATGAGGCGCTACGTCTCGATCTGGCTGGGCCGGTGGCCCACCGACCTGTGGCGGCGGCGGAATGACGCGCCGTCCGACCGGCCGCTGGTGACCACGGCGGCCGGGCAGGGCGGAGTCCGCCTGCAGGCCGTCGACACGCTGGCCGCACGCCAGGGGCTGCGCCCGGGCATGACCCTGGCCGACGCGCAGGCTGTGGTCCCCGCCCTCCAGGCCAGCCTGGCCGACTGGGCCACCCGGTTCACCCCCCTGGTCGCACTGGACGGCACCGACGGCCTGCTACTGGACATCACTGGCTGCGCCCACCTCTTCGGCGGCGAGCCCGGGCTGCTGGGCGACCTCGACCGGTGCCTGGCCAAGGCGGGGATCAGCGCCCTCTCCGCCACTGCGTCCACCCCCGCCGCCGCCTGGGCGTGGGCGCGCTTCCATACCACCGCCGGCGGCGGCCCCATCCTGCCCGACGGCCAGGCCGCCCGTGATGCCCTCTGGCGCCTGCCCCTGTCGGCCCTCCGGCTCTCCGACCGCCTGGTCGACGACCTGTCGCGGGTGGGCATCCGCCGCGTCGAGGAACTGGCCCGCCTACCGCGCGCGCCCCTCGCGGCACGGTACGGCCTGGAACCCCTCCGCCGTCTCGACCAGCTCACGGGCGACGCGCCCGAGCCCATGACGCCGGTGCGGCCGCAGGCGCCTTACATCGTCCGCATGCCCTTCGCCGAACCTATCAGCCGGCGGGAGGACATCGACGCGGCGGCCCTGCACCTGCTGCGGGAGATGGGCGGCCGCCTGGCCCAGGACGGCAAGGGCGCGCGCCAGCTCGATCTCGGCTTCATCCGCACGGACGCCACGTCCCAGCGGGTGGCGGTCGGCACCGGCCGGCCGATGCGGGACGCTCGGCATCTCCTGAGCCTGTTCGGGGAAAAGTTCAGCCAGGTCGACCCCGGCTTTGGCGTAGAGGCCATGGTGCTGGAGGCCGTTTCCGTCGACGCTATGGCGCCGGAGCAGGCGGGCCTGGAGGGCGCCGCCGGCGGCACCGAGCTGGAGGCCCTTGTGGACCGGGTGGTCAACCGCGTGGGCCCGGCGCGCATGGGCCAGCCCCGGCCGGTGGACACGCACGTGCCTGAGCGAGCGGTGCGGCGCGGCACGGTCGACGACCCCGTCTCCTCCGCCGACGAATGGGCCTCCGACGCCCCGTGTCCGGTGCTGCTGCTGCCCCGGCCGGAGCCGGTGGACGTGTCCAGCGTCCTGCCAAGCGGGACGCCGGCGGCCTTCCGGTGGCGGGGCGACCGCTACTTGGTGGCCCGGCTGGAGGGCCCGGAGCGCCTGCGGGGCGAATGGTGGCATGGCGAGGCGCCGGCGCAGCGTGACTACTGGCGTATGCAGATGGTCGACGGACGACAGTTCTGGCTGTTCCAGGCCGCCGAGACCTGGTTCATGCACGGGTGGTTCGCATGACCTTCGCCGAGCCGCAGGTCACCACCAACTACAGCTTCCTGAGGTCAGGGTCCGACCCGGGCGAGTTCGCCCTGGCCGCCGCCGCCCTCGGCTATCAGGCTATCGGCATCGCCGACCGTGCCACCCTGGCCGGCGTCGTCCGGATGCACGTCGCCTGCCGAAGCGCCCGCATCCGCCTGGTGGTGGGCACCCGCCTGGACCTGACCGACGCGCCCCCGGTGCTGGTCTACCCCATGGACCGGGCCGCCTACGGCCGCCTGTCCCGCCTGCTCACCTTGGGCAAGCGGCGCGCGACCAAAGGGAACTGCGCGTTGTCCCTGGCGGACCTGGCCGACCATGGCGAGGGCCAGGTGGTGGTGTCGTTGGCGCCGGAGGGGCGTCCGACGACCACCAAGATGGACCGGTTCCGTTCCGAACTGATCCGGTTGAAGGAGCGCTTCGCCGACCGGACCTACCTCGCGGTGTCACCCCTCTACCGCGGCTACGACCGTGCCAGGCTGATGCGGCTGGGCGACCTGGCCGACGGCCTCGGCGTGCCCCTGATGGCAACCAACGACGCCCTCTACCATCACCCTGGCCGGCACGTCCTGCACGACGTCGTGACGTGCATCCGCCTGGGCTGCACCCTAGCCGACGCCGGCAAGCGCCTGCTGCCCCATGGCGAGCGCTACCTGAAGGCGCCGGAGGACATGGCCCGCCTGTTCGCCGCCAGGCCGGACGCCGTGGCCGGCGCGGCGGAGATCGCCACGCGCTGCACCTTCAGCCTGGACGAGTTGCGCTACGAATACCCGGCCGAACCGGTGCCGGCGGGCAGCACGCCCCAACGCGAGCTGGTCCGGCGCACCTGGGCCGGGGCGGCGGAGCGGTACCCCCAGGGCGTGCCGGCCAAGGTGGTGTCCACGATCGAGCACGAGTTCGACTTGGTCGCCAAACTGAACTACGCCCCGTATTTCCTGACCGTCCACGACATCGTGCTGTTCGCCCGGGGGCGGGGAATCCTGTGCCAGGGCCGGGGGTCAGCCGCCAACTCCGCCATCTGCTACTGCCTGGGCATCACCTCCGTGGACCCGACCAAACACGACCTGCTGTTCGAGAGGTTCGTGTCGGCCGCTCGGGACGAGCCGCCGGACATCGACGTCGACTTCGAGCATGAGCGGCGTGAGGAGGTGATCCAGTACATCTACGCCCGCTACGGACGCGAGCGCGCCGGCCTGGCCGCCACGGTGATCACCTACCGGTCCAAGCTGGCGATCCGCGAAGTGGGCAAGGTCCTGGGCCTAACGCCCGACACCATCGGCGCCCTGGCCAAGGCCACCTGGGGCAGGGGCAACGGCTTGGGCGGCGAGACGGCGCAGGTAGCGGGGCTGGACGGCACCGACCCCACCCTGGCCCTGGCCATCGACCTGGCCCAGGACCTGCGCGGTTTCCCCCGCCACCTCAGCCAGCACGTCGGGGGCTTCGTCATCACCCGCGGGCGGCTGGACGAGATGGTCCCCGTCGAGAACGCGGCCATGGAGGACCGCACGGTCATCGAGTGGGACAAGGACGACCTGGACGCCCTGGGCCTGCTCAAGATCGACATCCTGGCGCTGGGCATGCTGTCGTGCCTGCGAAAGGGGTTCGAGCTGCTGTCCCACCGCCTGGGCCGCCTTTCGGCCTGGCTGACGTGCCGGCGGAGGACCCGGGCACCTACGACATGATCTGCAAGGCGGACACCGTCGGCGTATTCCAGATCGAATCCAGAGCCCAGATGACCATGCTGCCGCGCCTGCGCCCGCGCGTCTTCTACGACCTGGTGGTGGAGGTGGCCATCATCCGCCCCGGCCCCATCCAGGGCGACATGGTCCACCCCTATCTGCGCCGGCGCCAGGGCCTGGAGGCCGTGGAGTTCCCCACGGAGGAACTGCGCGCCGTGCTCGTGAAGACCCTGGGCGTGCCCTTGTTCCAGGAGCAGGCCATGCGGATCGCCATCGTGGCGGCCGGGTTCACGCCGGAAGAGGCGGACCGGCTCCGCAAGGCCATGGCCACCTTCAAGAAGCACGGGGAGATCGAGGCGTTCAGGGACCGCTTTGTCGGGGGCATGATCCGCCGCGGCTACCAGCCGGATTTCGCGGAGCGGTGCTTCCAGCAGCTCGAAGGGTTCGGCAGCTACGGCTTCCCTGAGAGCCACGCGGCCAGCTTCGCCTTGCTGGCCTACGCCTCCGCCTGGATGAAGCACCGGCATCCAGCCATCTTCGCCTGCGCCCTGCTGAACAGCCAGCCCATGGGCTTCTACGCCACGGCCACGATCATGCGCGACGCGCGGGAACACGGGGTGGAGGTGCGGCCGGTGGACGTGAACCGGTCGGACTGGGACTGCACCCTGGAGGAGGGGCGCAACGGGCCGGCCGTGCGCCTGGGCCTGCGGGAGATCAAGAGCCTGCGGGAGGCCGACGCCGTCCGCATCGCCATGGCCCGGGGCGACGGATACGCCACCCTGCGCGATGTCTGGCGGCGCGCCGGCGTGCCGGTGGCGGTGCTGGAACGGCTGGCCGGTGCCGACGCCTTCATGTCCATGGGCCTGGACCGCCGGCGGGCCCTGTGGGAGGCCAAACGCCTGGGCGACGCCCCGCTCCCCCTGTTCGCCGCCGCCGAGGCCGGTTCCCTCCCGGGCGACAATCGCCCGCCCGCGGAGTTCGGCGAGGAACCCCTGGCCCTGCTTGCCCAGCATGCCGCTGGGCGAGGCCATCCGGGAGGACTACCGTTCCCTGAGCCTGTCCCTCAAGGGCCACCCCTGCACTCTGCTGCGGCCCCAGCTCGCCGCCCTGGGCATGATGCCGGCGGTCAGCCTGGCCGCCACGCCCAACAACCGGCGGGTCTCCGTCGCCGGCCTGGTACTGGTCCGTCAGCAGCCGGGCACCACGTCGGGGGTCATCTTCGCCACGCTGGAAGATGAGACCGGCATCGCCAATGTCATCATCTGGCCGGCCCTCTTCGCCCGGCAGCGGCGGGAGGTGCTGACGGCCGCCCTGTTAGGCGTCCACGGCCGCCTACAGCGGGAAGGGGAGGTGATCCATGTGATCGCCGACCGGCTGGTGGACCTCGGCGACGTGCTGCGGAACCTGACCACCCTGGACGGGGACGTGCCCCTGGAGCCGCCGCTGGCCCGGGCGGACGAGGTGAAGCGAGCTGAGCCGGGGAGCCTGCGCCTCATCTACGGGGAAGGGCGGAACTTCCGCTGATGCGAAGAGGCCGCGAACAGCGCCGTCAGGCGCTGGGGCGGCTGGGTGAACCCGCCGTTTCTATAAATCGGCGCTGGTAAATGACCCCACCGACTTCAATAGAATCAAACGGATACCGCGCCGATCGGCGTCCAAGCTGCACGCCGACTAATAGTCATGGGATAATCGTCTCTGTAAATTCATGGAGATATAACATTTTTAATCCAACCTACCATGTAATCATATATTAAGTCTCGCTGAGGCAGAGACGACAATACATGATCTCCGTTCTTGATTTCAATGAAGTTACTCATACTATTTACACCTACCAGCGCCTTTTTTATTTCCACTGACTGTATACTGGGAACAATATCATCTTTGTCTCCATATATTAGAAGAATTGGCGCATTAATTGATCGAATATCATCTGTTTTGATCGTGCCATATTTGCCATTATCCGTGTAAAATCCCCATTTGTTATATATTATATTCTTCCAGGGACTCCAAGAAGAGACCATTCGATTTATGTCGTGCGGTGAATTAATAAGAATAATCCCATTTATTTTTATTCTATGTCTTAGAGCCACTCGAATAGACTCGTACCCACCAAAGCTGTGACCAAACAAGATTATCTTGTTTTTATCGATAGTTCCGAATGAGCTAGCGGCTTTAATGGATTCCTCAATGTCGCCTACCATAAGATCATCGATATTTCCGTATCCAGCTTGTGCGAATTTCTTCCCCAAACCTGATGATCCTCGATAGTTTATCTTCAATAAAGCAAATCCCTTGTCTGCCCAATAGCTAGCTCCATTGTCTCCCATAAAATATTCTCTATCAAATGGCCCACCGTGAATATCAACTACCATCGGCACCGCCTTACCATTTCCTTCCGGGATACTCAGATAGTATGGTACGTGAAAACCCCCGTTCTCGACGGTTCCGTTAATATAAGAAATTTTCCCTGTGTATTTTGCGCATTCTGATGGGACTTCTTTCAAATTATCCCCATCTTTTAAAAGATAAGTCTTCCCGGAGGAATTAACAACAGAAATTAATTCTCTTCCACTGCCCGAAATACCAATTAATTCAGATATATTTTTATTTTTGCCTAATATTCTGTAACTGGCGCTATCGACAATTAATGTACGGCCATTCCTATCTCCAACTAAGTATGATATAATATCTTCGCGAATGTTGCTTCTTATAGATTTAATCGCGCCAGTTTTTGTGTTAAATCCATACACTTTTTGCATATCCGACCATTTGTTCGACAAAAAATACAAGGTGCCGTCGAAAAATCTCATGCCACTGACAGATTCATCCTTTCCAAAGAACTCTATATTATGCCATTTGCTTGACTTTTTTCTAAGATATTTAATCTGTAAAATCTTCACACCACTATTCATTTCAAGAACAATTCTTGAAATCATAGACCCATCATTCGACGAAGCGATACCCAAGACTCCATGCGCGTCACTAATGACATATTCCTTGTTGGCCTTATTAATGCTAAATTGATACCATGAAACTCCATCACGTTTATTTTTTGCGTCAGTTGAGAGATATTCTACAAAATCAGAAAACCCTCTATTTACGACACTAGAGCTATCAATAAAAGATATCGGAACCCCTCTATTAGCCGCAATGTTTTTTCCAGATGAGCCATTTTCATTGTATACAAATACTCCTTTTTCTGGATCTATAGATATAATACTGCCGCCGTCTCGAGACCACCCGAGGAAAGTTCCAATAATATTCTTCTTGGTACGATCACTGTAGTTATATACCGAGTATGTCTTATTTTGCTTATCAAAATAAACCAGAGACATCCCAGATTTAGATATAGAAATCGGATAATACGTACAAAACTCCCTCATGTACCTCCCAGGTACTTCCTGAGAAAAAGCCACATCGCCACAGTTTATAAAAACTGTAGCCATTGCAAAAATGGTCGCTAGAATTCGCATCATCAACCCATGTTCAGTCGGTTCGTGAGTGGAAGACCACCCACGAACCGGGATACTATTAATCTAAGGCGTTTTTCTGGCCTTGCTTGCTGTTATTGAAAGCTCTATTGATGTAGTCAGTCGGCCCAGTTATGACATCTCCCTTATGTAGATTGGCCGTAGCATTTCCGCCAGATGCAGTAAACGGTATGCTCGGCAAACTGCCAGAGATAGTCATGTCTTCCAATATTCTGACAGTTGACTGCCCACTTCCGGGAACGCTACTGATACTATACATAGGTTCACCACGGCTGCCGTAGACCACGATCTCCGTAAGAGGATCCTGGGGACGGAGTTGCTGTCCGCCCGTACCATCAGGGTCACCACCGCCAGAGACAAAATCAATCTCATCGAACGTAAGTGCGCGCATCATTTATCCTTTCATGTTTTACAAGATGTTACCGCAAAGCCGCCATATTCCCCATTGGCAAGCCGGCTTTGCTCGCTCAGGGGATTGCCCCCTGCCACGGATGCGGATAGTCCGCTTCCGTCATGCCAGGATGAGCGGCCAGCCAAGCCTGCTCCTTCTTGTAGGCTTCGATCTGGGCCGAGGTGGCCGGACCGCTGCTTCCGGTGTAGGTGTAACCATCACCGGCACCCAATCCATTATCGCCGGCCGAAATACTGGCGTAGCCGCCAGAAACCAAAGCGCATTGATCTAAAGAAAGCTCAATCATTTCCATATTCCCAATCATTTGAATCCTACTCGTCAATCATTATTGCTGTCTTTAACACCTCCTCATTTGCCACTGAGACTGCGTACCGCCCTTAGCGGGTCAAGCACCCAGTCGATGAAGTGCCGGCGGTCGGTGACGACGTCGCCGGTCAAGGTCATGCCGGAGGTCAGCGGCCGGTCCTCGCCATAAGCGGTGACGCTGGTGCGCTCGAGGCTTACGGTCACCCGGTACACCGGGTCCTTGTAGGGGATAGGCGCCAGCAGCTCGCCCTCACGGTAGGTGGCGTGGCTGACCTGCACCACCCGACCCAGCACCGCGCCGAAGCGCTGATAGGGGAAGGCGTCCACCCGCAGGCGCACCTCCTGCCCCGGCTGGATCAGCCCGGCCGCCCGCGACGGCACCAGCAGGTTGGCCTCCAGATCGCTGCCCGCCGGGACCAGGGCCGCCAACGGCGACTGCGCTGTCGCCGTCTGTCCGGGCTGCGCTTGTAGGGCCGCCACCCGTCCCGCCACCGGCGCCACCATGACGTAGCCCCGGTTCACGTCCAGTTGGGCCAACGACTGCTCCAATTCGCTGCGCGCGCTGCGCAGCTGCGCCAGCTTGTCCGCCCGCTCCGCCGGCAGGGTGGCCAGTTGCGATTGCGTGTCGCGCAGGTCGCCCTGGCGTGACTCCCGCTGCCGCTCCAGCTCCCGGATCGACCCTTCCTGCGCCAGCACCTGCTGCTTGCGCCGCGACAGTTCCAGGCGCGTGCCGTTGCCATTCGCCTCCAGGCCGGCATAGCGGGTCACGTCATCCCGTTGCAGCACTTGCAGGTCCCGCTCCGACACCAGGCGCTGGTCCAGGCTGGCCAGTTCCTCGCCGATGCCCTTCAGCCTTGCGGCCAGGCGCCGGCCCTCCTCGGCGTAGCGTGCCTCCGCCGCCGCAATCTGCGCGTCGGTCTCGCGGATGCGCGCCTGGGTCTCCAGTCGCAGCTTTTCTCCCACCGGGCCGTCCGTGCCCGCCGTCTCCAGCGACAGCGCCACCAGCGGCTGGCCCTGGGCCACCACATCGCCCTCGTGCGCCAGCACCGCCGTCACGATGCCGCCCTTGCTGGCGTACACCTGCGCCAGGCCGCCGGTGGGGGCGACATAGCCCTGAACCGTCTCGGTCTTGGCGTAGGTGCCGGTCACCAGGTAGGTGGCCGCCGCCACGGTGAACAGGCTCAGCACCGCCGTCATCACCCCGTGGCTCACCGGCTGCACGATGATGACCTCGCCCCACAGGCGCCGGCGGCGGTTCTCCACCGCCTCGGGGCGGAACAGGCCGGCGGTCATGGCGCGGCCTCCAGCGTCTCGACCGGGGTGCGCACCAGGTGCGGCGGCTGGTTGGGAACCTCCCGCACCAGTTCCCGCACCTGCCCGCCCTCCACCGCGAACAGCCGGTCGGCGCCCTCGATGGCCGTGGGCCGGTGCGCCACCACCACCCGGGTGATGGCCAGGTTGGCGAAGGCCTGCATGATGCGGCGTTCCGCCAGCATGTCCAGGTTGGCCGTCCCCTCATCCAGGAACAGGACGCTGGGCCGGCGGTACAGGGCTCGAGCCAGCAACACCCGCTGCTGTTGGCCGCCCGACAGGGTGGAGCCCAAGTCGCCCACCAGGGTCATGTAGCCCATGGGCATGCGCACGATCTCGTCATGGATGGCCGCCAGCTTGGCCACCTCCTCCACCCGCTCTAGATCCAAGTCAGGATCGAAGAAGGCGATGTTGTCGGCGATGGTGCCGGCGAACAGTTGGTCGTCCTGCATGACCACGCCGATGCGTTCGCGATAGGCACGCAAGCCGAAGGCTGTCAGCGGCAAGTCGTCCACCAGCACCTCCCCCTCATAGGGCGGGTACAGGCCCATCAGCAGCTTCAGCAGCGTGGACTTACCCCCGCCCGAGGGGCCGACGAAGGCCACGAACTCGCCCGGCTCTATGGACAGGGCCACGTCCTTCAGCACCCAGGGCTCATGCTCGGCATAGCGGAAGCTGAGGTTCCGCAGGGCCAGGGCGCCGGTCAGCGGCCGCTCCTCCCGCACCTCCACGTCCAGGCCCGCCTCCGGGTCCTGGTGCACGGCGTCGGCCAGACGTTCCAGGTGCAGGCCCAGCATACGGAACCTGAAGAACTGGTTCACCAGCGACAGGGCGGCACTCGAGAACTGCCCCCGATAAGACTGGAAGGCCATGAGCATGCCAAGGGTCATCTCCCCGGCGATGACCGCCCTCGCGCCCAGGTAGAACACCAGCAGCGTCTCCGCCCCGGACAGGATAGACAGGCCGGCGCCGCCGTTCAGGCCCACCTTCTGCACCCGCAGGCCGTTGTTCACGCTGTCGGCGTAGGCGTTCTGCCACACGGCGTGGCGCTCTCGCTCCCGCCCGAACAGCTTGAACGCGCGGGCGCCCCGGATGGTCTCCAGGAACACGCTGTCCACCTTGGCCTGGTACTGGATGCCCTCGTTGGCCAGTCGCTTCAACCAAGGGAATGTACCCAGCCGCACCCCGATCAGCAGCGCCAGCGAGGCCAGGACGATACCGGTCAACACGGGGGCGTAGAGCACCATCACCACCAGGGTGATGAGGGCCATAACCCCGTCCAGCGCTACGGAGATGATGCCGCCGGCCAGTAGGTCCTGCACCGGCTGCAGCGAGTTGAAGCGGGAGAGGATATCGCCCAGGCGCCGCTTCTCGAACCACGGTACGGGCAGGCGCAGGGCGTGGCGCAGCAGGTTGCCCCGCATCTGGAAGGTCAGCAGTGTGCCGAAGTGCATCTGCACATAGCCGCGCAATAGGGTGGTGCCGACCTGGATCAGCAGAAGCAGGCCAGCGCCGATGACGATGACATTCAATAGGTCCAGGTCGCCCTTGGCGATGGCGTCGTCCACGATCATCTGGTTGATCAGCGGCGACACCAGGCCGAACAGCTCCAGCAGGGCCGACAGGGCCAGGATCTGCACCAGGCTGGGAATGAAGCCCGCCGCTTTGGACCACAGATCAGCCAAGCGCACCCGCTCCACCACCTCGCGTTTCCGGAAGCTGGCCGCTGGGGTCAGTTCCAGTGCCACACCGGTGAAATGCTCGGACACCTCGGCCTGGGTCAGGCGGCGCAGGCCGCTGGCGGGGTCATGCACCTCCACCCAGCGCGGCGTCACCCGACTCAGCACCACGTAATGCGCCAGATCCCAATGCAGCACGCAGGGGCACTTCAGCTTGGACAGGTCGCCCAGCTCCAGGCGCAAGGGTCGACTGGTGAAGCTCAGCGCGTCAGCAATGGCGATCAGGGTCTTAAGCGTCGTGCCCTTCAGCGATACCGCATGCCGCCGCCGCAGCTCCGACAAGGTCACCCGGTGACCGTGGTATCCCGCCACCATGGCCAGGCAGGCTAATCCACACTCCGCCGCCTCTGATTGCAGAACGGGCTCGATGCGGTTGTGGCGGTGAAGGGATAGGAGCGACAATCACAGATCCAACGACAAGGGACGGCGTTCCCCGAAGGGAAAGAAAGTTGCTGTTCGTGCGCAACAACCGGTCCGATCGAACGAAATCCCGCGCAAATCTGTCAATGAATATTTGCCATTAATACGTTAATTTCGATGCCAGACATCTAAATACAATTGTATTCTGTGCAAAAAATACTGTAATATCAATAATATAACCGTGCACGCATTGACCCAAATCCGCGCGCGCCCTACCCTTTGGGTAGATGCGACAATAAATCATACGATTAGCGCGTAACTAAGCGGCGCCTACGTCAACCTTCGGACGCCCATCCCATCCCGGCACCAAAATTAAGAATCGGTAGCCGCCCTACACGGCATTGGGGGGCATCGCAAATCACAACTTAATGCCGATGCGCCAACAGCCGAGCACGGTAGGCATGGGGGAATGTCGGCATGTCGGCCTCGGTGCAGCCCTGGCTGGCTGCTACTTCTATCGGCTCGGCAGCGCCACGTGGGCCTGGTAGGCTGGATAGAGTCCCCCAACGCCCTGACCAGTCCATGACCGCGCCGCACCACCGACCTTCTGCTGCCTTCACTGTGAACCGGCACCGAAAGGGAGCCCTGAGCTTGCTCTCGCCCCACAGCCTGATAAATCAGCAAAAATTGTATTGTGGGCAGGGTCCCGACCGGTGCCGGTCGGGACCCTGCTCTTTTGTCACTTTCTTCAGCTGTGTCAGTATATTGCCTTGCATTTCCTAAGAGGCCAAATTCGATGCCGGTTCACACCCGAGGCCGGATACGTTGAAGCAGACTGATCAAGG
This sequence comes from Nitrospirillum bahiense, assembly GCF_007828025.1. Lineage (NCBI taxonomy): Bacteria > Pseudomonadati > Pseudomonadota > Alphaproteobacteria > Rhodospirillales > Azospirillaceae > Nitrospirillum > Nitrospirillum bahiense. The sequence continues at coordinate 37,301 of NZ_VITO01000009.1, forward strand.
CGGGATGGTCAAACCACCTGTGGACGGGGCGGGCCAAACGTTGACAACGATGAGCGCCTGTTCGTGAAACCAACCCCGCCGAGCACGAAATTCCTGATAGTCCCGGCCCCAACTCAAAATGGCGAAGGGACATCGTCATCATTCAATGGAAGGCTTTTTTCTGGAAGATCGCTGGGGAAGTACGGATCCGATTCACCGTTGCGACCAAAACCTCCAAAGCCGGCGGCTGCGGGAAGAGTGACCATGTCCAGGCAATCGCGGATTGCCTGCTGATCTCTGCTCCACGAATAACTGAGCCCCTTCTTGAACAGGTTATGGACGCTATACCCTTTGCCTAATGCACCTCCCCGCAGTACCACCCCGTCAAGTTCGAAGGAAAGTCCAGATAAATCGGTGCTCTGACGCGACATTTTGGGGCGCACCACAACACCAGACCTTCGCATAGAGGCTACGAATTCAGTGAAGGTGGTTGTTCCTTTGGCCAGGGCTCCGTTGATCGCCGCCGCTATCTCAACCCGAGGGACCCGCTTCCCCGCAAGGGCCTGCTGGATATCAGCCCGAGTGAGAAGCATCGATTCAGTCATGACGTTTTCAGGCGCAAGCAGATGGGAGCGCGCCACTTGGCAAAGTTCCAGTTCTTTTTCGATGTCTCTCACAAGTAATTCGCCGCGTCGGAAGTCCCAGCTGTCGGGCACAACTGCGCCATCGGCGTTTACACGGCTCGCAGCGATATGAATATGATCGCCATCAGGCTGATCGTGGCGCACAATCGTATAGGCCTGATAGCCCATCGCCTGCGCCCATTTCTTACCAATACTGGCCCACTCCTGATCAGTCAGCCACCGGTCACCAGGCGCGGAGCGGAGGCTACAGTGCATTACTGACCGCATCAGGTTGGGGCGGAGACGCCGGAGAGCATTATATTGCAAGGTCATGGTGAGGATATTGCCGCTCGACACCGTGCCTCCGACGACGGCCACCCGGTCACGTTTGCGGCCTGCATGATCCAGCTCGCCCAAAAGATATTCCAGCAGCCTCCGCATGTCTGCGCCACGTCCGATTTTTTCAAGCATCTGGATCGCCTCCGCCGATCAGCGTGGCGCCCAGCCTCTCAATCTGCATCTGGATTTCAATGATTTGGCCCATTAGCCCCGCTTCGTCCAGGTCGCGCCATTCGCGCGCATACAACAGGATTTCGCGCAAATTGATGGAAAGGTTAGATAACTCTTCCCATCCCGCCAAATTGATGATGGAGGGTGCAGCCGTGAGGCGCCGGCCCAAGGCGGCCCGTCGGACGTAATCGCCGAAGGGCTGACGGGCGGCTTCTGCACGTTGCCCAATTTCTCGCCGCTCCTCATCGGATAGCCAGATTGTGGTTTGTCGGCGCCGGTCGCCAACGTCTTTTTTCGGGCGCGCCATCGTAGCCTCCACCTTATTCACAGGCTGCGGAGCAACCTGAAATGTGCCGTGGCTGGAACGGCAAGTGGCCGCCAGCCGGAGATCCAGGGCGCCCGCAGAAGCGGATTTCCCCTGGCGACAGCAAGCCACACATGGCTGGCTGCCGCTCTATCAGGCTAAGCGCAGGGTGGTGGAATGGCCGCAGGCAATTTTCGCCTGAACCAATACCGGCGTGATGGAAAATGGCCGTGAGGGGTAGCGGCGCCTACCAGGGAACACAATCAAACCGAGGTTTACCGCAACCGGTAAACATGGCTTGCTAAGCTTAGCCAACGGGCACCATTGGCGACAACGAAATCGGCAAGGCAGACTAGGCTAGACTATTCCACGGCCATCCGCGGGAACGCTCAAAACGGCGCCTCGAAGATCCCCGCGCCATCTGTCCGAACCGTATCCACCAGCAGGGCGCGATCGAGGTGCAGGTTCCGGGCTTCGCAGCTCGTCTCTGCGATCAGCAGGCAACCGTGGCAGGCGGCGCCATGTAGAGCGCGGTCCTCGTCCGCCTTGCCGGGCTCATGGTCGGCGCATACCGGGTCCCCTGAGCAGAGCCGCAAGCGCTCCAGCGCGTTGGCCAGGATGTGGTGGAACCGGCGGGTCACCTCAACCAGACCGCCCAAGGTCCCTTGCATGCCGGCGCTGGCGGTGTAGATCAGAATCCCGGCCTGACGCTCGCCGGATGCCGGGACGGGCGGGACATAGATCCGCTCCTTCAGCGAACTGGCCGGATAGCCGCAGTCCAAGGCCACCTGGGTCATGAGCGCATGCGCCAAGCTATGGGCCATGACATACTCCGGCCGGACGCGTTCCCCCAACGACCGGCGATCAAGGCTCAAGCCGCCGTCTCGCCGGATGCGCTCCCAAGTGGCGATGCCGGCCTCAAGCTCATACGCCCTGCTGAGCAAACCGTCACCCAAGAGCCAATCCCGCAGAGCTTCGGGCTTGAACGTCAGAAAGAATCCTTCCCCGAACTGTTCGATGGCCGGTAGCCATGTTGGCCTGGCGGCCAACGGCGCGCCCTCCACCGCCAAGCCCACGTCTTCCAATTCATCATTGGCCATCGCCGCAGGCTCCAGGCGGGTAAAGCCGTAGAGGCAGGAAACCTCACGCAGGCGATGCACGGCCACCAGGGAGCCGATACTTTCCAATTCGAGCGCATCCGCTGGGTCCCAGATGGCCCGGTCCAGAGTTTCGGCATGCAAAAGCGCGGTAGGCGCATTCTCACCAATCAGCGCCCGCCCACAGGAAAACAATTCGAATTCCGCGAGGCGTGGGTCCTTGGCATCGTCGCCATTGGCGGAGCTGGCCAATATGGTCTGAAGGCGCGCGAACACATCCTCATCATCATAGCCCTCCAGCGCGGCGCCGATGGCGGGGTTCGCGACACGGGCGATGCTGATCCAAGCGGCGTTCTGGGCCGTCCGCAGGCTAGAAAGGTGCTGTTCAATACGACGGGTCAGCTCATCCACCGCTTGCGGCAGCGAGATGACCGTGGCCACCTGGGGGAAATAGGTGTTGGTGGCGCTGCGGGTCAGAAGTCGCAAGCCTTTCGGCGCATCACACGTCACGGGATCCCGATCACCAATCCAGGGACGTTCCCCCGTGCAGTTTCCCAGACGATGGGGTTGAAACAGCTCGGCCAAGGTCAGCGACTTTTCGCAGTCGCAGACGATCTGGGTATCACGCGGGTCGGCGCTGGCGCTGGAGTCCACAAGCCACATGGCCTCGCGGCACGGCTCGCCCCGGTGCAAGATCCACCGCCAGTCGATATCCTGAAGATGCCCCTTGGTGCAGCCGGCAACGAAGCGTACCGGCGACACCTTACGCTTCTTACGATCCTCCCCGATGTATTCCTTGCGCTTCTGCGGTTCCAGGTCGCTAAACCGCACCAGCCGGCGGCGGCCTGGCTTATCGCCATCGATGGTCTCGCACACGAACCACTCTGGAAACAGCGGCGCGTCAATGGATGGCGGACGGGACGCCCTGATGTCGTTGGGGTCTATCGGCGGGGTGCGGAACGTCGGGGGCGCATCCCCCGCCAGGCGAGGGTCACCAGCCAATCGCTGTTGCAGAAGTCGAGCCAGGCGAGGCTCATCAATAGGGCGGAAGGCGTCGACGCCCGCCATGTTCCACCGGTCCAGGCTGCCCACGATGACGGAACGCTCCGGCAGGTCGATCATGGCCCCGGGGCCATAGACACCAACGACCTGGCTCATGCGGATGGTTGTGTTACCCATGTCTCTCCCCGTCAGCGCAGTTCGTTGCCGTAGCGGTCCATGACCTTCAACGGCGAAGCGTGCTCCACATCACGCATGGAGCGCCCCGCCACAAAGCGTTGAGCCGCTGGCGACAGTCGCGACACCAACGGATCCAACGGCTCATGCAACAGGGCCTTGTCACGGGGGTAACCATAGAAAAGGTCGCCGCCGTTGCCGGTCTGGTTATCCGCCGTGGCGGCCCAATCGCGAACCAAGCCGGCCACAAGGTCGCGCAGGGCCTCGCGGCCACCGACCACCGCGTCATTGGGTGCGCGGTTGAGGATGACTTCGACAATCTGGTCATGCAGGGCGGGATTATTGAGCACCCGCGCGGCCGCCTTCTCCGGTGTGAGGTTGGGGTCGAGATGTCGCGCCGCCGCCACGACAACGGCGGCCAAGGCCCGGTCCAGGGCCCGCGCCGCCCATGGGGTCACGCTGGTTGCTTCCACCGCGCGATAGAAGCAGGCATGGAAATGCCGGAACTGCTCATGGTGCATCCGGTCCCGCGGCTTGTGGACGTTCAGCAGAACGAGCACCAGCCCCGGCCGCTCCTCCTTACGTCCAACACGGCTGGTCGCCTGGATATATTCCGACGCCGTCTTGGGTTGTCCCTGCACCAGCATCAACCCCAAGCGGCCAATATCCAGACCGACGGAGATCATATTGGTCGCCATCGAGACGTCCACGCCCTTGGGATCGGCACAGGGCAGCGCCAGCGTGTCCTTGGCGGACGCAACGTCGTCGGTGGTGACGCGGGACGTGAGTTCCAGCGGCGCTCTCAAATGGCGATCCGCAAAGGGTGCGTCCGCTGGTGACACGCGCCGGCGTTCCGTGCCGTAACTGCGCAATCGGGCCGTCACTTCGTCCTCGACGATGCGTCGGGCCCCGCCCAGTTCGCGGAGGGCGTTGAAGTAGCAAATCGCCGTTTCATAGGCGTCCGCCTCACCACCCGCTTCCGCAGCCGCGCGGGCCGCAGCCAGCAGCGTGGTCAAGGCGCGCAGGAAAATCAGCTTCGGCCCGCGCCCCGGCGATGCCAGCCCGACATAGAGACGCGCCGGCTTTTGATCCGGCCGCGCCGTGACGGCGAAAAAGCTATTCCGACGATCAGGGCCGGGCGGTGGGAACACCGCCGTGCGGTGACGATCAAACAGAAGCCGCACCTGGTCGGCGGCCCGCCGCACCGTGGCGGTGCTCGCGACGATTTTGGGACGGATGCGGCGTCCACCATGCTGCCGGGACGCCAGGTGGTCTAGCGCCACCTCATACAAGGCCGCGACAGTCCCCAGCGGGCCGCTGATCAGATGAAGCTCGTCCTGAATGATCAGGTTGGGGGGCTCCAGCTGATTGCCACTCCAGAGCCGTTTGCCCTGGCCCGGGTCCGCGGCGCCGTAGAAGCCCCAATCATCCGCCCGGTCGACATGCCCGAAGAACGCCCCGACCTGTCCCACCCAGGGCAATGCCGCGAACTTGTCGACGGTGGCGATCAGGAAGGCGGGCAGCCGGCGGTAGATGGCCTCGTCCACCGTCAGGATGGGCAGTGGCCTATCTCGCGAGAAATCGCAGGTCGTGTTGGCGCACCCGATAACCATGTTCTGGGGCGCCACATCACTGGGGACGCATCGGAAACTTCTTCTCTCAAAGGGTGCGCCACACCAAGGACACTCTTTGATCGGCGCCGGCGCCTCCCGCCCATCCCTAATAAAGCGGCGCACCCGCGCCACCGCCGTGTCGGTCCTGCCGTCGCCGGTCTTACCCAGGCGGTTGGGTGAGGCGGCGGAGCCAACCCAAAGCCCGATCTCAATGGGCCAATCCCCCAGCAAGCGGCGGCCGCCCCCCTGCCACCCTGGTTCCCCGCGCATCAGCTCCAGCGCGCAAACCACCCCAGCGGCGCGCGTCAGCTGATCCAGCGTCAGCAGGCGCAAGGTGTAGCGCATCAGCACCGACACGCCCGCCCCGAGTACACCATCGGCCGACAGCCGGCGCCAGGCGATGGTCCAGGCCGCGAGGCCCAGATAGGCCTCCGTCTTGCCACCGCCAGTGGGGAAGAACAGCAGATCCGCGATTTCCCGGTCGGCATGATCCGGTTCGGCCAGGCCACGCAGATTCAGCAGGATGAAGGCCAGCTGGAAGGGCCGCCATTTCGGTGCCCGCTGCGCCAGGGGATCGCCATGACGTCCGGCATTGCGGCGGCGGGACGCGCGCGACACCGCCTCGTTCATGGCCACGAAGGCCAGGCGCGCCCTGTCGTTGTCTTCCAATAATTGGATGCCGTCGGCGACCCGGGCCTGGGCGTCCCGCGCCGCCGTCAACAAGGCCCTGGCGGTCGCCTGGCGCCTGTCACCGACGATGGAGCGCGCGGCATCCTCCTGTTCGCCCAGCCACGCGCCATAGGCGGCCGGCAACCCGCGCAGCGCGGCCGTCAACGCCTCGGCCCCGCGCTTCGCCGCTTCGGCCAGCGCCTCCATCCCAAACTCGACATCGGCGATGGCCTCGTTGGGTTCCACCCGCTCCACCTCCGCCTGGGGAAGATGGTCGGTGAACACGGCCCGGACCTTGCCATCCGCGTCCGTCCGCCAGCCGGCGGACACGCCGCGCCCCACGGCATATTCCGCCACGTCGCGGAACTGCAGATCAGCGATAGCGGCGTCGACGTCGGACGATCCGTAACCCGACAAGTCACAGCGCGGATAGAAGCCGGTCGCGCATCGCACCTCCAACCGCACCTGGAAGGCGTAGGCGACATCGGCATAGCGGCGGCGCACGGATGACCGGCGGTTGACCACCATCACCGTCAAGGCCCTCACCGGGGTCGATGACCCATCCGGCTGCTTGATCAGATAGGGGCGGGCATGCGCCTCAAGGAAGAGCCCACCGATGGGACGTTGGGCGCCGCCCGTGCTCGGCATCGGAATGCTGGCCCCCCGCCCTTCGGGCACCGCGATGCGCAGGACCTGTTCATTAGGCACCCGGCACCACTGTACATCTGGACTGGCGCGGTCGCCGCCCGTCGCCTCGGGGGCCAGGACCTCGGGCGGTAATGGTGGTTCCGTACGGTAGTCGCCCCAATTGAGCACCACCTCCACCTCTGTCACGCCGTCAGGGATCAGGGTGGTGAGGCCCAGCGAGGCCGGCAGGCGCCTTGGCCGGGCGGATGTCTCGTCCGGCGGGGCGTCGTCGGCGGCACGGGCCATCCCCGTTTCAGGGCCCGCCCCAAGATCATCGCCGAACACGGGACCGTCCTCGTCCTCCTGGGCCTCCGCCTTGTCGTCGTCACGGGGATCCACCGCCAAATCGGCCCGGTCGTCCAGCGATGGCGCCAAAAATCCGCTGAGATACCAGCGTGATGGATTGACCTGCAAAATCTCCCGCGCCAGGTCGGAATCGGTGGGGCCAGGCCCGATCAGGTCACGCCGCAGCACCTCCACCAGGTCATGGCGGACCGCCGCCGCATTCTTTTGCGGACCGGGGAGCGGGGCGGATGGTTGAGTGGGGGTCGCGGCGTCGGTCATGTCACACCCGCTTTGTTTCAGTCGAAAGGCTGGCCAGGGTTTCCCGGTGCCAGGCGATGGTGTAGTTGCGCCGCAGGGCGATGACCGGCCGATGGCCGACCTCATCCAACAGCGTCTCAAGCGCGACCAGCCGGCCGCCCAGGCCCAGCGCCAGGCCCAGCCGCAGGCTGGCCTTGTCCGGCCCGCACAGCACCCAAACATCCGTCCGGGTCAAGGCGTGGCACCACAGCGCCTGTTCCCCCGCGTCCAGGAAGGCGATGGACGGATGTGACAACACGGCGTTGGCACGGTCGATGGCGCCAACCTCGTGGATCGCCCGAAAATCCCCGCGCAAGGCGGCTTCCTCTATGCGCTGCTCCGGCCGGCGGTTCTGCGCGCCAGTCTGGGTTTCGATGACGCAATCCTCCACCGTCTCCAAGCGGTGGCCACCCCGCAGGGCCCGCCAGCTGCCAGTCCGGTGCGCCTCCAGGATGACGTTGGTGTCCACCAGAACCAGCCGCGCCCCCATGCCCAATCCTCACAAGCCGGGATCGAAGGCGACGCCCTGCGCCGCGAACGCGTCCACCACGTCATCCAATGGCATGTCGAGCAAGCCGGCGACCTTTCGGGCGGAAATCAGCCCCTCATCCACCGCCTGGGTCACAAGTTCCGCGAACGGGCGGGAGAACAGCGGGGGCGCCTCCACCGCCACGGGCTTGCGGCCGTTGTTCCGCAACGCGTTCTCATCGACCGTCTTGGCCCGGCCCTTGGTCAGCATTCCAGCTGCGACCAATCGCCACCGCAGCGCCGACGCGCTCACGCCCAGCGCCTCCGCCGTGTCGTTCAGCCGGCTGACCAAGGCGTCATCCGCCAAATCGGCCCAAGGGCCAAAGGGCGCGATCACGCTGCTGGGCATCAGGACGGCCGCCGCGAAGTTGTCGGCCAGTTGCTCCACCCGCCCCTTGGGCGCGGCGACGGTGTCCTCCAGGTGATCCGGCGGCATGGCGTCCCAGGTCAGGATGTGGAACAGCTCATGCGCCAGGTCATAATGGCGCCGGCCTGCCACCTCCTGCCGGTTGATCAGCACGGCATCCAATTCCGGCAGGTGGCAGGCGGCGCCCGAGACTCCCCGGAGGGCATCAACCATCAGGACCAGGATGCCCAGCCTGTCCTGCATCACCTCTGCCAAGCGGCGCGAGGGGACCGGGCCCAGGCCGAATTCCTCGGCGAACCGCTCCCCCGCGACCATGGCCTCCTCATAGGAACTGGCTTTGCTCAGGCCCAAGGCTTGGCGCAGCAGGGGCGGCCGGCGCCCCAGTTCCGCGCCCAGGGCGCGGTACAGCGCGATCAGCCGGCCGGCATGTTCCTCGTAATCGGCCAGCTTCTGGGGCGGCACGCCCGCCTGCCGCCAGGAGAAGCGACCGACACCGGCCAGCAGGAATGGGTCGGTGAAATAGGTCAGCGGCGCGGCCAGCACCTCGGCAAAGCGCACCAATTCCGACGCGGAGACGCGGCGGTCGCCGTTCTCGATGGCAGACAGCGTCTGACGGTCGCTGAACCCCAATAGCTTGGTGACGCCATCCTGCGTGAAACCCAGCGCCTCGCGCCTCACCTTGATCCGAGCCGCTATCAATCCGTCCGACATCACCCGCTCCTTTAACCGAGCCTTGCTATGGCAGAGCAAATTTAGCCATGCAAGATTTTCTTGCGAGTTTTGATTTGCAAGAAAAGAGCCCGCGACTTATTCCCCACCCTCCTCCGGCGCGGGGGCCACCCCTGGGGACAAGCCGAGGGCCCGCTCCTCCGCCGCCCGGGATTGGTTCAGGTCAAGCAAGCGGGCCAGAACCTCATCCCGAAAATCCGAGGGCCAGAACAGCCGCCCCTGATAACGATGATCGGTTTCGTTATCTTCGGTCAAAAAAATGGGCGTCGCGTGATCCGCAAGATCGTGCCAGCCGTAAGCACGAAGAACGGCGAGGTCTATCGACAGGTGAATCTCTCGCAACAACTGACCACGAGAGCAATTCTCTTTATGATCTCTAAAAAGATTGTAAATTCCCGTGAGGCCAACCCCTTCAGAAGCCATTAATTCAGCTCTTTTTTCATAATAAAACATGCCAGAATCATTCATGATGCTCCCACAACATTCTCGAGGGAATGGAAAATTTTCAAAGCAATCACTTATATTGTACCTTGAGTCATCCTTTAGAGAAGACCCAAATTCTCTTACCCATGTCTCATGCACCCGAGAAGACAAGGTCGCAATAGAGGCATAATCTGCGCCAGGAAAAACTATCAAGGTCTGGTCCGGCAAGATTTCACCAGACAAATATGTGAATGTTGAAAAATTTGAACTCGTTAGAGACCTAACTAGCATTTTACCTGAGCCGTCTAATGCGCGCCGCAGCCCTGGCCTCTTCTCAGCATATTGCCACCAGCGATCCCTTAAGGCCGGACGCTTCTGTAGAAGACGCTCCGGCTTCACCAGTCGCTCAACAATCTCCAGCAAATCGGGCCAATCCGCCGCGACCGGGTCGGGATAATCCAGCGGCACGATGCCTCGACGGCGGCAGGCCGCTCGTTCATCATCATTCATATTGGCCCATTGCTTCGCCATGACATCCCGGCGCAACGGAAAGTCGTTGAAGTCGATGGCATAGCGGCGATGGGCGTGGGTGGGGCTGGTGTTCACCTCCTCCCCACCCAGATAGGGGAAGATCCGCTCGGCGTTTCGAGGGTCCTTTTCGATCAGCCGGTGCATTTCGGCGATGGACGTCGCCTTACCCTTGGCGGCGGCCTCGTCATCGAAAGTGAAGCCCAACCCCAATAAGATCATGCCCTGGAATGACTTGCCCGCGTTGGCGGCCAAGCGCGCCGGGCTGGCGTCCAGGTCCCCCTCCACCAGATAGGCGCTGATGCGGCGCACCGGGCGACCGTCAAGATGGGGCTGGCCTTGCCTGGCCTCCCCGCCGTTTTCTCCTTTCGACACATGGACGACGGAAACGACGACGGCCGCGTCCCCCGGCCAGGGGAGGCGCCGCACCGCGCGGGCAATGATGCCACCCTGTTCCAGGATCACACGCAGACCCGCGTCCCGGGTGTCCCCCTGGCCGATGGTGTTGGTGGCGATCAGCCCGAAACGGCCACCGGGGCGCAGCAGCGCGAAGGCACGGCGGAAGAAGTGCGCGACGATGTCGGCATTCCCATGGGCCCCCGGATGCAGGGTCTGGAGCCAATCCAGGTAATGGTCGCGGTTGCCGTTGATCAGCGTGTTCTTGCCGGCGAAGGGCGGGTTGCCGACGATGGCGTCAAAACCGCCCTGTGGCCCGGTGAAGACCTCGGGAAACTCGAGTTCCCAATGAAACGGCTTTAGCGGATGGGGGCCAGACGCCAGGGCAATGCGGGCGGCCGAGGTGCGTTCCCACAGCTTGTCGGTGTTGCCGCCGCCGGCCTCCATCTCCAGCCCCACGCGCGCCCAGTCCCGCTCTTTGGCCTTCCCGCTGGTGAAGAAGGCGGCGACGACGGCGTCCCCCAATGCCCGCGCGTGGTCCAGGCGCGCCTCGATCCGCTGGTGCCGCCTCTCCTGCACCGCGCGACTGACGTCGTCGGGCGCCTGGCGAATTTCCTCGCGCCCCTCCAAAACGGCGGTGACTCGTTCGGTGACCAAGCCGCCCAGCAGGGCCAGGGGCGGCTGGCTGGTATCCCAGTTCAGGGCGCTGATCTGCGCGCGGCTCAGGCCTACCAGGCTGTCGCCGCTCTTCAACGCATGGTCGAGGAAGGTGAATTCGTGGTCACGCGCCAGCGTCGCCAGCCACAGCGACAGGCGGGCCAGATCGGCCGCCAGCGGGTTGCGGTCCACCCCATACAGGCACCGTTGGGCGACCAGGCGCCGGGCCAGCAAATCCTCATCCTCATCCGGCGCGATGGCGGGACGGGTCCCCGGGTGGCGGGCCCATGCCGCCACCAGCCGCGCCGCCAGTTGCCGGCAGGCCTCCACCAGGAAGGCGCCTGAACCCATGGCCGGATCGCAGACCTTGAGCGCCAGAACCTCCTCCGGCGTGGCGTTGTCACCGATGCGGGCGAAGGCGGGCTCCAGCGCGTGACGGACGATGGGTCCCGTCAGGTCGCGCGGGGTGTAGTGGCTGCCGGTGCGGCGACGCTCATCCGTCGGCTGCAACAGCGGGGTGCCGGCGGGAGCGGTGCCGTGGGGGCTGGCGCGGTCATCGACAATGGGGCGCAGGGCCTCCGCCAATTGGGCGGCATCGGCCGCGGCGGCCAGGGGGGTGGTGACGCGGGCGGTAAGGCCGCCCCGGTCAGCCTGTTCCTTGAGATATTTTTCCCGCTCCTTCCCCTTGGTCGCGGCCAGCGCGGCCAAGTCAACGAACACCGGCGTGCGGTTGTTCTTGCCAGCCTTGATGGCCAGGGCGGGCCCAGCCATGGTCAGGACGGTGAAGCCCATCACGGTTTCATAGACGCTGCCGATCTGTTCCACGTCCAGCGTCCGATAGGACAGCTTCTCCCCATCCAGCACCAACAGCGCATCCAGCACGCGCAGGACGCAGCCATCGGTGACGGCCGGCGGGGCGGCGTGATCGCTTGCTTGCCGTCGCCCTTCCAGGAAGGGGAATGTATCGGGGTCGAACAGCTTGCCGCCCCGGCCCCGGATCCAGCCCCCGGTGGTGTCGCCGCCATGAACCAGGCGGAACAGGGCCAGCAGCCGCCCCCAGGCGCCACGCCGCTCGTCCATCGTGTCAGGATGGCGCGCCTTGTCGCCCAGCAGGCGGGCGTGCAGGGTCCGCACCCCATAGCCCTCATCATAAAGGGCGCGGGCGGCGGTGTCGGCGCGTGACGGGATCAGGGCCCGATCCTCCGCATAAAGCAGAAAGATCAGACGCAGAAGAACCGTCAGCAGGCCCTCATAAACATGGGCCGGCCGTTCCGCCGCCAGGCGCTCGACGCTGGCGCGGTCGGCCGCGTGCAGGCCGCGCAACAGCTCATGCAGGGCGCCCAGGACCTGCGTCGCCAGCTTGGCGGAAACCTCCGCCTGGGTGTCGCGGCTGGCCCGCAGCAACGCCGGCAGCCGCCGCTCCGTCGCGTCGGCGAAAAGGCGGAAACTCTCCAGCAGAAGCTTCAGGGCGCCCAGCATGGGGCGCCCTCCGACGGTCGGCAGGGCGCGCAGGGGGAAGACCAGCCAGCCGCTGGTCTCCCCCCTGGGGGCATGGACCAGGCGCAACTCATCATCGGTGATCAACAGACCGGTGGGCACACCGGTCGTCCGCAAAAGACGTTCCAGGCGTTGGTGTGGTGTCGCCTCCCACCCATCCAGGGCGCCCCGACCATCAGGGTCCACGCCCGGCCCTTCGATCCGGACCAGCATTTGCCAACCACCGCTGGGCTCCGCCACGGCCCAGGTGGGCATCAGCGTCGTATCAGCCTCGGGCACGATGGCCACCAGATCGTCTGGCAGCGCCGGTCCCCCCGGCGCGCCGGCAATGAAGGTGGCGTTCCACCCCAGGATGTCAGCGAAGAAGGGCCAGGGGGAGGGCAGCGCAGGGCCATCCTCCGAAACCCCGATGTGTTCCGCCACGGCGTCGCTATCCGCGCGCAGCTGCTCTTCCGGGATAAGGCCATAACGCGTCAGGACGGAGGGCGCGACGACCAGGCCGGTCGGCTGCACATGGCCCAGCCACTCAAGATTGGGATCGGGGGCAGCCATTTAGTTACTCGCAGGCCAAAGGTAGAGAAGACCAACTATTTCCAGGCGGTCGGCCCGAATATCGTAGCTGGCGCGGACACGGTCTGGCTCAGTGACCAACTGCCCGTCAAGCTCCACCAGCTTGCGCCGCCAATGTTCCCGGTCCCGCCGCCGCTGGGCCGCTTCCTGATCCCCAAAAAGACTCAACTGCGTGTCTTCCGGCGCATCCACCGCTGTCGCCACCCGACTCCGCTGTCCCGCGATCAAGGCGCGGAGGTCCTCCGCCTCCTTGATGCCGCGCTCGGTCAGGGCGGCGGCAGCCTCGCGGCGGGCGGCCTCGGCTCGTGTCCGCAATACGGGTTCAAGGTCGGCCGCGTCCTTCGCCGCCCAGGAACGGACGCGGTCAATGGCGACGGCCGGGGGCCGGCGCGGGTCGCGTAGCGCCTTTTCCACCTGGACCATCGTCGCTTCCTCGCCGCGGGTGGCGAACGGCTTCAGGGGGGTGGTTCCCCGTCCCGCCTCCGTCCACGGCGCGGTGACGGTGATCATCTCCTCGTGCAGGCGGGCAGCACCAGGTCCGTAAAGGGCCAGGCGGCCGATCAGGACCACGCGCGGCTGGGCACCGGGGCCAACCACCACGCAGGCACGCGACAATCCCGACTGAAACCCTTGGGACAGGAATCGCCCCAGCAGGCGGCGGACCAGCCGATGTTCCAGATGCAGTTGAACCACACCCTCGGCGTCCGCCCCCTCCGCCGTGATGGCGGGGCGGAAGGACAGGGCCCGCAACGGCGCAGCGGCCCGCCAATCCTTGGTTGACTTATCCGCCCGTGTACGACGACGGGCCCGCAGCGTGTCCAACGCTTCCGGCCACCCGGCGGTCGAGAAGGCCGGGTTGCTGGCGTCCAGCTGGAACACCGGCGTCCCCTCGACGCTGCCTGTCGGTTGGCCCAATGGAACCCCGGCGCGTGACAGGGCTGTGGCGACGACGGCGCTCAGTTGCTCCGGGTCCACACCGACGCGTTCGCGCGATTGTTCCAGATGCTTGCGCAGTTCATCTATCTCACGCGCCTGCCGGGCACGGCGACGCTGCGTGTCATCGTCCATCTCCTCATTGGCTTGATGGACCAGCGGATCATCCCCAGCCGTCTCCACCTCCTGGGCCAGGGATTGCGCCGCGACGATGCCGTTGCGGGCCAGCTTATCCGCCAGCCGGGCGGCGATGACCTGGCCGGCGGAGCCCAGTTGATCGCGGATCAACTCAGTTTTCCTGACCAGCGCCTGTAGCACCACATCTTCAGGTCGCTGGGCGTAGACGAAGTAGCGACAGAAGACCTCCTCCGCCGGCTGCAATTTGCGATCGATACGCCCGTTGCGCTGCTCCAGCCGGGCCGGGTTCCAGGGCAGATCGAAGTGGATGAGATCGTGGCAGCGGGTTTGTAGGTTGATGCCTTCCCGCGCGGCATCGGTGCAGAGCAGGATGCGCAGGGGGTCGGTGGCGGGATCGGCGTTGAAGCGGCGCTTCAGCTCCTCACGCTCGTCCAAAGGCGTGGCGCCGGTGAAATGGGCCAGCCGGTCCTCCGGCGCCAGATCATCCAGCGCCTCCATGAGCCGACGCTCCAACCACCGCCGGGTGGCCTCATACTCGGTGAAAATGACCAAGCGTCGGGTATTCCACCGGCCATTGGGCGCCATCTGCGCGCGGATCCAGTTGGCCAACCAGGTGACCCGGGCATCGGGTCGTCGGGCGGCCTTCAGCGCCAAGTCCAACATCGCCTGGGCGGCGGCGAGGTCCGCCACGGGTGCAGCGAAGCTGGCGGCGGCTTCCGCCCGCCGCATCTCTTCCTTTTCCAGCACGTCATTCATGCCGGCGCCGTCCTCGGTCTCGGCTTCTTCGACTTCGGCAGCCCCGTGGACGAAGGCTGCCGCCACAGCGGCGGATGCGGTCCGGCGCTTCAGGCCATTGATATGAATGGCCAACGTGTCAGCGAAGGCCTGGGCTGACGATAGCAAGCGCTGCTGAAGTCCCACGAAAGCCAAGCGTGCCAGCCCCGCTTCCCGGGCCGGCAATGTCTCCGCCCGGGTCCTCAGCCCCTCGCCGTAAGCGGCCAGCATCCGCGGAAGCAGAAGATCGGGGGCGTCCTCCGGCAGGTCACGAAGGATGACGGGCTCCACCGTACGCTTGGGGAAGCGTTCGCCAAAATGCCGAAGGTCGGACTTGAGGCGGCGGACCATGACGGCGTCAAGCTCACGCGGGCGGACAGGGACCGCCCGCGTGAAGCGCTGTGGATCAAGGATTTCCAACAGCGACGAAAATGAGTTGCTGTGCCCGTTATGGGGGGTGGCCGACAGGAACAGGCGATGTTCGAAACAGGCGGCCAGCCCCCGCACGGCCCTGGTGAATTGGCTGTCGACGGCATAGCGGGCCCCCGAAGCTGGCGCCGCATGATGTGCCTCATCCAGGATCAGAATCGCTTTTGACCGGAAACTGCCCAGGGCGTCCCGCAAACCGCCAGCGTAGGTATCATCGGTCAACAGCGAATGGGAGATGATGAAGAACGACCCGGCCGTCCACGGATTGGCCGCGAATCCGCGCTCCCGGCGCAGTTGGGCAAGGTGCTCGCGGTCGACAATGGTGAAGGTCAGGCCGAACTTCGCCTCAAGTTCATCCTGCCATTGCCGCACCATGCCGGCGGGAGCCGCCACCACAGCGAAGTCGACCCGGCGGCGCAGCAGCATCTCCCGCAGGACCAAGCCCGCCTCAACGGTTTTGCCGGCGCCGACGTCGTCAGCGATGAGCAGGTTCACCCGGGGAAGGCGCAGGGCCTTCCACAGTGGAAGAAGCTGATAGGCGTCGAGCCGGATACCGGCGCGGAAGGGCGCCTGAAAGAGACGCAGATCCGTCGCGGTCGCCGTGCCCCACTGCAGTGTCCGGATATAAGCGGAAAAAACGGCCGGATCGTCGGTGCCGGTGCGCGCCAGCGCCTCCCAGCCTTCATCACCAAGCCGTTCGGCATCTAATTCGGCCGACCAGACAATGTCCGCGCGTTCGCCCTGGGCGTCGTCATCGACGCAGGCAAGGTTGAGCGTTGTGAGGCCTTCGCCCAAATCACGCTCACCTTCAACCAGCCAACGCCGCCCCCGCAACCGCACAAAATCACCAGTCTGAACGGTCGTCATGCTTTCTTCCCAGATACCAAGGCACGCGCCGAGCGTGCCCTGGTCAGGACGTTAGCAACTTGCAGGGGGCAGCTGTCAATCAACCGTGACAGAATTGCTCGGCGGATCGCGTTTCACCGGCTGCTCGTCGGTACTCACATGCGCCTGCCGCCATCGACCTGCCCACGGACTTTCCGTATATTTTTCCTACTGTTCAGTAATCGCTCCTTGGAATGAATAAGTGATCCAAGGGCACCGGGAACTTCACGCGTTCCACAACCAGCTTGGCTTCCGCCGGCGCAAGGTCCCGCCCGTAGCCCGCGCCCACAGACTTGCCCTCGTGGCCGAAGACCTTGTCGGCGAGCTCTTCATGAAGACCTGCGGCGCGCAGGGCCTGGCGGAAACTATGGCGGAGCGAGTAGGTCACCAGCCCCGGCGCTTTCAGGCCGATGTTGACCAGATAGCGATTCGACCATTTGCTCCAATCATCAGAGGCTTCCGGCCCCTGGACCATGCCCCGCCCGCGACGTTGCTGGTCGGCGGCCCATTGCCGCAGTCCCATTCGCCAGAGGTCTGGCAGCACGGGAATGAGCCGCGGCCCGGCGGCGGTCTTTGACGCGTGCCGCAGGTCGAAGCACTCCACGTCCCCCAACTTTGCGAATTGGGCGGGTAGTTCGGCAATCTCCTCCGTCCTGGCACCGGTCAACGCGGCGAGGGCGAAGAACCAGAAGGGCTCGTCGCGATAATGGAGGGTGCCGGGTTGGGCCCGCTTGCTGGTGGAAAGGAAGCCGGTGAACAGCGGACTGTCGAAAAGCTTTGTCAGTTCCGTAGCTGAGAAAGCCCGCCGCTTGTCGCGGTCCATACGTTCCTGCCGGTTCTCCGCTCGGGGTTGAACGCCATCCGCGGGGTTGCCTGTCGGCAGATGGCCCGCCGATACGGTCCACGCCAGGTAACCGCGCAGGTGGCCCAGCAGCTTGACGATGCTGTCCCGCGCCATCGTTTCCCGTCCCGCCCGTTTGATGGGCCGGTCGCGCAGGTGATCGCAGAACTGCTTGATGTCAGCCTTGGTGATCTCGCTCAGCAGCTTGTCCGGGAACAATCCTCCAAAGGCACGGAACGCCTGGCTGTAGCTGGCCTGCGTCGCCTCCCCCAAGTCCGGCTTGTCTCGAAAAAAAGCCTCGAGATAGGCATCCCAGGGAACATTGGCGGCAGCGGAAGCGACGCCCGCCTCGGGCTGAAGCACCGCTTGCTGCGCGGCGGACGTGCTGATGGATATCGCGGCCTTCAGCTCGCGCATCTCGGCCATCCCCTCCCGGAATATGGCCATGAATTCAGCGCGCATAGCGGCCTCCACGTCAGCAACCGAGGCGGCACGGCTTCGGTCGGCGGCGATGTCCTTTATCTGACTCAGCACGGTATGCTGCCGCCGTGCGAGTTGGGTGGCCCTCCGAACGGTCTCCAAGCCGCACATCGCATTGGCGAGTCGCTGGGTTTGCACACTCTGCTCCTGCGCCTCCACCTCCAGACGGCGGGCCTCCAGGACGGTCCGCTGGCCGGCGAGATCCAAAGCGTCGAGGAATCGGGCTTGGTCCTGCGTCGGCAGGCCCTGAACCTGCTCAGGCGTGACCTGGAAGATCTCTTCGTCGGTCAGTTCGCTGATCGGCTTGCCCAGCACCGTCGCCGCGATCATTCGTCGTGCCTCGCCCCATTGACGATGTACGACCGCCAGAAGCTGGGCCGCCTCCGCCCTGGCCTTCCGGGGGTCCGCCGTCCGCAACGTCCGCGTGATGTGCGTCCGGCCGCTCAAGGCAGCGATATCGGCAGGCGCGCGGACCCGCAAGTAGAGTCTGCGGCGACGTTGGACGATGTATGGAATGAGGGTCACAGCCAGCGCCTCCGCGTGTATCACATACGTGTGTCACACGGCTTTTTGGCGAAAGGCGAAATCTAGAGCCAAATCAAGCCATTAGGCCAAATTTGGCGTCCCCTACGGGATTCGAACCCGTGTCGCCGCCGTGAAAGGGCGAAATCAGATCTAGGTGCCACACGGAATATCGGCATATTCCTTGGGCTTTTCGTGCTGTGGGATGCTGTGAGCCGCTGGATTTTGCGGTGCCGTTTGTCCCGCATCTGTCCCGCACAAAGGACACCGCCGTCACGGCTGACAGCCCGTTTTCCACCGCACGGCACTGTCCGGATTTGTCCCCAACCCGAATGGCCGACAAATGGCGCGAATCGGAAGCTTGTGGTGCTCCGGCGCGCCTATCGGCATCAAGGACACCTTATCGATGGCCCGATGGAGCCTCGCAACAGTACCTACCACACAGTGCAACTCCTCGACCCATGGCTTTGCCAGGGACAGATGATGGGTTGGCAGGTTAATTGACCATCCTGCCTGAGCGCGCGAAAGCCGGCCAGCGACTTCAAAGGTGGCCGTGCATGCGGCCACCTTGCTCAGGATTGGCATTGTTGAGGAACTTTAAAGTCTGAAAAAGTCTGACTTAATCCGAACTTTTCTGAATTTTTCCGAAAAAGTCCGAACTTTTCCGACAATGTCGGAGAAAATCCGAAAAAGTCCGAAAAATTCAGACTTATGCCCACCAAAAAATGAGGAATCCCGCGCTCCTTCTTATCGTGCTCTCGGCCGAGCGGCTGGCGGTGCAGGATGTGGCGCGCCGCGCCGGTGTCAGCCGCCCGGCGGTCTGGCGTTGGCATGCGCTACGCCGAACAGGGTGTGGACGGGCTGCTGCGCGACAAAACGCGCAAACCCGGCCGGGCGCCATTGCCCACCGCGACCGTGGCCAAGGTGCTGGCGCTGACCTGCTCGCAACCACCCGGCGCGGTGACCCATTGGACCGGCCGGGCGGTAGCCAAGGCGGTCGGCATCAGCCTGCGCGCCGTGCAGCGCATCTGGGAGGCCCATCGCCTTCAACCCCATCGCCTGCGCACCTTCAAGCGCTCCAACGATCCAGCCTTTGCCGCCAAGGTCGAGGAGATTGTCGGCCTCTACATGGACCCGCCGTGCCACGCGGTGGTGCTGTCTATCGACGAGAAGAGCCAGATCCAGGCGCTCGACCGCACCCAGCCCGGCCTGCCGCTGAAGCCGGGCAAGTGCGGGACGATGACCCACGACTACAAGCGCAATGGCACCACCACGCTGTTCGCCGCGCTGAACACTCTGGACGGAACCGTGGTCGGCCGCTGCCTGCCCAAGCACACCCACAAGGAGTTCATCAAGTTCCTGAATGCTGTGGAGCGGGCCGTCCCGGTGGGCAAGGTGATCCATGCCATTGTCAATAATTACGCCACCCACAAGCATCCCAAGGTCCTGGAATGGCTGGCCGATCACCCGCGCTGGGTCTTCCATTTCACCCCGACCTCGGCGTCCTGGATCAATGCCGTCGAGGGCTTCTTTTCCATCATCACCCGCCGACGCATCCGGCGCGGCGTATTCAAATCCGTGGCCGATCTCCAGGACGCCATCGCCCGATACATCCGCGAGCACAACAAAGCGTCCAAGCCCTTCGTCTGGACCAAGCCAGCCGACATCATCCTCGCCAAGATCGCTCGGCTACCTGAACCTTCTGAATGAGTCAGTGCACTAGGTGCAACCACGGTTCTAGCTTGGCGCAAGAATCGCTTGTCCAAGCCACGCTTTGAATTTGAAGCAGCCGGCCGAACGGTCGCAACATTCGGATTATGTGGTGAGGAACGAGCCGAAGATCGCCCCCACCAGATTTAGATACACGGTCAGCCAGGAGTCAGGGCCGGAAAATCAGTTCTCTCAAAACTCATAGGACAGCGTCATCCCCAGTTCCCGCGGCCGGGTCGTGCTGACCAGACGGTAGCCGGAGTTGAAGGCGGGACCGGCGGTCTCTGCAAAATAGGGCGGCGTGGCGAGATAAGTGCCCACGACTGACGGATAGCTGGCGTTGGCGCTGTTGATGGCGGTGATCTCCCGCGTGTCAAACAGGTTCTTGGCGAACAGGGTCAGGCTCCACCGGTCGTCCTTGCCGCGGACACCGACATAGAGATTCATCTCGGTGATATCGTTGAACTGGTAATGGTCGACCGACGAATAGAACCCCGGTTGATAGGTCACCAACGCCCGGATGAAGGGCTGCACCGCCCCCACGTCGAAATCATATTCGGTGTTGGCCGACAGGTGAAACTTGGAGGTCTGGGCGATCCGGCCGTTGTAGGGGCAATAGGACACGCCCACCGTCGGGGTATTCAGGATGGGCGTGCCGTTGGCGTCGAAGATGTTGCACGGCATCTGGCCGTTCTCATAGTGCGCATCGACATAGCTGACGTTGGCACCAGCGGTCCAGTTGTCGAGAATCTGGCCACGGAGCTGGGCCTCGATACCGGTCGAGCTGACGTTCCCGTTCCAGTTCAGTTGCAGGGTGGAGTCCACGATCCCCGGCCCGTAGAGACCGTCGGACGCATTGATGGTATCAGTCGTGCGACCGATGTAGTTGGTGAAGTCCTGGTGGAAGACGTCGACATTGGCCGACAGCCGGTTGCCCAGGAAACTGCCCTTCAGGCCCAATTCGTAGGAATTGGAGGACTCGTTCTTCGCGACGATCAACGCGCTATTCAGCTGCGCCGTTACACCGACCGAGGCCGGGCCGACACGGTAGGAACGCCCATAGCTGATGTAGGTGGAAATGTCATCGGTCAGCTTATAGGTCAGGTTGGCGCCGCCGGTCACATAGTCCTGCGACCGGTAGGCCGCGCTGTTGGGCAGCGTCCCAAAGTTGTCGTAGACCGTGGTCCCGGCCGAACTGACGGTCAGGAAGCTCTGTTGCTGGCTGCGGGAATGAGTGTAGCGGGCACCCACCTGCAACCCCAGTTGGTCGGTGAACTGGAAGCTGTTGCTGGCATAGAGCGAGGACACATACGTGGTCCCCGGAACGGTGATCCTGACATTCACCGGAATGACATTGTAGAAGGGATAGAATGAACCCGGCTGCGGTGGGGAAGGATACAGCCCGGTCAGGAACTGGTCATTGGGCTGGGTTGTGGTCGTCGGCGTACCTTCTGAATAGTAGGAGACACCTACCAAGTAGTTCCAAAAATTCTGGCCATTGGACTGCAAGCGCAATTCGGCGGACCGGATGTAATAGCTAATGTGATTTTTCTGGAGCTGCTGGTAACCAGGTAGGCTATTCCCCACATCAAGATCGACCAGCTGGTTCAGGACAGCCTGTTGATCACCGGCGTTCAGCACCAGGGTGGCCGGCCCCAGATCCCAGGAGCCTTCAAAGGTGATCAAGTTGGTTTCGCTGACGAATTGCGGGATGCCGTCGGCCACCGCGATGTAGTCGTCGGCACCAGCGACCGGACCGTTGGCGGCCAGCTTCACCGTGGGAGGAAAACCCGGCCCCGACGCCAGAATGGAATTGCCGTTGCCGGCCACCTGCTGGAACTGAACATTCCGGCTTTTCATGTACTGGTCGGTCACGACGAACTGCAGGTCGGGCGTCGGATCATATTCCACCGTGGCACGCACGCTGCCCGTGCGGCCGTGCGAGCGCTCGCCATTGTTGACGTTCCGAACGTCATTGATCCGGTTGCCGTCGAGGACACCGGCAACACGAACGGCCAGCACATTGTCGACGATGGGGGCGTTGATCGCGCCCTGCACGTTCCGCCCGCCCCGGTCCGACACCGTCATCTGGGCATAGCCCCCAACCTTGTCCATGTCAGGCTTGCGGGTGGTGATGGTGATGGCGCCCGCCGGGGCCGTCCGTCCACGCAGCAGACCCTGGGGCCCGCGCAGGACCTCGACCTGGCTGACGTCATAGAGCGAGGTGAAGGCCGTCTGTGCGTCGATGTTGATCTCGTTGAAATAGACATCGACCGCCGGCGCCGATCCCGTATCGGGATCGAAGGGAATGCCACGCAATGTGGCGGCCTGGTTGCGTCCGGTGGTGTTCGCGATCTCAAGCCCCGGCGTCAGCTGCTGGACATCCTGCACCGCTAGGATGTTGTACTTCGCCATGTCCGCCGAGGACACGGCATCGACCGCCATCGGCACATCCTTCAGCGCCTGGGAATGGCGGGTCGCGGTGACGATGATTTCCTCAAGCTCCGTCGCTCCCTGGCTATCCGACGCGCCGGATGCGGCGACAGGCTGGGCCCGTGCGGTGGTGGCCAAACACAAGGACAAGGCGGCGACCCCCGCCAGTGTTGCACCAGCGAAACTGCCACCAAGCGTGGACGCACCTCGGGCGTATGAACGCAAAGACATGTCTTCCCTCCCCGTATGCCGCAGGCTTGTTTCCGCCTCGGCTCTTTGACTTTTGACTAATTCGGCGAGCCCAATCGCCGGAGACGCAGTTTCCCGTCGCGCCAATCACCCTTCCGGCAATTGCGACGTCTGCACTATCATCTTTTACGCAAATAACGGCTTCATAGTACATGATACGCACTATTGCGCAACATCTCTATGTAGTGGCGCCGCATTTTGGCGGTCATTGTGGCCAAGAACCCCACTTTGCGTAGCCGCGATGGCCGGCGGCCCTCAGAGCACGGCGACGCATCCGCGCCATATCCGCGGACAAACTCGCGGGCATGGCGCGGCACACGGCGAAGGCACGCGCGTGAATGGGGTCAAAGGGGCTCTTGCAAGGCACCCGGCCTTCAATTGGCCAAGCCACCGGGTTCCGGCAGGGTGCGATAAACAGATCGCTTCAGCACCCGATAAACGAGCCGTTGGCCTTGCAATGATATCCACGGGCAATCTGCGCCTGGGCGGCCACCAGGGGATCGGTCACCAGGCGTGACAACAGGGCCGGCTTGAGGGAGTGAAGCAACAACACGGCCACCAGCACCAGGAGGCCGGCGGCCACCGACACACCAATGTAATGCAGGCGGAAGCCACTGTCCCGCCCCCCATTGTCCCACCCCCGGGCCCCATGGGCGCTTCGCCCGGACCTGAAGACCATGCTGGAAAAGTGCTTACCGCTCGCCTTGGATAGAGCCATGTCCGCCTCCCCGGGGTTCGGCGGTTTGCGCGGATTCCGCGTCAGGACCACCGTTGTTGTATCGGTCTCTCAGGCAACGCACGCACAGGCAGAGAACCCAGCCGGCCGGCTACCCGGCCTTCGCGCTGAATTGCTGGCGTAGCCAGCCGCCTACATCATCCACGGCCGTCTGCGCCGCGTCGATCACGCCAAGCCAGGAAACAAAGCCGTGCACCATGCCGACATAACGCCGGGTGGTGACGGGAACGCCCGCAGCCACAAGAAGCAGGCCATAGCCTTCCGCATCATCACGGGTCGGGTCGAATTCAGCCGTGGCGATGAAGGCCGGCGCGGCGCCAACATGGGATTCGGCGCGATTGGGCGACGCCAGCGGATTATCCCGCTGCGCCTCCACCTGTGACAGGTATTGATGCCAATAGAAGAACGTGTCCTCGGTGCTGATGAAGGGGGCCACGGGATAGTCGCGCCAAGACGCCGTCTCACCGCGGGGATAGCCGCCCGATCCATAGATCAGCACCTGCCCATCCAGTTGGGGGCCGCCTTCATCGCGGGCCCGCAGGGCCACCGACGCCGCCAGCACCGCACCGGCGCTGTCCCCAGCCACGGCCAAGCGGCCGGGAATGCCGCCGATCTCCTCGGCATGGTCGGCGGCCCAGCAGGTGGCCGCCCAGCAGTCATCAGGCCCCGCCGGGAATGGATGCTCGGGCGCCAGGCGGTAGTCCACCGAAACCACCAAGCATCCCGCCGCATGACACAGGCCCCGGCAGATCATGTCCTGCGTATCCAGGTCCCCCATGACGAAGCCGCCGCCATGGAAATAGACCAATACCGGTGCCGGAGTTCCACTTGCCGGGGTGTAGAGCCGCAGGCGCAGGTCGCCCGCCGGGCCGGCGATGACGCGATCCTCGATCTTGGCGATGGGCACCGCCAACGGCGGAAAGGCCAGCGACGCGTCCCGCACCGCCTTGCGTAAAACGGCCAGGGGAATGCTGTCCACCTTGGGGAAATGGGCAGCGGCATCGACGAAGGGTTTCAGTTGCGGCGAAATATTCATGGTTTGCTCCAGAGACAGCGAGATCGGCGCGGCTTCCCCGCCAACGGGAAGCGACAAGTCAGATTTCGGTCTTGGTGAACATGTTCTCGGGGTAGCCGGGGAAGACGTAATCGAGTTCCAGAACCAGCTTCTCACCCAACGGCCCGGCGGCGAAAATGTCGGTCTCGATGAAAGCCTGGACCGCGTGCCGACCATAGGTGTAGCGCGGCGTATCCCCGAAGACGGGGGAGGTATCCAGCCGCTCGTCCACCGCCGCCGTACCCCGGCGCGATCGGTTGGCCAGCAGGTTCAGCCGCCCCTTGAAAGCAGGATCGTTCGCCGCCAACTCGCGCGCCGCCAGCATCGTCCGCTCCACCCAGTCCAAGGACCGGGCCACGATGCCGACGTGGAAGCCATATTCGGGATCGCTGGCCTGCGCCGCGCGGAAGCCCGCCACGGCGGGATGCTCATCGACTTCACCTACGCGCAAGGCCGCGTGCACCGCCGCCATCAAGGCGCGATCCGGCGCCGGCAGCGCGGAGAGATAGACGATCCCCTGGCCCGCCGCCGCTTCAGCGCCGTCCAACGCCAGCTGATAGAAGCGTGTTCCATCGGGCATGGGAAAATCCTGCACGACCTGAAAGCCCACCAGCATCAGCAGACGCGCGGCCAGCGGCCCCTCCTCCGGCACGCGATAATGTAAGGCGATATGTCCCAGATGGCGCTCGGCGCCGCCCTTCGGTTCCTGGCCCGCGTTCGACACGAGGCTTCCTCCCTGGTTTCATTATTTCAAGGGCTTAGGCGCGATATCGGCTCAAGCACCGTCAGGGGTGACGCCCTCCCAGCGGCGTCGGAAGTCTTACTTCTTCTACCACCAGCGTAGCGGGCATGACGGGGTCGCGCAATACTAAGCGTGCACTTACTTACAATTTATCCAAGCCAATAGCCCAGCGTGATCGGTCAGGTGAAGGACTGCGCGATGGAAGACGGAGCCCCTTGCAGGAACACATGGTAATGGCCGGCCGACCAGCCGCCATCCACCGCCAATTCGGCCCCGCAGATGTAGGAGGCATCGTCGGAACAGAGGAACAGGCTGGCGGCCGCGACTTCCTGGGTTTCCCCCATGCGCTGCAAGGGAACGACCTCATAGCCCCGGTTCTTGGCTTGTCCCGAAAGGCCCATGGGATTGCCCATGGTGGTGTCGATGCCCCCGGGATGGACGGAATTGACGCGGACACCATGGTGGCCGAGTTCCAGGGCCGCCGCCCGCGTCAGCCCACGGAGAGCCCACTTGCTGGCGACATAGGCGGCCACACCATTGCTGCCACGCAGCCCGTCAATGGACGAGATGTTGACCACAGCCCCCCGGCCGGCAGCCTTCATCACGCCACCGACATGCTTCAGGCCCAGGAACGCGCCCTTCACGTTCACCTGGTAGACCCGGTCGAAGTCTTCTTCGGCAAGGTGTTCGATGTCCGCGAAGTGCAGGACGCCGGCGTTGTTCACCAGGGCGTCTATGCGCCCCCAGCGCTGCGTGACATCGGCCACCAACGCTTCCCATGCCGCCCCCTTCCGGACATCCAGCGGGAAATATTGCCCCCGCGGCCCCAATTCCATGGCAAGGGCGCGTCCCTCGTCATCCGCCATGTCGGCCACGACAACGTATGCGCCCTCGGCCGCGAACAGGCGGCAAGTGGCCGCCCCCATGCCCTTGGCACCACCGGTGACAATGGCGACACGGTCCTTCAGTCGATCCACCTTTTCCTCCCTATCTCGCAGTCATTGCGCCTGGTCACGGGCCAGATCGGCCAGGGGATTGGGCGCGTTGGCGTCCCAGGCGTGACGCGGCCCCACGCTCAACCCGCCGTCGACGACAAAGCTGACGCCGGTAACGAAACTCGCCTCCTCACTGGCCAAGTATAAGGCCGCGCAGGCGATGTCTTCCGGCTGCCCGGCCCGGGGAATGGGCTGGGCATGCGCGCACACCTCCGCCACACGGGCAGCGAACTGGTCCGCAGCCGGCCGGTCCATACCCAATGAAGCGCCAAAGATGGACGTGGCGATCATGCCGGGGCACACGGCGTTGACCCGTATACGCTGAGGGGACAATTCAGCTGCCACCGTGCGCGTCAGGTGCAGCAGGCCGGCCTTGGCCGTGGAATAAGCGATCGGTCCCCATCCCGCCTGCATGCCCGCCACGGACGCGACATTGACGATGGCGCCACCGCCGCGCGCTGCCAGCAACGGGGCGGCGTACTTCATGCCCAAGGCGGGTCCCCGCAGCAGGACTTGGAAGATCCAGTCCCACTGCTCGGCCTCGATCGCGGTGATGGAAGGCATCATGTCGCAAATGCCGGCATTGTTGACCAGGATGTCCAGCCCGCCGAACGACGTTGACGCCAGGGCGACGGCGGCGGCGATTTCCGCCTCCTGCGTGACATCGCACCGAATGTGGCGCACCCGCCCGTCATGGACCTGCTCCAGCGCCCGTCCCTTGTCATCCTGGATGTCGGCGACGACAATGCGCGCGCCTTCGGCCACGAACAGCCGGACCATCGCCAAGCCGATGCCGGAAGCGCCGCCGGTGATCAAGGCGACCTTCCCATTTAGACGACCGGACATTCCCGCTTCCCCGTGCTCAGAACCGGTCCGGTCGCATCAGCGCATCCGTCCCACCGTCGTTGAAGATGATCTGGCCCAGGAGGTAGTGCCCCTCGAAACCCAGCAGGTAGATGATCAACTCCGCGATCTCATCCGGCCTGGCAAAACCGGGGACCGCCAT
Organism: Nitrospirillum bahiense; assembly: GCF_007828025.1. NCBI lineage: Bacteria > Pseudomonadati > Pseudomonadota > Alphaproteobacteria > Rhodospirillales > Azospirillaceae > Nitrospirillum > Nitrospirillum bahiense. The sequence goes on from NZ_VITO01000009.1 coordinate 64,163, forward strand.
GGGGTTGGTCTGGTCGATCACCGCCCGCATCTGTGCATCCGCCAGCAACTGCGCGGTCATGGGTGTCTCCACCACACCCGGCGCCACACCATTCAGAAGGATGCCGGCGCCCGCCCATTCCGGATGCACAGCGGTGCGGCGCAGCCATAGCGCCAACGCCTTTTTCGACGCCGGATAAGCCACTTCCGGACTGTCGGAAAGGACAGCCAGCGCGGCAGCCTCATCCCCTGTCAGGCAAGTGGCGGCCACCGCATCTCCCACCGGCAGCAGTGCCGCCGTCGAGCAGGTGGCGACGGCGCGACCTCGTGAGGACAACGCCAGCAGCGGGCGCAGCCCCTCCAGCGTGGCGACGGCACCGAAATAGTTGACGGCCAACGTCTCCTCCGGCCGGTCCGGCCGCGAGATCCCGGCGTTGGCGACGACACCATCCAGCCCCTCAGGCGCCAGGGCATGGGCCCGCTCCACCAGCCACCGCCGGCCATCCGCCGTGGCCAAATCCGCTTCGATCTCGGCATCACGGATATCGGCACCGATCACGCGGTCGCCTGCGGCCTCCAATCGGCGGCGCACGGCCAAGCCAATACCCGACGCCGATCCCGTTACCAGCACGGTTCGAGCCATCTTCCCTCCCCCGTTCCTTATTACGTCACTTTATCCCAGAGCCCGCGTATGCGACCCGAGAGCGACATATATCTACGCAAATAACGTTTTAAACTGTCGATATACCAGCACTATGCGCTTTCATGAACGCAACCGTCAACGCATATTGACTTTGTAAGTGAACACTCACATCCTAGGCACGTAGCGCCATCGCAGAATGAGCAGCTGAGGGAGGATTGCGCGCGACGGGAGCGCAAGAGCGGATGTCGGCCCCATCGCCTGAACGCGGCGAAGTTGGAGGCGCCGACCGCCATTCCAGATCGAACACATCCAGCGATGACGGTGGGCGCCCCGGAAAGGCGCGCAAATAAACAAAACCATGCAGGGAGGAAACAGCGTGCGGAGAGGAAACCCTTGGCTGTTGGGAATGTTGTTGTCCGGTACGGCTTTATCCTTGGTTGCCGGCGTCGCGGCCGCTCAAACGACGGCACCATCCGCCGTCCCGCCCTCGACGGCAGCCCCCGCCAACACGACAGATGCGAACACGCTCAATGACATCATTGTCACGGCCAACCGCCGTGCGGAGCGCATTCAGGACGTTCCGACCGCCATCACCGCAGTCAGCACCGACACCCTGCACGAACAGAACATCAGCACGCCCCAGGATCTGCCCGGCAAGATCCCGTCATTGATGGTGACGTCCAACGGCACCACCCGAAACGCCGAAACCGTCGTGATCCGCGGTCAGGGGCAAAGCTATCTCGCCCCAGTCGGCGTCGTGAACTATTTCGCCGAGGTGCCGCTGATCCAGGGCGCGATCATTTCGAATCAGGGCGGACCGGGCACGTTCTTCGATCTGGAGTCCTTGCAGGTGCTGCGCGGGCCGCAGGGCACGCTGTTCGGCAAGAACACCACAGGCGGCGCCTTGCTGCTGGGGCCGGCCAAGCCCACCGATAAATTCGAGGGCTATTTCCAGGCCCAGGTCGGTAACTACAACGACCGGGAATACGAAGGGGTCATCAACGTCCCCGTCGACGACAAGCTGGCTGTCCGCCTGTCGTTCCGCAAGGTGGACCGCGACGGCTATACCAAGGATGTCGGCCCACAGGCCTTCGGTTACGGCTACGTGCTGACGCCCAACGGCCCGTCCAACGGCTTCGCCGGCAAGGACTACGACGACCGCCACTACGACACAGTTCGTCTGGGTGTTAACTGGACACCGACGGAGCGGGTTGAGAACTATCTGGTCGCCTACTACACGCAAAGCCACGACAACGGAACCGGCCTGTCCATCAGCGATGCCAACACCGGCGCCAACCTGTCGAACCTAGCCGGCAACCTGTTCTATCGCCAGCCGACGGACCCGCTGTACGGCAGCAACGACCCCACGATCGCCCAAGGCATTCTGGCCCGCCAGCGGGCCCTGGGCCCCCGCGAGACGGCGCTGAACACCAACGAGTTCGACGATCTGAAGGTCTGGAGCCTGACCGACATCCTGAAGGTCGACCTGACGGACACGCTGCTGTTCCGCAATATCTTCGGCTATCAGCGGATGAAGCAGGGCTACGCCTGGGACCTCGATGGTTCCATTCTGCCGCTGACCGCGCAAAACCCCACCCTGGTGGTGGCCGGGACACCCGGCAGCTTCGGCCAAGTGGGCCAGGGCACCAACATCACCAACCTGAGCCAGCTCAGCGTCGAGCCGCAGATCCAGGGCAAATTCCTGGCCGACAAACTGAACACCGTGGTTGGCCTGTTCTATTCCGATGTCCAGCCGGAAGGCCTGCAGGCGCTGGGCAGCTTCAACTTCGGCGAACCGGGCATGGTGCTCTATTCGGTCAAGACCCAGAGCAAGGCTGTCTACGCCCAGTCCGATCTTGATCTCGGCGCCTATGTCGGCGCACTGGACGGCCTGAAGCTGACCGCCGGTGTCCGCGAGACCTGGGACAGCTATGACGGCCGGCGCTACGCCAGCAGCTACTTCAATATCCCGGAGGCGCAGGCCAGCAAGACCGCCGCGGCCACCACCTGGACCGTCGGGTTGGACTACCGCCTGGCCGCGAACACCATCGTCTATGGCAAGGTCACCCGCGGCTATAAGGCCGGCGGCTTCAACATGGTCGGGGTGCAGCAGGATGGCCTGACCTACGCGCCCGAGCACGTCACCAATTACGAGGTCGGAACCAAGACCGACTTCAGCGTCGCCGACATTCCCGTCCGGCTGAACGCCACCCTCTACGACATGGAAGACGACGGGATACAGCGCAACAGCGCCGACAACGCCTTCAACGGCTTCCAGAACGCGTCCGGCCTGGACCAGGGGGCCCGCATCTTCAATGCCGGCGCATCCACCGTCCGTGGCGTGGAACTGGAGCTTTCAGTACGACCCGCCAAGGGCCTGGAGCTGAGCGGCTCCTACGCCTACATGGACGCCCACTACAACAACTTCCACATCGACATCCCGCCCGATCCGCTGGTCACGATGAAGGATACCTGCAGCGGCCCGCTGGCCGTGCCTTCCCCCTATCTGCCGGGCGCCAAGGCGGTCAGCGCCAACCTCAGCTGCATCCCCTTCCCCTTCGCCCCCAGGCACCAGTTCAACCTCAACGCCCGCTACCAGTACGACCTGGGGCGCTCCCTGGGCTCCCTGGTGGGAACGGCCAATTTCTCCTGGGTGGACCAGCAATTCGCCTCATCCATTTCGACGCCGGCAGGAGAGCCGGGCGCCACGCTAGCCCCGTATGGACTGCTGAACCTCAGCCTGGAGTGGCAGGATCTGCTGAACCGGCCGCTGGATCTGCGTCTGTTCGTCACCAACGCCACGGACAAGGTCTACCGCATCAGCAACAGCAACCTGACCGACACCGCGTTCGGCAGCTCCGCGTCCATTTACGGCGAGCCGCGCATGTACGGCTTGTCGCTGCGCTACCGCTTCGGCGACTGAGCCCACGCCGGTGATCCTCAAGGGGAATTCAGATGAGCATCGAACAGGAAGTATTCGGCAGCGGCGTCGCCGTCGTCACCGGGGCGGGGGCCGGCATCGGCTCCGGCATCGCCCGGCGGCTGGGGCAACTGGGCATGCACGTGGTGGTGACCGATATCGCCGGTGACCGCGCTGAAGCGGTGGCTGCCGCCATCCGCGCCCAGGGGGGCCGGGCGGAAGCGCAAACGTTGGACGTGTCGCGACCGGCGGAACTGGACCGCCTGGCGGCGGACCTGTTCCGCCGCCATGGCGCCGTCAAGCTGCTGGTCAACAACGCCGGTATCGAGACCATCGGCTTCAGCTGGGAAGTCCCGGCCGAGCGGTGGGAGACGACGCTGAACGTCAACATCCACGGCGCCGTCCACGGGGTCCGCGCCTTCGTGCCCCACATGCTTAAAGCCGGCCAGCCGGCGTGGATCGCCAACCTGGCCTCGGTCGGCTCCTTCGGGGTCATGCCCACGCAGACCGCCTACATCATGAGCAAGCACGCGGTGCAGTCTTTCAGCGAATGCCTGTTCCTGGAACTGCAGATGGCCAAGGCGCCGATCCGGGTCAGTTCGGTCATTCCCGGCATGCTGAAGACTTCGATCTTCGATGAGGCGGGCGGCAAGGGCGAACCGCCGGCCGCCAGCCACCACCGCAAGGTCATGCGCGAGCTGATGTCCACCTACGGCATGGACCTGGACGAGGGCTGCCAGCGCATCGTGGCGCAGATCGCCGAGGGCCGGTTCTGGGTCTCGACCCAGCCGGAAATGACGACCGGCATGATCGCGGGGCGCGTCGACTTCCTGACCCGGCAGACCGACCCCACCCTCAGCGAGCAGGCCAGGCACCTCCTGGAAAGCTGACCCGGCAGCCTCCCGCCTGCCCTCACGACCCTCCGCCCCAAGGAAGACTGTCCCATGGCACCCCACTCCCCGGTCCCCGTTTCAGACGCGCGCAGCCTGCCCATCCGGGACCATGACGGACTGCGCCAAGCCTTGACCGACGCCAACCTGCCCACCCTGCTCATGGTCTACATGCACTACACGGAGGATGAGGGGATGCTGGAGCGGTTCGCCCCGCATATCCACTCCCCCTACGCCCATAATCCCGCACCCGTCCCGGCGGAATTGGAGCAGGAACTGCGCGATCGTCTCTTCGGTCTGCTGACCCAATCGCCGCCGCCCGTCGAACGGCCGCTGTCGCAGGACCTGATGCGCCGGATGATGAGCGTCGGCGTGGCTGAGACCGTGGATGAGGAATGCGTGCCCATGCTGCTGGAGCAGATGGGGTTCGAAACGCCGGTTCCCCGCTCCAGCGTGCCGGGGCGCGCGGCGCCGGCCGGCTTCAAGGTGTTGGTCATCGGCTGCGGCATGACCGGCATCGTCGCCGGCATCAAGCTGGCGGAGGCCGGCTACGACCATGTCATCATCGAGAAGAATCCCGAGGTCGGCGGTACCTGGTACGAGAACCGCTATCCCGGCGTGGGGGTCGACACGCCCAGCCACTTCTACTCCTTCTCCTTCGAGATCAATCCGGAGTGGAACCACTACCACCCCAAGGGCCACGATATGCAGGATTACCTGCTGCGGGTGGCGGACAAGTACGGTATCCGGGATCGGACCATCTTCAACACCCAGGTCCTCTCCTGCGTCTATGACGCCGACCTGGGCCTGTGGCACGTCACCGTGCGGTCGAACGATGGTCGGGAATGGGTCATCGACGCGAACGCCGTCATCAACGCCCATGGCCCTTTGAACCGCTGGCAGTTGCCGGACATGCCGGGGCTGAAGGACTTCAAGGGTCCGGCCATGCACACGGCCGCCTGGGATACCCGTGTCGACCTGGGCGGCAAGGACGTGGTCATGATCGGAACCGGGGCCAGCGGCGTGCAGCTGGCGCCTGCCATCGCACCGTCGGTAAAGCATCTGACCATCCTGCAGCGCTCGCGCCACTGGGTCATCCGCAATCCGGAAATCGGCCGCCAGGTCACGGAAGGCGTCAAATTCGCCCTGCGCCATATCCCGCATTACAAGGAATGGTTCCGTTATCGCGTCTACTGGTTCGCCGGCGATGGGTTGTTCGTGAACGTCGTGAAGGACCCCAACTGGACGGGCTCGGATTTGTCGGTCTCGGCCCATAACGAGGGCATGCGCCAGTTTGCGTTGTCCCAGCTGCAGGCGGCAACAGCGGACCGGCCGGACCTGTTCGAGAAGCTGCTTCCCGACCACCCGATCTTCTCCAAGCGCATCCTGCTGGACGATGGCTGGTTCGATACCCTGAAGCGGGACAACGTGACCCTGGAGAACCGGGCGGTCGATCATATCGAGGCCGACGCCGTGGTGCTGAAGGACGGGACCCGCCTGCACGCGGACGTGCTGGCGCTGGCCACCGGGTTCAACGTCGCCAAGATGCTGGGCTCCCTTACCGTCATCGGACGCGAGGGCGCCGACCTGGGCCGGATCTGGGGCGAGGACGACCCCCGCTCGCATCTGGGCGTGACCATCCCGGGCTTCCCCAACTTCTTCTACACGGTGGGTCCGAACAGCGCGCCCAATCATGCCGCGGGCCAGAACCTGATCTCCGAAGTCCAGGTCAACTACATCATCGAGTGCCTGGATGCGGTGGTGGCCGCCGGCGCCAAGGCCATCGAGCCAACGAGGATGGCGTTCGACGCCTTCAACGAGCGCATCGACCGGCGCATGCAGGACATGATTTGGACCCACCCCAAGGCCAACAGTTACTACAACAACAGCAAGGGCCGCATCTTCCTGTCCTGGCCGTATCGACTGGTCGACTATTGGACGGCCATGCGCAAGCCGGACCTCAACGACTTCACCCTTCTGCGTTGACCGGTTCCAAAGCGGCGGTCCCAGCCGGACCGCCGCCACCCGCCCCCATGAGAGACGTCTTTCGTGCCCCCTGACGACACTTCCCCCACCCCGGCAGCGCTGGCCGGCATCCGGGTCCTGGACCTCAGCCGCGTGCTGGCGGGGCCCTGGGCGTCCCAGATCCTGGGCGACCTGGGCGCCGACGTCATCAAGATCGAGCAACCCGGCAAGGGAGACGATACCCGAAGTTGGGGCCCTCCCTATCTCCCCAGCCGCGATACCGACGCCGACCCGTTCAGCGCCTATTATCTGGCCTGCAACCGCAACAAGCAGTCGGTGGCCATCGACATCGCCAAGCCTGAGGGAGCGGCGCTGGTGCGCCAGTTGGCCCGCCGCAGCCACATCGTGCTGGAGAACTTCAAGGTGGGAGGCTTGGCCCGCTATGGGTTGGACTACGCCAGCCTGGCGGCCGAAAACCCCGGCCTGATCTACTGCTCCATCACCGGGTTCGGCCAGACCGGCCCCTATGCGGCCCGGGGCGGTTATGACTTCCTGATCCAAGGAATGAGCGGCCTGATGAGCGTCACCGGTCAACCGGATGGCACGCCGGGGGCCGAGCCATTGAAAGTGGGCGTGCCGGTCTCCGACCTGTTCACCGGCCTCTACGCCACGGTGTCCATCCTGGCCGCCTTACGCCATCATGAACGCACGGGCGAGGGCCAGCATATCGACTGCGCGCTGTTGGACACGCAAGTGGCCCTGCTGGCGAACCAGGGCATGAACTGGCTGGTGGGTGGCCAAGTGCCCCGTCGGTTGGGCAACGGTCACCCCAACGTCGTCCCCTATCGCTGCTTCGCCACGCGGGATGGGCACATCATCGTCGCGGTGGGCAACGACGGCCAGTTCCGCGCCCTGTGCCAGGCGTTGGATCGCGCCGACTTGGCGGCCGATCCCCGCTACACGGCGAACCCCGGCCGCCAGCGCCATCGCGAGACGCTGGAGGCGGCGCTGGCGGACAGCATCGCCGGCTGGGAAATGGCGCCCTTGATCGATCACCTGGCCCGCGCGGGCGTTCCGGCCGGCCCCATAAACCGCGTCGACCAGGTCTTCGCCGATCCCCAGATCGCGGCCCGCGGCCTGGTGCATGAACTGGCGGCGCTGGACGGCACCCCCATCCCCGTCGTGGGTTTCCCGGCCAAGCTGTCGCGCACACCGGCCCGCTACACCTTGGCGCCCCCCCGGGTGGGAGCGCAGACGGCCAAGGTTCTGGGGCGAATCCTGGGATTGGACCCGCAAACGGTGGACGGACTGGCCAGCCGGGGCGTGGTCCAGAGCGCCCCCGAAACGCCCGCCTCGCAGACAGAGGATTGATATCATGGAAAAGCTGAACTGGATTGGCGGGCGGCAAGTGGCGGGCATCCGTCTCACGCCCAATTCCAACCCGGCCAACCCCGACGACGTCATCGGACACTACGCCTGCGCCAGCCCGGACCAGGCCGCCGAAGCGATTGCCGCCGCGCGTGCCGCAGCACCGGCCTGGGCGGCCACCAACCCGCAGACGCGGTCGGATATCCTGCGCCGGACGGGTGACCTGCTCCATGCCCACGCCGAGGAATTGGGTGCCCTGCTGACGCGGGAGGAAGGCAAGACCCTGCGGGAGGGTATCGGCGAGGTGCGGCGCAGTGCCCAGATTTTCCACTACGCGGCGGGCGAGCCGCTGCGCGCCGGTGGCGAGAGCCTGCCCGGCCTGCGCGATGGCATGACCGTGGTCGTAAGCCGGGAACCGGTCGGTGTCGTGGGCCTGATAACGCCCTGGAACTTCCCCATGGCCCTGCCGGCCTGGAAGACGGCCTATGCGATGGCCTACGGCAATACCGTCGTCCTGAAGCCATCGGACGTCACGCCCGCCTGCGCCTGGGAATTGGCCAGCCTGCTGCACCAGGCCGGGCTGCCGGCCGGCGTCTTCAACCTGGTGATGGGTCCCGGGTCTCGTCTCGGCCCGGCGCTGGTGGATGGCGCGGATGCCATCAGCTTCACCGGCTCGCCAGGGGTGGGGCAGGACATCCTGGCCCGCAGCGTCCCCCGACGCATCAAGGTCCAGTTGGAGCTGGGCGGCAAGAACCCGCTGGTGGTGCTGGACGACGCCGACCTCGATCTGGCGGCCGACATCGCCGTGCAGGGGGCCTTCCACTCAACGGGCCAGCGCTGCACAGCCACCAGCCGCATCATCGTCCATCGCCATGTCCACGACGCCTTCGTCGAACGCCTGGTCGCCAGGACCCGGGGCCTGCGGGTGGGCGACCCCATGGCGCCTGAAACCGACATGGGCCCGGTGGTCAACGAGGGCCAGTTGCAGAAGAACCTGGGCTATGTCGCGGAAGCCCGGACCGAGGGGGCTGAACTGGCCTGCGGCGGCAAGCGCCTGGACCGGCCGGGCTGGTTCATGGAACCGGCACTGTTCGTCGGCACCAACAACGCCATGCGCATCAATCGTGACGAGGTTTTCGGGCCCGTGGCCTGCATCATATCCGCTGACGACCTGGACCACGCGATTGCGATCGCCAACGACAGCGAACACGCCCTGTCCAGCGGCGTGGTCACCCGCTCGCTCTCCGCCGCCGAAGCCTTCCGCCGCCGGTCCCATGCCGGCCTGGTGATGGTGAACGCCCCCACCGCCGGCATCGACTACCACGTGCCGTTCGGCGGCCGCGGCGCCTCGGGTTATGGCGGACGCGAACAGGGCAGCGCCGCCATCGAATTCTTCACCGAGGGCAAGACCGCCTACGTCAACCACGGGGTCATCGGTTGAGCCATCCCCGGCCGTCATCCGGCCCATCCTTTGAAAGGAGGTCAACGACATGACCGACACCATCGCCTTCATCGGCCTTGGCGCCATGGGGTTGCCCATGGCCAGCAATCTGGTCCGCAAGGGCTTTCGCGTCATCGGCTTCGACCTTGACCGCGCCAAGCTGGACGCCCTGGTGGCGGCGGGCGCCAAGCCGGCTGGCAGCCTGGCCGACGCCGTCCGTGAAGCCGGCATCGTCATCACCATGCTGCCCGCCCCACCCCATGTCCGCAGCGTCATGCTGGGACCCGATGGTGTGTTGGCTCATCTGCGGGCCGGCAGTCTGGTGATCGACATGAGCACCATCGACCCCGCAACCACGGATGACGTGGCGGATGCCTGCCGCCGGGAAGGCCAGACCTTCGTCGACGCCCCCGTCGGCCGCCTGGTCAGCCACGCCGAGCGCGGCGAATCCCTATTTATGGTGGGAGCCAGTGATGAAGGCCATGCCCGCGCCCTGCCCCTGTTGCAGGCCATGGGCACCACCATCCTGCGCTGCGGACCGGAGGGCAGCGGCACGCGCACCAAGATCGTGAACAACTATCTGGCCATCGTGGGGGCGCAACTGACGGCGGAAGCCCTGTTGCTGGGCACGAAGCTGGGACTGAACGTGGCGACCATGCGCGACGTCGCCGGCGGCACCACCGCCACCAACGGCCAGCTCATGATCAATTTCCCCAGCAAGGTGCTGAAGGGCGACACGGCGCCTGGGTTCACCATCGATCTGGCGCACAAGGATCTGATGCTGGCCCTGGCCGCGGCATCACAGCAGCGCCTGGGCTTGCCGGTCGGTCAGGCGGCGGCGTCCGCCTTGGGCGCGGCGCGGGGCGGCGACTATGCGGGCCGGGACTTCTCCGCCCTGCTGGACTACGCCTGCGAGATCGCCGGCGTCGCTCCGCCCCGCCTGTCCCCCCAGGCGTCCTGACGCAACGGGGAGCGGCAACGGTGAGCGAGACCAGTGAAATCGTGCGGGACATGTCGGCCCGGTTGTTCGCCGACTTGGCGACCCCGGCCCGGCTTTATGAGGCCGAAGCCGGAGTTTGGGACCAGCCGGCCTGGGACCGGGTGCAGATGATGGGATTGCCCCTGGCCCTGGTGCCGGAGGAGGCGGGCGGCGTTGGATTGGAGGCGGCCGACGCCGCTGGGCTGGTCGCCAGCGCCGCGACCACCGCCCTGCCAGTCCCTTTGGCGGAAACCATGCTGGCCAACCGTCTGCTGGCCGATGCCGGCCTGCCTTTGGCCGAGGGACCGGCCACCCTGGCACCCGCCCGGCCCGGCGACCGCTTCACCCTGGAGCGGCGGGGGGCTGGCTGGCACCTCCATGGTGGGGCCGAGCGTGTGCCCTGGGCCAGCATCGCCGGTGACATCGTCATCGTTGCGGAGGCTGAGGGCCAGGTGCTTGCCGCCCGTGTCGCCCGATCGGACGTCACGCCGCTGCCCGGCCGCAACCTGGCGCTGGAGCCGCGCGATCGGCTGGAGGTGGATTTGGAGTTGCCCGGGGATGCCGTCGCCCCGCTGCCGGCCGGCATCACGATTTGCCACCCCCTGGCCTTGGGCGCGGCGTTCCGCACCGTGGCCTTGGCGGGCGCCGCCGCCCGCGTCCTGGACATGACCGTGGCCTACGCCAACGAGCGCAGCCAGTTCGGCCGGCCCATCGGCAAATTCCAGGCCGTTCAGCAATCCTTGGCCCTGATGGCGGGCCAGGTCGCCGCCACAAAGGGCGCCGCCGACTTGGCCGCAGGCTACCTGGACGCCTATTCCCAACCAGGAGAAGCCGACCCCCTTCCGGTTGCCATCGGCAAGGCCCGGGCCGGCGAGGCGGCGGGGATGATCGCCGCTATCGCCCACCAGGTTCATGGCGCCATCGGCTTCACCCATGAGCACGCCCTGCATTTCCTGACCAAGCGCCTGTGGTCATGGCGGGATGAGTTCGGCAACGACGCCCATTGGCAGCGCCTGATCGGCCGGCGCATGGCCGCCGCGGGCCCTGAGGGGCTCTGGCCCCTGCTCACCACCCTTTAGGCCCGCCGATTGCGAGGAACCATCATGTCTCATTTCGCATTCCCGCCGCCCATCCTCCCGCCAGGGGCGGATGATCTGCGAGCCGAAGTGCGCGAGTTCCTGGCCGAGGAACTGGCCGGTCGCCCTGCGTCCCAGCGCATCAAATCCTGGAGCGGATTCGATGCCGATTTCAGCCGTAAGCTGGGACAGCGCGGCTGGATCGGCATGACCTGGCCCAAGGAATATGGCGGCCGGGAGCGGAGCGCGCTGGAGCGCTACATCGTTCTGGAAGAGCTGTTGGCCGCCGGCGCGCCCGTAGCCGCCCATTGGATCGCCGACCGGCAAAGCGGCCCCCTGTTGCTGAAGGAGGGGACCGAGGAGCAGAAGCGCCACCTCCTGCCCCGCATCGCCGCCGGCGAATGCTTTTTCTGCATCGGCATGAGCGAGCCTGACTCCGGATCCGACCTCGCGGCCGTGCGCACGCGCGCCGTAAGGACCCAGGACGGTTGGCGGGTCAACGGCACCAAGCTGTGGACCACCTACGCCCACAAGTCCCACTACATGATCCTCTACTGCCGTACCGGCGGTGTCGACGATCGGCACGGTGGCACCAGCCAGTTTCTGGTGGACCTGACGTTGCCGGGCATCACCATCCGCCCCATCGCCGATCTGTCGGGTGAGCGGCACTTCAACGAAGTGGTGTTCGAGGATGCGCCGCTACCCGCCAGCGCCTTGCTCGGCACGGAGGGCGACGGCTGGAACCAGGTGATGGGCGAACTAGCCTATGAGCGCAGCGGGCCGGAGCGCTTCCTGTCGACCTTCGTGCTACTGGTCGAATTGATCCGGGCGCTGGGAACTGATCCGTCCGACCAGGCGCTAGCCGTGCTGGGCCGCCTGAGCAGCCATCTCGCGGTGCTGCGGCGTTTGTCCCGATCGGTGGCCGGCCTGTTGCAGGAAGGGGCGAACCCGGCACTGCAAGCCGCCCTGGTCAAGGACCTCGGCGCCATCGTGGAACAGGAAATTCCCGAACTGGCCCGCCAACTGGTGGCGACGGAGCCGATGCTGGGATCGGACGACATTTTCCAGGCGGTGCAGGGCTACGCCATCCTGAACGCGCCCGCCTTCTCGCTTCGCGGCGGAACGCGGGAAATCCTTCGCGGCATCATCGCGCGCGGCCTGGGCCTGCGCTGACCCAACCAGGGAATCCCCATGTCCGAACCGGTTCTATTCGAGCAGAGCGAGGGCATCGCCCTTATCACCCTCAATCGCCCCGAGACCCGCAATCCCATCTCCGACCCCGACATGATCGAGGCGATCCTGGCCGTCCTGGCGCGGATCGAGGCCGACCTTACGGTGCGGGTCGCCATCCTGACCGGCGCCGGAAGCGCGTTCTCCTCCGGCGGCAACCTGAAGAAGATGGGCGAACAAGGCGGCGTGAATGATCCCCTGCCCGCCCAGACGCGGCGCAACTACAAGCACGGCATCCAGCGGCTGCCGCTGGCGTTCGCGGCGCTGGACGTACCCGTCATCGCCGCCGTCAACGGCCCGGCCATCGGCGCCGGCTGTGACTTGGCCTGCATGTGCGACCTGCGTATCGCCGGACAGAGCGCCCGCTTTGCCGAAAGCTTCGTCAAGCTGGGCATCGTGCCCGGCGACGGCGGGGCCTGGTTGCTGCCCCGAGTTGTAGGCTTCGCCAAAGCCAGCGAAATGGCCCTGACCGGCGACGCCATCGACGCCGCTGAAGCGCTGGCCTGCGGCTTGGTTTCCAAGATCGTCCCGGATGCCGAGCTGCTGGACCACGCCCGGGTGCTGGCACAGCGCATCGCTTGCAATCCCCCGCATGCCGTGCGCATGACCAAGCGCCTGCTGCAGAAAGCGCGCGACAGCAACCTGGAGACCGTGCTGGACCTGTCCGCGACCATGCAGGCCTTGGCCCATGCGACTGCGGATCACAAGGAGGCCATCGCCGCCATGTTGGGGAAACGCGCACCAACCTTCGTGGGCCAGTGACTAAAGCCCACCCCATCAGCTCATAACATCATAATTTGCGTAGTTTTTTCCTTTTAAAAACACGCATACAGACTATAGTGTCGCCTTGGGGGAGCGCCAGGATGTGAGCGGATAAACGGACCGCCTGGGAGGGTGTCCGTCCCCGTACACGACAGGCAACCTGGGACAACCGAGCCGCGGCGCTGCGGCACCGGCCAGGTCACGCTCCCCCACCCCCGACTACGCCGCCATCCGACCAGACCCTGCTCAGCCAGCCTCATCAGAAGGTGATCCCATGCTCGAACGTGTCGCGCTTCATTCCGCCCTGCCCGCCGTCAGCCGGCTGTGCCTCGGCACCAACATGTTCGGAACGGCGGTCGACCAGGTCCGGGCCAACGCCTTACTGGATGCCTTCGCCGCGCTGGGCGGCAACTTCATCGACACCGCCCGGTCTTACGGCGACTGGATTCCCGACGCGCCCAAGGGCGCCAGCGAACGGGCGGTGGGCGCCTGGATGAAGGGACGCCGGCGTCAGGACATCGTCCTGGCCACCAAGGGCGGGTTCTTCGACCTCAAGGTCATGGATTATCGCAAGCGGGTGAACCCTGAGGACATCGCCAGCGACTTGGCTGAAAGCCTGGAACACCTGCAGACCGACTATATCGACCTCTATTGGCTGCATACCGACGACGACACCCAGCCTGTGGGCGCCCTGGTCGACGCGCTGATCGAACACCAGCAGGCCGGGCGCATTCGCCAGTTCGGCGCCTCAAACTGGTCCCCGGCGCGCCTGGAGGAGGCACGTGCCTACGCCCAGGCGATCGGCCACGATGGCTTTATCGCCTGCCAGCCCTTCTGGGGCCTGGCGGTCCCCAACCGTGAGGCGGCGGCGGTCTCGGGCTACGGTCCCTATTATGAGGACGGCTTTCAGCCCGTGCACGCCGCTGGCCTGGCCATGGTTCCCTATTCCGGCCAGAGCCGCGGCTTCTTCACCAAGCTGGCGGCCAGCGGCGAGCAGGGCCTGCCCGATGACCTGAAGGCCATGTACGTCAACGAGGCCAACCGGCATCGCTTGGCGGCGCTGACGCGGGTGGCTGAAATTCACGGTGTCGGCCTGAACACGGCGGCGCTGGCCTATCTGACGTCGCAGCCCCACCTGACTGTTCCCATCATCGGCGCCAGCAAGCCCGAGCAGCTGGCGGAGAGCGCCCGCGCCACCGCCCTGACGCTATCGGCCGCTGAGCTTGCGGCTCTCGCCACCGCGTGACCCTGACAGGAAGGTTGACGGGATGCCCGTGGGCAAAGTCGCTGTAGTGACCGGCGCCAGCCGGGGTGCGGGTGCCGGCATCGCGCGTGCGCTGGGCGCAGCCGGTTATACCGTCTACGTCACCGGCCGGACGACCGTGGAAGGGGCGGCGGCACTGCCCGGCACCATTGGCGCCGTCGCCGCGGAGGTTACGGCCGCCGGCGGCATCGGCATTCCCGTGGCCGTCGATCACGGGGATGACGACCAGGTGGCGTCGCTGTTCGATCGGGTCCGGAATGACCAAGGACGCTTGGATATCCTGGTGAACAACGCCACCGCCCTGCACGATGCCCTGACCAGCCCCGGCGGCTTCTGGGAACGGCCGCGGGAGCTGGCGGATATCCTGACGGTAGGCTTGCGCTCCCACTACGTGGCCAGCTACCACGCGGCCCCCTTGATGATCGCCACCGGCGGCGGGCTGATCACCTTCACCTCGTCCTTCGGGTCCGTCTGCTATATGCATGGGCCAGCCTACGGGGCCCAGAAGGCCGGGGTGGACAAGTTCGCGGCCGACATGGGGGTGGACTTGGCACCGTACGGCGTGGCCACGCTCTCCCTCTGGATGGGGCCGCTGCTGACCGCGCGGACGGCCCGCACCCTGGAACAGCGCCCGGACCAATACGCGTCCTTCATGGAACAGGCGGAGACGCCGGAATTCACCGGCCGCCTGATCGCAGCCGTCCACGCCGATCCCAACCGCATGGAATTATCCGGCAGCACGCAGATCGGCGCCGAGTTGGCGGCACGCTACGGCATCCGCGATGCCGGCGGCAAACAGCCGCCCTCCTACCGGGACATGCTGGGCAGTCCGCGCATTCCCCACCCCGCCATCGTGCGCTGACCCCTCGCAGACGGATTACCGACCATCCGTGGCAGCGGTCAGGTCCCTGTCTGCTCCGCCACCACCTGGCCCATCACCGCCCCGACCCGACGACCGGAGAAGATGCAGTCGGCGGCGGATAGGCCGCTGACGTAGAGATTAGAGCATATGCCCACCGCAGCGCGGCCAGCGGCATAGAGGCCGGGAATGGCACGGCCTTGGCTGTTCAGGACGGCACCGGTGTCCTCGTCCACGGTCAGTCCCCCCAGGGTCAGCGTGGGTAGCGGCGCCAGCTTGGCATCGATGGACATGTCCAGTGCATAGAACGGCCCGCGTTCCAGGACGGCCATGTTGTCAGCGCCCTTGTTGAACGCGTCGGGCACGATTCCACGGGCCGCCTGGTTGTATCGGGTCACTGTGCGATCCAGCGTGGCGGGGTCAAAGCCGCAACGCTCCGCCAGGGCGGCCAGCGTGCGTGCCTTGCGGCGGCCGAAACGCATGGCCAGCATCGCGGGATATTTCTGAAAAGGCAGCACCTTCCCGCGGGTGACCTGCTGCCAAGCCTGGTCATAGAGTTGCTGGTCCAGGATCAGGTAAGCCCGCCCCCCGCGCTCCTCGCACATCTTCTGGCCGATGGCGGCGCCATACAGCATCTCATTGACGTAGCGCTCTCCCCGCCCGTCGACGATGACGCCATGGGCCCAGGCCAGGGGCGGATTGATGAAGCGCCAAGCGCTGACATGGTTCATGCGCGCGACGGCGCCCCCCACCGTCTGCCCCAGGCGGATGCCGCTGCCATCATCCCCAGGCGACCCCAGGGGCATGCCCTGGACATAGGCTGGCGCATGGTGGGCCACCATCGGCCGGTTGAAGATGAAGCCGCCCGTGCTGAGACAAACCCCTTTCCGGGCGTGGATAAAGCATTCCACCCGGCCGGTCCGCTCAATGGCGCGCGCCCTCTCCCACAAGCGGGATGCCCGCCAGTTGGCGAAGCCGGCCCCTGGGAACGACGGCGGGAACATGAGCATGTACTTCGTGCCCTTCGCCGCCAGCCGCTCATACTCGATGGCGTCCATGGTCCTCGGCGGAATATGCAGGACCCGCACGCCAAGGACATGGCCATGACGGTCCACCACCAGTTGCCGGCACTCTGCCTTGGTCCATAGCCGCACCCCCAACCCGGCAGCCGCCGCCTGCAGGGGGTAGTACAAGCCGACACCGTATCCGACGGCGGTGTTGGCGGCGGGCATGAACACCCGATGCCCACGCGGCGCCGGCTTGGCCACGGCGGCATGCTCGGGGGCCAGGCAGCTGTCGGAGTGGTAGAGGTAATAGTCGGAATGGGGGTAGCTGGTCTTTTCCCAATAGACCCGGCTGTTGAACGCCACGCCGTGGGCCTTCAACCACTCCACCATCCCGGGGCTTTCCGCGCAGAACCGGTGCAAGGTGCGGTCGGACACCACCCCCTCCGTTTCCCGGCGCAGATAGCGGTACATATCCTCCACCGTGTCCTCGACGCCGGCTTCCTGCTGCACCGAGGTGCCGCCGCCGGCGTACAGCACGCCGCCGTTCATGGCCGTGGCGCCGCCGCCGTGATAGCGGTCGACGGCGATAACGGACGCCCCTCGTTCCGCGGCCTCCACCGCCGCGGCGACGCCGGCACCACCGTAGCCGACCACCACCAGGTCCGCTTCCGCGTCCCAGCGCACCTCGCTCGCGTCCGCGACCGTCAGCGGCGCCTCGACAGCGGAATGCCAGCCGGGAGAGCCCGGCCTCTCCTCTCCGGTCATCTTGCCCTCCCCGCCCCCATGCGTCTCACGTCGCGGCCCGCGTCTCGCGCGCCTTCAGGATGTCCAACGCCACGTCGACGATCATGTCTTCCTGACCGCCCACCATGCGCCGGCGCCCCAGTTCCGCCAGCACCACGCGCGCATCGACTCCATAGGTCTTGGCGGCGGCCTCCGCATGGCGAAGGAAGCTGGAATAGACGCCGGAATAGCCCAGGCTTAGCGTCTCGCGATCCACCCGCACGGGGCGATCCTGCAGCGGGCGCACCAGGTCTTCCGCCGCGTCCATGAGGGGATAGAGCTCGCAGCCGTGCTTCCACCCCTTGCGGTCGGCGGCGGCGATGAACACCTCAAGGGGGGCGTTGCCGGCGCCGGCCCCCATGCCGGCCAGGCTGGCGTCGATACGCACGGCGCCGTTCTGGACGGCCACCAGCGAATTGGCCACGCCCAGCGACAGGTTGTGGTGGGCATGCATGCCGCGTTGCGTCTCGGGCTTCAGCACCCGGTCATAGGCCTGGAGCCGGGCGGCGACGCCGTCCATGTCCAGGGCCCCGCCGCTGTCCACCACATAAACGCAATGCGCACCGTAGGATTCCATCAGCTTCGCCTGGGCGGCCAGCGCCTCGGGCTCGATCATGTGCGACATCATCAGAAAGCCGGACACGTCCATGCCCAGGTCGCGGGCGGCCCCGATGTGCTGCTTGGCCACGTCAGCCTCGGTGCAGTGGGTGGCCACCCGTACCGAGCGGACACCCAGCCCATAGGCGCGCTTCAACTCCTCCACCGTGCCCACGCCGGGCAGCAGCAGGGTGGTCAACACCGACCGCTCCAATACCTCGGCCACCGCCTCGATCCACTCCCAGTCGGTATGGGCGCCGAAGCCGTAGTTGAAGCTGGTGCCATTCAGGCCGTCGCCATGCGCCACCTCGATAGCATCCACGCCGGCGCGGTCCAGCGCCCGGGCGATGGCCTGCACATGGTCCAGGCCGTACATGTGGCGGATGGCATGCATGCCGTCGCGCAGGGTCACGTCCTGGATGTAGATCTTTTCCGCCTGCGGGTTCTTCATGCCACGCCCCCTTCCAAGCGTTGGGCGATCAGATTGCCTGTCGCCTCCGCCGCCGCCGTCATGATGTCCAGGTTTCCGGCATAGGGCGGCAGGTAATGGCCGGCCCCCTCCACCTCCAGGAAGACGGAGGTCTTGAGGCCGGTGAACTCGCCCAGCCCCGGAATCTTCAGCCGGTTGTTGTCGCCATAGCGCTCGAACTGGACTTCCTGCTTCAGCCGATAGCCGGGCACATACCGTTGCACCGCCTGGACCATGTCTTCCACCGACCGGCGGACGGCGTCCTCATCCTCGCCCAGGCTCAGGGTATAGACCGTGTCGCGCATGATCATGGGCGGCTCGGCCGGGTTCATGATGATGATGGCCTTGCCACGCTGCGCCCCGCCCACCAGTTCGATGCCGCGCGCCGTCGTGCGGGTGAACTCGTCGATGTTGGCCCGAGTGCCGGGACCGGCGGACCGGCTGGAGACCGACGCCACGATTTCGGCATAGGGCACCGGCGCCACCCTCGACACCGCCGCAACTATCGGGATGGTGGCCTGGCCGCCGCAGGTGACCATATTGACGTTGGGCGCGTCCAAATGGGTCGCCAGGTTCACCGCCGGCACGGTGAAGGGGCCCAGGGCCGCCGGCGTGAGATCCACCACCCGCTTGCCGTCGGCGCGCAGCGCCGCGTCATGCGCCTTGTGGGCATAGGCCGAGGTGGCATCGAAGACGATGCGGATGTCGGCGTAGTCCGGCAGTTCCCGCAGCCCGCCGATACCGTTGTCCACGGCCCGCACGCCCAGCCGGCGCGCCCTTTCCAGGCCTTCCGACGCCGGATCGATCCCGACCATCGCCGCCAGTTCCATGTGCGCCGACCGGCGCACGATCTTGACCATCAGGTCGGTGCCGATATTGCCCGAGCCGATGATCGCTACCTTGACCTTGGCCAAAGTCCGCTCCCTTCCCCGCGACCGGCGGCCGCGTGCTGACTGTCTGTTATTTGAACGTGATGGACGCCGTGCCGATGCCATCCAGCGTCATGGCGAAATGGTCGCCCGGCCGGGCTGGCTCCAGCGGCACCAGGGAGCCCGACAGCACGATCTCGCCCGCCTTCAGGGACACTCCAAAGCCGCCCAGGGTGTTGGCCAGCCAAGCCACGGCCGCCTGTGGCGACCCTTGCACGGCCGAGCCGTAACCCTCGCTGAGAAAGGCCCCGTTCTTCTCCACCACCACCCGCACGGCCGGCAGGTCCAGCGCCCGGGGCGGCACCTGCGCGGCGCCCAGGACACAGACGCCGCAAGACGCGTTGTCGGCCACGGTATCGACGATGCCGATGCGCCAATCCAGAATACGGCTGTCGACGATCTCGAAGCAGGGCACCACCGCCTCGGTGGCGTCCAGAACGTCCTCCGGCGTGACCCCCGGCCCCCGCAGGTCCCGCTTCAGGATGAAGGCGATCTCGGCTTCCGCCCTGGGCTGGATCAGCCCGGCGCCGGCGATGTCGACGACGGCACCATCGGCCACGATCATGCGGTCGGTCAGGAAGCCGAAGTCCGGCTGGAAGACGCCCAGCATGTCCTGGACGGCCTTGGAGGTGACGCCGATCTTCTTGCCCACCACGTGCTCGCCATCCGCCTCGCGGCGGCGCAAGGTCGCCAGCGAAATCCGGTAGGCGTCCTCGATGGTCAGGCTGGGATGGCGCGCGATCAGGGGAGCCAGCGTCCTACGCCCGCGCAGGGCGCCGTACAGTTCCTGGGCCAGTCGCTCGACCAAGTCGGCGGGTGCGGGTTCGGCGGGACAGATCTCAGTGCGTGAGGAAGTCGATGACATGGCGGTTGAACTCCCCGGCCCGCTCCACCATCACCCAGTGGCCGACCTTGTTGAACAGCATGAAACGGACATCCGGGCAGGCCGCCAGGAACTTCTGGGCGCCGCTGGCCGGGCAGAAGGCGTCCTCGGTCCCCCAGAAGCCCAGGATGGGTTGGGTCAGCTCCCCCAGGCGGGGGCTCAGATCGGGTACGCGCATGGTGGATAGCACCTGCTTGGGCTGTTGCCGGGCCACGGCATAGCGTTCCGCCACCAATGCGTCGGTGATGTGGACGGGGTCGTGGACCAAGTTGGTCACCAGGCGGCGCTGATCAGCCTCGGTGAAATCCGGACTGGTGAAGTCCCCCACCATGCGAGCGATGCCCGGCATGGCGAAGTAGGTTTCCCGCGTCTCGATGCCGCCCGGCGCCATCATCACCAGGCGATCCACTAGCGCCGGATCATCCAGCGCGATCTGCATCGCGATGGCGCCACCCAGGGAATTGCCGACCAGCGTGGCACTCTCCACACCCACCTCGGCCAGGGCGGCGCGCAGTGTGCCGGTGAAGAGGTCCAGCGTGTAGTCCACATGCGTGGGCTTGTCGCTGGCGCCATACCCGATCAGATCCGGCAGGATGACGCGGAAGCCCGCATCGGCGAAAGCCCGCCAGTTGCGGCTGAAATTGGACGCGGCGCTGGCGCCGGGCCCGCTGCCGTGGATGAAGACGACGGTTGGGCCGGACCCGGCCACCGCCACCCAAAGTCGATAGTCGCCGGCCTGTACATGCCGGCCGGACAATTGCCAGTCCATGGTGGTCCCCCGCTTCAGCAGAAATGGACGGCCGGCGCGCCGCCCAGCAGCACGCCGCCGAGATCGGGCCCGACATTGTTGGGGTCGTTGGCGACGTGCGCGCGAGCGGCATTGACGTCCAGCCAGAAACGGATGATGGGGCTGCTGCGATAAATGGCGCGCCCGCCCAGCAGCGGCATGAGGCTGTCCACCAGGCCGGCACAGCGGGGCACGATGGTGGCCGACTGATATCGGTACATCAGCCGCTCCTCCAGGCTTAGCGGTTCACCGGCCGTCACCTTGCCGAGCAGACGATCGAAGTTGGCGGCCAGTTGCACCTTCATCTCATCGATCTGGGCACGGACGCGGGCCGCCGCCGCCAGGGACGCGGGGTCGGTCCGCGACACCTTGCCCGTGTTGCTCGACACCCGCTCCCGCACGATCCCCAGGTAGGCGTCCAGCGCCCCCTGGGTGGCACCGATCGCCGCCGTGGACACGGCCCGCACGAATACCTGCGCCCAGGGCAGCGCGAACAGCGGCGCGGTGTTCACCGCCTGGCCGGGATTGGTGCAGAGGAAACCGTCCGACGCCTTGTGGGTCCGGTGTTCCGGGACGAAGCCGTTTGAAACGACGACGTCATGGCTGCCCGTTCCCCGCAGGCCGAAGGTGTCCCAGGCCTCCACCACCTCATAGTCGGACCGGGGCAACAGGAAGGTGCGCATGTCCATGGGGTCGCCGGGGTTCAGCGGCGGAACGATGGCCCCCAGGAACACCCAGTCGCAGTGCTGGCAGCCGCTGGAAAATCCCCAGCGTCCGGACAGGCGGAAGCCGCCCTCCACCCGCTCCACCTTGCCCACCGGCTGATAGGACGATGAGATCAGCGTGTCCGGCGAGGTGGACCACACGTCCGCCTGCGCCCGGTCATCGAACAGAGCCAGCTGGTAGGGGTGCACGCCGACCACGCCCAGCACCCAGGCGGTGGACATGCAGGCCTCAGCCAGGGTCATCTGGACATCGAAGAAGACCTGCGGCGCCATTTCGAACCCGCCCCAGCGCTTGGGCTGCAGGATGCGGAAGAAGCCGGCTTCGCGCATTTCCTCCACGGTTTGCATGGGCAGGCGGCAATCGCGCTCCGCCTCGGCTGCCCGCGCGCGGAGCGCCGGCAGCATGGCCCGAGCCCGGTCCAGCAGCTGGCCCGGCGTGGGAACGTCCCTGTCCCGTTGCACTTCGACCATCTTGTTCATGCGATGCCTCCCGTTGGCTTCGACGCGTCACGCCGCCGATTCATCATCATCATTCGTATTTATTGGTACGTCTGACTACGCAAATCGTCAATCACAAACGCACATGGCGCGATTATCGGGAGATGGGAGACCCACAATTAACGAAGATGCACGAGCTCGCGGATTCTCCCCCGTGTAAGCTAAGCCCGAAGAGACCTCAGAGAGGGAATCCCTGGACCATCCAGTGGGCGCAAAACCTCGCCGGCGGTACAACCAGGTCCCCGATTTTCGTTTGTTTCCGCACCGACATGGATTAAACCCGGTGCATGGTCCGTAAACGCTTACTCAGTGCCGATCGGCGCGCCTTGATTTTGGAAGCCGCGATCCGGGTTTTCGCGGAGCATGGCTTTGATGGCGCGAAAACCCATCGTATCGCGGCCGAGGCCCAGGTTTCCGAGGCGCTGATCTTCCGGCACTTCCCGTCGAAGGAAACGCTTTATCGCTCCGTGCTGCGGAAGCTGATCCGGGATCAGAATGAGGCCTTCAAGGCGGTGGGGGAACTCAGCCCGGATGCCGCTGGCCTCATCACGATGATGCGGAATTACTTCGGTAACTGCCTGCGTGGCAGCCTGACCCCCAATCCCAACGCCATCCGCATCCTTTACGCTAGCCTGGCCGGCGACGGCACTTATGCCCGTCTGACCTATCGCCGTTCCCTGCGGCTCAGCCTGCCGTCATTGATCGACGCCCTGGCTGGCGCCCGGGCGGCAGGCGACTTGGTGGGAGCCCCCATCGACCCGATAAACATCGTGGCGATGCTGGAGCACCTCGGCTCCAACGTCACCGTCGCCCGCATGCGGGAGCCGCACTTGGTCCAGTACGCCGGCACCGAGGACCAGCTGCTGGAACAGATGATCCTTTTCTGCGGTCGGGGCATCGGCTTGCGGGAAGAGGTCATCCAGGCGCATCTCGGCGCCGACGCCGCCCTGTCGCTTCGGGCCGTTGGGACGAAATAACCCACCCGACGGCATGAAGCCTTGCAACAATAAGTGAACAATCAGCGGCCTTGGCGCCAAACTTGCGCGAAGAACGGGCTGCGCCGGGCCACGACATCATAGCCATCGGGATCAATCATGCAGGTCGGGCACCAGTGCCCGCCGCGCAGCATGAGGTTGGGCGACATCTGGAACTCATGCCCCACAGCGCACCGCCAACCGACCGGTTCGTGGGGGTCGTGCGCATGGTCAGCCATGCACTGACCGCCCCGGAATTCCGCCGCTTGGCGCAAATCCGACACAGTCCACTGCTCCTTGGGCTTGTTCTCGTCGTATCCGTGATCGAGGTATGACGGGGCGCGCGACGGCTGGCCTAGCGGAAACTGGGCCCAGTCCGAGGGGATTTGCTGCCACTGCGCCCGTGAGCCGAAATAGGCGTTGATGTGCGCCTCGTCCCCCTGTTCCAGCCAATGCAACGGCCCGCCCTCGCTCCGCGCCAGCTTCACAATCTGCTTACGCACGGCGCCACCGGCCAGCTGGGCCCCCCAGCGCACATAGAACGGCACCGCGGCCTTCAGGATCGCCAGGAAATCCGCCAGCGTCTCCCGCCGGAAGGGGACCAGTTCCTGTAGGCGGTCTGAATCGGTGTACCACTGGCCGTGGAAGTTCTGCGTGGCGAACCAGTTGGGTTGGAACACCTTGCGGAAATCGGAGAAGCCCAGCACCTTGAACATCGCCGCCGCGAATTCATGATTGACCACCCGCAGGTCGCCACCACCGCCGATGTTATAGAAATTGCGCCAGACCTGGTCCGGGACGCCGTCCTCGCAAAAGTTGGCCGCCAGGCGCCCCGAATCCCCCACGGTTACCCATTCCAGTACCCCGTTGAAAGGGCTGTGGAACATGATGGGATCCTGGATTTTCCAAAGATTGGCGTGGGCGATCCCCGTCTGGCGCAAGGAAACCCAATGCTTCAGGCCGGATTCGGCAACGATGGCTTCCGCCTGGGTCTTGCTGACAGCATAATGGTCATACTTGCTGATCTTGATGGGATCGCCGGTGCGCCCCCAATGGACCGGCGTCTGGCGATCACCGGTTTGGGCCACGGTACCAATATAGACCAGCCGCACACGGTCCGGTGCCGCCTGCGCCTTGATCGCCTGGACGATGTTGCGCGCGCCACCGACGTTGACCTCCATGGTCAGCTTCGGCAAACGATCCGCCATGGGGGAAACCAAGCCGCCGATGTGCAGCACCTGGTCGGCGCCCGTCACACCATTCAGCACATCGGGGTAATGCCGCAGATCCCCCCAGACGATTTCCAGGTGTGGATGACCCTTGAAGCGTTTCAGGACAGGATGGTCACGCTCCTTCGGCAAGACCAGCGCCTTGACGCGGAAGCGGTCGGCGCGCTCCAGCAATTGCCGTAGGGTTTCTCCCCCCATATTGCCCGACGCCCCGGTGAGGAAGACTACTTTCTTGCCCTGCATCAAGACACGCTCCGCCTGAAAAGTTCGCCAATGACAGACCGGAGGTGACGGCCCTGCTTCGCGGTTCCCGCCCGCTCACTTTAACCAGAGGCGGTCGTCTCACCGCCACCACCATGGTAGCCGCCAAGGTGCCATGGTCATCCGCCCGCGCCGCCTGCAGTAAGCCCTTGGCGCAGGGACCCTCCCGATCTTATTAAGTATTTACTCACTTACTATGATGTGCCTTAAATTCCGCCCAGTTTCAACCGGCGGAAAACGCTATGGCGCGGGGTGCGGCGGTGACAGGGGCGGCCGCCCAGGGGAACGGCCCTGGCGACCGACCCCTATGGTCAGGCCCGGGTAAGCGGCAAGCCACGGGCCCCGAAGGTGCCGTTGGCCTGCGCCTGGAACCGTGCCGCCTCAGCCTTGGGGTTATAGAACTGCTTGTACCACTGGCGCAGCTTGGAGAAGGCCCCGTCTCCGGGAACGGCCAAGGCGGCCAGGCAAGCGCGCTTGTTGGCCCAAATCTCAAAATCCTGGGCCAAGGCAGCCAAGCTGCCAGCCTGCTGCTGCCGGGCGCCGGCGACATCGTCGTCGGTCGCGACGTCCTTGCCCGAATGGACCAAAAGGCCGTGCCAGGCCCGGACCACCCCGTCATCCACCGGCGTGTGGGCGATGTACATCACGGCATGGGCACCATTGAAGTAAGACAACAGGACGCCGGGGCCGGTGTAGAAGGTGTTCGTTTCCAGCATGAAGCCTGGCGCCAGGCTGCGATGCTGCGCCCCTTGGAATTGCCGCAGCACGACACCGTCGATGACGTTGCTGAAATATTCCGCCGGTCCACCGTGGGTCGGCCCCAGGTGGGCCACGTCAGCCATGTTGTCGACGATCTCCTGCGGATGGCAGGGCAACGTGCCCAGCTGGTCGATGCTCCAGTGCACATAGGACGGATGATCCCATTCAGGGATCAGCGGCAAGTCGAAATCCGGCGCGCCGCCCTCGGGGTCGTGCCAGGTGAAGAGGCAACCGTATCGCTCTTCCAGTACCCAGGTGCGCAATCGCGCCGCCGCCGGAATCGGCGCCTTGGAATAAGGGATTTCGGTGCATCTGCCGTCAGGCCCAAATTGCCACGCGTGATAGGGGCACCGTATGGAATCGCCCTCCACATGCCGGCCGTCCTGAATGACGTAGGACGTCGTGTTCTTGGCCAGATGGGTGCCCATGTGGGGGCAATAGGCGTCCACCATGTACGCCCGGCCACTCTGCCCCCGGTACAATACCAGGTCCTGCCCGAAGAAGCGCACCGCGGACGGCACCGACGTGACCTCCGGTGCCGCCGCCACCATGAACCATCCCCGGGGATAGGTGAACGGCCCCAGCCCATACTCAACGGTCTTCGCCACGATAACCTCCCTTGCCTGTTTCGCGTATCGGCGCTTATTCGTGGCGATCCTATCATGGCAATTTTCTACGCGAAACGCGTTTTCAATATCAATAGTACGCCATATTGCGTATCTATTAACCGATAATTCTGCGATTATCGGATAACGCCGATTGTGCCCACACTCTGCGGCCCTGGCACCTATCGGGTGCTCTAGGCCCGACGGATGTGACCGGACAGATAACAGCAAAAGCACGGGAGGACTTATGAGCAACAAACCCGACAGCCGCGGGAGCGAGGGGCCGAATGTCGACGTCATCATCGTCGGGTCCGGCGCTGGCGCCCTGATGGCCGCTGTGCGGGCCGCCGACCTGGGCCTGAAGCCTCTGGTGGTGGAAAAGGCCGCGTTGATTGGCGGCACCTCCGCCATATCCGGCGGCGGCATCTGGATACCCTGTAATGACGATCAGGCGCAGGCCGGTGTGCGCGACACGCTGGAGGACGCCTTCCGGTACGTGCGGACTTGCGCCAAGGGCTTGGCCAGCGATGACCGCATCCTGGCCTATGTCGAGACCGCCAGGCTGATGGCCCGCTATCTTGGCAGCATCGGGGTACCTTACCGCTGCATGCCGCTGTATGCCGATTACTACCCTTCCCTCCCGGGCGCCCGCCCCGGTGGTCGGACCATGGACCCGGCCGACTTCGACGCCGCGTCGCTTGGCCTGGAGGGCCTCACCCAGATGCGGCCCGGCAATCCCGGACAGGCGCTGTTCGGGCGCATCAATCTCAATTCCTTCGACGCCCACACCATCCTGTCCCAGGGACCGGGCTCGGTGTCCGTCGTCCTGAAGAACATCCTGCGCTACGCCACGGACCTACGCTGGCGGCTTAAGACATCCAAGGACCGCCGCATGACCGGCGGGCAGGCCCTGGTCGCCGGATTGTTGCGGGCGGCGCGCCAGCGCCAAATCCCTATCTGGGTGGACAGCCCGCTTCAGTCACTGCTGACGCAGGAAGGGCGGGTGGCCGGCGCGGTGATCCGCCATAGCGGCCAGGATGTGCGCGTCGTCGCCAAGCGGGGTGTCGTGCTTGCCGCTGGCGGCTTTGAGCGAAGCCAGGACATGCGCGAACAATACCTTCCCAAACCGACCGATGCCCGCTGGACGGCGACCCCACCTGACGGCAACACGGGTGACGCCATCCGCGCCGGCGCCGCTGTCGGCGGGGCCCTTCATATCATGGACCTGAGTTGGGGCGTCCCCACGGTGAATGTCCCCGGTGAAGAGAAATTCCGTGGCGTCTTCGTGGAACGCTCCCTGCCCGGCTGTTTGGTAGTCAACGCTCTGGGTCAGCGCTTCGTGGACGAGTCCGGCCCCTATCCGGAATTCCAGCAGGCGATGATCGCCAACCACCAAGCGACGGGCGGCGCCATTCCGGCATGGATCGTTTTCGACGGCCGGTTCCGCGCCCGCTATCCCATGGGGCCCCTGCTTCCCACCAGCCTGATGCCCGACCGCAAGGTACCCCAGGCCTGGTGGGACAGCGTCGTCTGGACAGCCCCGACATTGGAAGCCCTCGCCACGCGCATCGGCGTCGACCCCCAAGGCCTGCGGAACAGTGCCGACCGCATGGCCGCCTTCGCCCGCACCGGCAAGGATGAGGATTTCGACCGGGGCGGCAACGTCTTCGACCGCTATTACGGTGACGTCACCGTCAAGCCCAACCCCAACTTGGCCCCGCTGAGCCAGGCACCGTTCTATGCGATGCAGCTGTGGCCGGGCGACATCGGCACCAAGGGGGGCTTGTTGACCGATCGGGACGCCCGCGTGCTGGATGCCCAGGGCGTGGTCATCCCCGGCCTGTATTGTGTGGGGAACAACAGCGCATCGGTCATGGGCCCCGCCTATCCCGGCGCCGGTTCCACCCTGGGGCCGGCCATGACCTTCGCCTACCGGGCGGCCAGCCACCTGGCAGGCCAGCCCCTGCCCCTGGAGCGGCTCGATCTGCTGGCCGGGTGATCCGGGAAAAGCATGCCCGCGGCCTGGCGTGCAGGCCGCGGGCATCCGATGGCGGCGGACCGGAAGGATGTCAGCGTTGCGACACCGGCGTGTGAACCACCAGCCCATCCAATTCGGCCGTCAGGCGGATCTGGCACGCCAGGCGGGAATTCGGCTGCGGATCGACGGCGAATTCCAACATGGTCCTTTCCGCCTCGGCAGCGGGAGGAAGGCGGGACAGCCAGTCCGTGCTGACCATCACATGACAGGTGGCACAGGCGCAGGCCCCGCCACACTCGGCGTCGATGCCGGGAACGCCATTACGCACCGCGGCCTCCATCACGCTGTCGCCGGCACCAGCCTCGATCACGGTATGGAGGCCGGTGGCGGAAACGTAATTCACTTTAGGCATGGTCTTATCCTTGGCACGAACCCTGTGAAGACGGCCCCGCCGCCTGGGCGATCAAACGGCCGCGTCCTTCAGGCCGACAGCGACATCCGCCAAACGGGCCGGAGAAACCGCCCGCCGTTGGGCGATCCATTGCCTGCCGGTCATAAATTCGGCCGGCATATTCACGGCCTCCACCGCCCTCACGGTGTCGTCCGTTCCGATATGGAACACGGCGAAGCGCCCTTCGGCGGAAACGCCGCGCATCACCCGGCGGACCTCGCCACCAGGCAAGCCGGCGAGTTGCAGCTTGACCTCATATTGGTCCGACCAGAACCACGGGACCTCCGGCGCCGGGGCCGGCAAGCCGCAAAGACTTGCCGCCACCTGGCGCGCCTGTTCCAAGGCGTTCTGCACGCTTTCAAGCCGGCCGGCCCCACCATTGAAAGGCAATGGCCTCCGGCTCACGTCGCCGATGGCGTAGATGTCCGGATCGTCGGTTCCGCAGGTGGAACTCACCCGGATACCGTCCTGGCACGCCAGGCCGGCGGCCTCGGCCAACGCGCTCTCGGGGATGGCGCCGACGCCGACCAGAACCGTATCGGCTGGAATTGCCGTTCCGTCGGTCAGCATCACCTCCGTCACACGCCCGTCCCGCCCCCCGATGGCCTCCACAGCCGCCGAAAGGCGCAGGTCCACTCCTCGCGCGGCGTGCAGGGCGGCATAAAAGTCCGAAACCTCCGGACTGGCGACGCGGGCCAGCAGGCGCGCTTCACGCTCCACCACCACGACATCCCGCCCCAGGGCACGGGCGGCGGACGCGACCTCCAGCCCGATATAGCCCCCGCCGATCACCACCAGCCGTCCGGTGGAGCCCAACCGGCTTCGCAACCCGTCCGCGTCAGCCACAGTGCGCAGCGTCACCACGCCGTCGAGCCCCGCGCCGGGGACAGGCAAGTCCCGCGGCCGCGACCCGGTGGCGAGGATCAGCGCGTCATAGGGAACCCGGGCACCATCGCTCAGCACCACCACCTTGGCGCCGCGATCAAGGGCGACAACCCGACACCCGCAGCGCAGCGCGATCCTTTGCTGCTGGTAAACTTCGGCCTTGCGCAGCACGACACCGTCGAAGGAAACCTCCCCCTTCAACCAGGCCTTGGACAGGGGCGGCCGCTGATAAGGCAACTCGCCTTCCGCGCCCAGCAAGGTAATGGCCCCTTGCCATCCATTTTGCCGCAACTGCAAGGCGGCACTGGCACCAGCGTGGCCGGCGCCGACAATGACGACATTGCGGTTCACATTCTGCCCCACGCGTGGTTCCCACCTTTTCTCTCGCGGCCAGGCAGCACCGGCCCATCGATAGGGGAACGGCCGCCCGCCATCACCGCAGTACCGGCGATGCGAACGGCCGCCCCGCTGGGGAAGGCCGACAGCCTTCCCGCCGACAACAGCACCGCGTCACGCGGCCCGGGCGCCCCCAATGCGCAAGGGCGACAGGGGGGCATCGGCCGGATACTGGACCGGCGGCCCGAAATCGTAAGCCGCGTTCAAGGTGCGAATGAAGAGCGGATCGGCCAGCGGATCGGCGGGCGGTGTGATCTCAATCCCCTTGGAGCGCACGTCCTTGATCAGGGTCTCGAACACCTGGTCCAGCGTCAGATCGGCCGAGCGATCCATATTCTTCTTCAACTCGGCATAGTCCTCGAACACCTCAGCCGACCAGTGCACCAGGAAGCGCAAATCGTCGGTGGAATGGCGGGCGATCACCCGATCGCCCGTCTTGAGGAGCCACCCGTTCCGGTCGGACGGGTCCCCCTGGAAGACAGTGTCGAAGCCAAGCCCATCCGGATATTGCTGGTCGCGTGGCCCGTTAGCCTCCCCCCGGTGCAGCATCATCTCGTTCTGCACCAGGACGCCGCGGTTGTAAACGGGCGGCATCAGCCGCTTGGGCGGGTTGAGCGGCCCCTCGGGCCAGTAGGTGAAGCCACTCTGAGGATCGTTGGAGAACCAGGTGATCACCTGGGCCATCTTGATCAGGTAGTCCTTGAACAGACCCGATTTGCCCATGACGCTGCACAGCCAGGTCGGCGCGCTCTCATACCGGACGCCACGGAAGCTGGGCGTGTCCAGATGGCCGGGGTCGGTATTGGCGCAGGGGCCGTTCACGTTGAACAGCATCATCTGCGGCTTGGCGTACTGCGCCTTCCAATAGGATTTGGCGTAATCCAGGAAGCGCTGGCTATAGAAACAATCCGCGATCTCGGAATACAGCGGTGTGGAATAACTGGCGTAGTAGCCGCGGAAGGTGGGCGTCAGGAACATGTCCAGGGTCGGCGTGATACCCGCCGGCATAGCACCCGACAAGGTCGCGATCAGCGCATCCACGGACGAGAAGTGCTGGGCGATGATCAGCTTCCAGGGACCGTTGCGGTGCACCACGTCCAGCAGCCGCTGGCGCTGGTCCTCGGTGTAGATGTCCACCAATTCCCGCGGCGGCGCCGCCGGACGAAGAATATTGGACAAATGTTCCCTGCGGGCATCGGTGTTCATCGTTCGCTCCCTGGCAGGAAGGCCGCCCCTACTGGGACCAGTCGCCCCCCTTCTGTGATTGTTCCGGGATTATAGGGAGGCGCCATCGGCCACGCAACGCGAAAACAGGACGATGCGTAGTTATTCACATCTTTAACTACGCATTATGAATTTATTTTGGCATAAATAGACGCCCTTGCGCATGCTTGCGACGGAGATGGCGCGTATCTTTGCCCCCAAGATAACGAAGACCTTCAGGTCGGCTCGCCGGCTGAGGTGAAGGCGTCCATGGTCCAGAACGCCCGCAGCGACGTGATGCGATACGTATCATCGAACGCCACCACTTCATGGACGGTCAGACGTTCCACAGGCGCCCCGGCCTTCTCCATTCCCATGGAAAACCGGATCAGGGCCTCCCGCCCACCGGGGACGAACACCTCCAACACAGGCGCGAAGCGATAGCCCCCTTGCTCCGCCATCGCCCAGAAGGCACGAATGGCGTCAAGGCCACGATGGAGTGGGCCGCCGACAGGATCCTCGACCACGGCGTCGCCGGCGAACAGCGACGCCCGCGCCGCCGCGTCACCATCGCGCCAACTGGCCAAGTACGCCTCCACCGTGCGGCGCTGACGGGCCGGGTCCTGCGCCACCGTTGACCGCGTCATCGCCTGTGCCAGATCTCGGGCGTCCGCCGACATTCGCTCCTCCTGTAATATGAGATTGGTGTTGATGGTGTCACGCGCCGACGGCGACGGGCACGTCCGCGCTCCATTGCGGGTAATCGGTGAACCCCCGGGCGTCGCCGCTGTAAAAGGTGCCGCGATCGGGCTCTACCAGCGGCGCCCCGTTGCGGAAGCGCGCGACTAGGTCAGGGTTGCTGATAAAGAACCGGCCGAAAGAAACCGCCTCCAACCGCCCATCGCTCAGCAGCTTCTGTGCGCTGTCCAGCGTCAGGCCGCCGTTGCCAATCACCGGCCCGGTCCAATGCTGCCGCACGAAGGACAAGGGCTCCAACTCCGGAATGGGCGTGTTGATGAGGTGAAGGTAGGCCAGCCCTAAGGGCTCGACGGCCCGCAGGAGCGCCGTATAGGTCGTCACCGGCTCTTCATCCTCCATGTCGTTATAGCCGTTGCCAGGCGAAATGCGGAACCCCACCCGCCCAGATCCGATGGCTGCGGCCATGGCTTCCAGCACCTCGATGACGAACCGGGCACGGTTCTGAGGCGAGCCGCCATAGCGGTCCGTTCGCTGATTGGTGCCCGTCGCCAGGAACTGCATAGGCAGGTAGCCGCTGGTGGCGTGCAACTCCACGCCATCGAAGCCTGCCGCCCGGGCGTTCCGCGCCGCCGCGGCCATTTCATCGATGACACCGGCTATCTCGGCTGTCGCCAGCGCACGGGGTTCAGCGCAGGGCGCCATGCCGGCGGCGGTATACAGGGCCTGTCGGCTGCTAATGGCCGAGGGCGCCACGGTTTCAGCCCAGGGGTCCTTATTCCCCGCCGCCCCCACCCGCCCACAATGCATCAGCTGCATCACGATGCTGCCACCAGCGGCGCGCACACCCGCCGTCACGGCACGCCAGGCCGCCATCTGCAGCGGCGTATGGATGCCGGGGGTCCGGAAGTAGCCCTTGCCATGGATGCTGGGCTGCACACCTTCGCTGACGATCAGGCCGGCACCGGCCCGTTGACGATAGTATTCCGCCATGTCGGCCGTGGGCTCGTCGTTCACCCCCGCCCGGCAGCGGGTCATGGGGGCCATCACCACGCGATTGTTGAGGGTGAGGTCGCCCAGGCGAATGGGCGAGAAGATGCTGGCCATGGTTCACTCCGGTGGAAGCCCGAGCCATTCGCGGCGCCCAAACCGGCACGGCCGATGCTCATGGCACCGACGGGGTGGGCGCTCACCCGAGCGACCGCCACATTGCCAGAATCAACGGTTCAGATCCACACCAATCACACTTTGCGTATTTTTAGCGATGAAATATTACGCATATCAGCACAAACGGCGGTCACTCCTCGCTCGGCGCGGCCTCTGGTTCCACACGGACGATACGCGCCATGCGGGCATCGTACTTCAGGCTGTGAATGGCGGTGGACACCTCCACCTCCCGCACCCCGGCCAGCGGCTTGATGGACGTGCTGACCAGCTCGTGCACCCGCTCCAGGCTGGTGAACAGGCCCATGGCCATCAGGCTGTACCGCCCCAGCAGGACCATGACGCAGCCGATGGCGGGGATGGCCGACAGCTCCTTGGCCAGTTCAGGCACCCGCGCCGGATCGGCCTGGATTCCCATCATCACCAGGTTGGGGGACCCCGCCATGCGGAAGCTGGTCACCACGGTGAATTGGATCAGCCCCTCGGCCTGCAGCCGCTTGATACGGGTGCGGATGGTGCCCTCGGTGACACCCAGCTCCGCCGCGATCTGCCGGTTGGACGAGCGCCCGTCGCGGCCCAAGGCTTCGACGATGCGATGGTCAAGGTCGTCAAGCTTTCCGCCGTTCATAGGGGGGCCACATTGAATTCGAATTTCACGATATCGGCGGCGATTCCGGGGCTCAATTCGCTGATGCCCGGAATCTTGGCCACATGGTCCAGCAGGAAGGTATTGATCTCCCCGAACTCATGCAGGATGACCAGCATCTCGATGTCGTAGGCGCCGTTCATGATGTGCAGGCTGAAGACTTCCGGAAGATCCGCCAGATCCTTGGCCACGTCGGCCACCGGACGCCCCAGGACCTTCACCCCGGTAGCGATCAGCATGTTGTAGCCGTGCGCCGAGAAGTCGGCGACGGCCACCACCCGCATGGCCTTGCTTTCCTCAAGCCGATGAAGGCGCGCCGACACGGTCCCAGCCGTGATCGACAGGCGGTCCGCGATTTCCTGGTTGGTTGCGCGCCCGTTGGAGCGAAGGATGTCGATGATCGCCTCATCGACGGTATCAAGTCCGGCAGGCGTCGCGCGCCGCCCCTTTCTGATCTGCATATGGTGCCTTACACTTATCGCCGTCACGCTGCCGGCTACGCATCGTAACAAGAGCCCCTCATGGCTGCGACTGCTTTCGCAGGCGGGCCGTTTTACCGCTATGCAGGGCCATGACCTTCCGCCACCGCCCTGGCCGCCACCGCCCTGGCCGCCGACACGGCGCGTAGCGCGCGGGCGAGCGGCGCCTCCCCCTGCAGGATAGCCTCCTCCTGCGGCACCTCAACGCTCACCGGCACGTCCGGGGGCAGGGCGCGCAAGAATCCCGCGACGTCGAAATCCCCTTGTCCCGGCAGCCCTCTTTCCCTGGCGGCCTCCGCCTCCCGCGCGCCCGGCGCCACCCTTGCCGGTCCATCGCATAGCTGGGCCAGCAACACACTCCCGGCCGGCAAAGCGGCGACCTGGGCCACATCGCCGCCTGACCGAACAAGATGCAACAGGTCCAGGGTTATCCCGACGCGGCTGGGCCGGCCGATGCGCCCGACCTCCGCAATCGCAGCGGGCAAGTCCGGCACCAGGGACGGCGGGTAGAACTCCACACCAACGGCAAGGCCGCGGCCGGCCGCTTCCTCGCAAAAGGCTGCGAACTGATCGTGCCGTCGCCCGGCGTCGCGGTCGTACAGCAGCACGTTGACGGCGCGGATACCCAAGTCGGCCGCGGCATCCAGCACCGGTCGGAAATCCGTCGCCACCGATCGGCCGTGCAGCGTGAATGGATAGGCGAGGTCCATGCGAACCCCCCGCTCCTGGAATCGCGAGCGCACGCGCCGCCGCGCCGCCGCATCGGTCACCAGATCATAATCGGCCATGCGGGGCAGCACGCTCATGGCATGCAGGAACAGGCAGACGCCGTCACACCCCGTCGCCGCCGCCAGATCAGGAAGGTCCCAAGGAGGGACGTCTATGACGGTCAAATGATCCAGCGACAAATGCATGTACGCGCCCCGTCTCCCGGCCCCAACCGGCCCAACGCTCCGCACCATATGTTCAATGCGGGCGATGGTCATTGAAATTCGTATATTAATTTGCTCACATCGACGCATATCAGCAATAGAACGCCGTTCAGGCATCCATTGGCGTACAACAACATCGCGAGGGCCACCATGCACGATCCCCTTTCCGTTCCGCCCGGTCGCGTGGTCATCGTCACCGGCGGCACCCGCGGCCTTGGCCGCGTCATTGCCGAAACCTTCCTGCGCTCCCGCTGCACCGTCGCCATCTGCGGGCGCCATGCGCCTGAAGCGCTGCCCTCCGCCAACGGCCAGGTCGCCAGTTTCCACCCCTGCGACATCCGACAGGCCGACCAAGCCAGAGCCTTCGTCGACGCGGTGGCGGAACGCCACGGCCGCCTGGACATCGTCATCAACAACGCCGGCGGCTCCCCCCAAGCCGATGCCGCCACGGCCTCCCCCCGTTTCTCCGAGGCCATCGTCGCGCTGAACCTGCTGGCCCCCCTGCATGTCGCCCAGGCGGCCAACCGGATCATGGCGGAACAGGCGGAGGGGGGCACGATCATCAACATCACCAGCATCGCCGCCAAGCGGGCCTCCCCCGGGACGGCCGTCTATGCCGCCGCCAAGGCGGGCTTGCTAAGCCTGACACGCAGCCTGGCGCAGGAATGGGGGCCCAAGGTGCGGGTGAACGCCATCACCGTCGGCCTGGTCGAGACGGAACAGTCGGAACTGACCTACGGATCGGCCGCCACCCGCGACGCGATCGCCGCCTCCCTGCCCCTGGGCCGCATGGGTAATGGCGGCGATGTGGCCGCTGCCGCCCTCTACCTCGCCTCCGCCGGGGCCGCCTACGTCAGCGGTGCCGACCTGGCCGTCGATGGCGGCGGCGAACGCCCGTTGTTCCTGGAAATCGTCAAGCAGCACCGCCGGGATTGCGCAAACTGACGACCGTCGCGCTTGTTTCTGTGGATCTGCGTTTTAGACTGGTATATATCTACGCATATCAACGATAATTGATCGCAAAAATCCGCCTTTGCGCAGAAATGCCGGGCCGGAACAGGGAGATCCCAGGGATGACGGTGGCGTCACTAGGCTATGTGGTAATCGAGACGAGGGATCTCGCGTCCTGGTCCACGTTTGCGACCGAGGTTGTGGGCCTCATGCCAGCCCCCTCGGCCCAGCACGACGTGCTGTTGTTTCGCATGGACGATCGGCCCTTCCGCTTCTGGATCCAGCAGGGGGATCGCGAGGCCTTCGTGCAGCCGGGCTGGGAGTTGGCCAACGCGGGGGACTTCAATGCCGCCGTGGAACGCTTGAAAAGCGCAGGCCGGCCCGTCCAGCTGGCCACGCCGGCGGAGGCGCGGGCCCGGCAGGTGACGGCCCTGGCCCGATCGTCCGACCCGGCGGGCAACGATCTGGAAATCTACTACGGCCGCGTCCTGGACTACGCCCCCTTCCGGTCGCCGGCCGGGGTCAGCCGTTTCGTCACCGGCCCCAGTGGGGAACTGGGCCTGGGCCACGTCGTCCTGTCCGCCCCCAACTTCGCCGAAACGCACGCCTTCTATAAGTCGGTGCTGGGCTTTGGTGACACCGACCTCGGCCATTTCTATCTGGCCGGCGGCGGCCCGGATGATCCGGGTGTCCGTTTCGCCTTCATGCACGCCCGCAACCAGCGCCATCATAGCCTGGCCCTGGGTGAGCTGCCCCAGAACGAGGCGCGACTGGTCCATCTGATGGTGGAAGTAGCCAGCGTGGACGACGTCGGCCGCGCCTATGAGCGGGTGCACAAGCAGGAGGTTCCCGTTTCCGCCACGCTGGGGCGGCATGTGAACGACAAGATGCTGTCCTTCTACATGCGTACACCCGGTGGCTTCGACATCGAATATGGCTGCGACGGCCTGCTGATCGACCCCGCGACCTGGATCCCCACCACCAGCCTGCCTGTCAGCGACTGGGGCCATGTCTGGGCGTTCCAGAACGCCGACAACCAGGGAAGCGAGGGCTGAGCCATGCTCGACAAGCGCATGACCCTGGACGATATCGTCGACCAGTTGTCCGACGGCATGACCATCGGCATCGGCGGCTGGGCCACCCGGCGCAAACCCATGGCCCTGGTGCGCGCCCTGCTGCGCTCACGGCTCAAGGACCTGACCCTGGTCAGCTATGGCGGGCCGGACGTGGGCTTGCTGGCCGCCGCGGGTAAGCTTCGCCGCCTGGTGTTCGCCTTCGTCTCGCTGGACCATTACCCGCTGGACCCGCATTTCCGCGCCGCCCGGCAGGAGGGACTGGATGTGCTGGAGCTGGACGAAGGCATGTTCCATCTGGGACTGAGGGCGGCCGCCATGCGTGTCCCCTTCCTGCCTACCCACATCGGCATCGGCACCGACATCATCCGCCAGCCGGCATTCCGCACCGTGCGCAGCCCCTATGAGGATGGAGAGGAACTTGTGGCGGTTCCGGCCCTGCCCTTGGATGCTACCCTACTGCACCTCCACCGGGCCGATGCGCTGGGCAATGTCCTGACGCTCAGCCCCGATCCCTTTTTTGATGAACTGATGGCCCGTGCGGCCAAGCGGGTCTTCGTCACCACGGAGAAGCTGGTGCCGACACCCGAACTGGACATGGCCAACAACGCCCGCTTCAATCTGTGCGAACGGGCGCTGATCAGCGGCGTGGCCGAGGCGCCCTTCGGCGCCCACCCCACCAGTGCCGCCCCCGACTACCAGCTCGATCTTGGCCACCTGAAGACCTACGCCGACAGCGCCGCGTCGCCCGAAGGCTGGGCCGACTACCGCGCCCGCTTCATCGATGTCGGTGCCGATCACTACCTGGACGCCATAGGCGGTGCCGGGCGCGTCGCCGCCCTGCCCAAGCCCGTCTATTGAGCGAGAGCCGCCATGACAGACACATCGCGCCCCACGCCCTACAGTCTCGCCGAACTTGTCATCACCGCCGCCGCCGAAACCTGGCGACATGACGGCGAAATCATGGCCACGGGCATCGGCCCCCTGCCCCGCCTGGCTGCGGCCCTGGCGAAGACCACCTTCAATCCGGCGCTGCAGACCACGGACGGCGAGTGCTTCTACACCGCCAGCCCCGTGCCGCCCGGCCCGGCCACCGATACGCCGCCGGTAATCGAGGGCTGGTCCCCCTACGACCGCGTGTTCTCCGCACTCTGGGGCGGGAAACGCCACGCCATGGTGGCGCCGGTGCAGATGGACCGCTTCGGCCAGACCAACATCAGCGTCATCGGCGACCACGCCCGGCCCAAGGCGGCCATGCTGGGCGCCCGGGGCTTCCCCGGCAACTCGGTCCACCACCCCAATAGCTTCTTCTTCGCCAACCACACCAGCCGCACCTTTGTCGCCGGCGAAGTCGATTTCGTTTGCAGCGCCGGCTACAACCCAGCCCGTTACCTGAACGGCCAGCCGCCGCGCGGACTGGACCTGCGCCTGATTGTCACCGATCTGGCGGTGCTGGACTTCGGCGGGCCCGGCCACGCGATCCAGGTGCGCAGCCTGCACCCCGGGGTCAGCTTCGACCAGGTTCAGGACAACACCGGCTTCCCCCTGCATCGGCTGGAACACGTGGCCACCACATCCGCCCCGACGGCGGAGCAGTTGGCCCTGATCCGGCAACTGGACCCCAACAACGTCCGGCGCACGGTGTTCAAGGGCGACCCTGCCGGCGACCGGCGTGCGGCGTGAGAGGGGAAGCCATGTCCCATCAGCCATCCCCCGACCTGGTCGAGCCCAGGCATCAGCCACCGAGTTATGAAACGGATGAGCCTGTCCGCTACGTGACGGACGGCCCGGTCGCCTGGGTCATCATGAACCGGCCGCGTTTCAACAACGCCCAAAACTCGCAGATGACCTACGCCTTGGACGCGGCATTCCGGCGCGCCGTGGATGACGACGCCATCCGCGTCATCGTCCTGAAGGGCGAGGGCAAGCACTTCTCCGCCGGGCATGACATCGGCACGCCGGGCCGCGACCTGCACAGCCGCTTCGACCGGGCGCTGCTCTTGCCCGATCACACCAACAAGCCGGCGGCCGAGCTGCTCTACACCCGCGAGCATGAGGTCTATCTGGGCATGTGCCGGCGCTGGCGCGACATTCCCAAGCCCACCATCGCCATGGTTCAGGGCGCTTGCGTGGCCGGCGGCCTGATGCTGGCCTGGGTCTGCGACCTGATCATCGCGTCGGACGACGCCTTTTTCCAGGACCCGGTGGGCCGCATGGGCATCCCGGGCGTGGAATACTTCGCCCACGGCTTCGAACTGCCGCCGCGCATCGCCAAGGAATTCATCCTGCTGGGCGAGCGCATGCCCGCCCAGCGGGCCTACGACTTCGGCATGGTCAACCGCCTGGTGCCCCGCGACCAGCTGGAGGGCGAGGTGAAAGCCGTCGCGGCGGAACTGGCCAGCCGGCCCCGCCTGGGCAACTGGCTGACCAAGCAGGCGCTGAACCATGTGGAAGACCTGCGGGGCAAGCGCACCGCCACGGACGCCCATTTCCACATGCATCACTTCGCCCACGCGCAGAACGACCTGACCTCCACCAACAGCCTGGGCGGCCTGGACGCCAAGTCCATGGCGCAGGCCAATAAATCGCAGGCGGGGGAGCAGTAGGCCATGCAGCCGGATCCGTTGATCACCGCCTTGGTGGAGCGGCTGGGCTGCCGCTACCCCATCATCCAGACCGCCATGGGCTGGGTGGCGGAGCCGCCGCTGGTGGCCGCGTCCTGTAATGCCGGCGCGTTCGGGTTCCTGGGCGCGGCCGTCATGACACCCGCCGACGCGGCGGCCAAGATCGCGGCCGTGCGGCGCCTGACCGACCGGCCCTTCGGCGTCAATTTCCACATGTTCCAGCCGGGCGCCGCCGAGATCGTCGAGACGATCATCGCCAACCGGGCGCAGGTGCGGGCCGTCAGCTTCGGCCGGGGGCCGGACGCCGCCATGATCGCCCGCTTCCGCGACGCCGGCATCCTGTGCGTGCCCACCGTCGGCGCCCTGAAACACGCGAAGAAGATGGTCCAGCTGGGCGTCGACATGATAAACGTCCAAGGCGGCGAAGGGGGCGGCCATACCGGATCCGTCCCCACCACCGTGCTGCTGCCCCAGGTGCTGGACACGGTGACCGTGCCCGTCATCGCCTCGGGAGGCTTCGCCGATGGGCGTGGACTGGCCGCCGCCCTGGCCTTCGGCGCCGTGGGCATCGCCATGGGCACCCGCTTCCTGCTGACGGCAGAGAGCCCGGTGCCGGCGGCGACCAAGGCCCGCTACCTGGAAGCCGGCACCGACGACATCGTGCTGACCACCAAGCTGGACGGCATTCCCCAGCGCATGGTGCGCACCCCGCTGATGGACCGCATTGAGCGCTCAGGCCCCCTGGGCATGTGGCTGCGCGCGCTGGAAAGCGGCCTGGCCCTGAAACGCCAGACGGGCGCCGGCTGGGGGGAGCTTCTGCATACGGTGCGGGGCATGACCAGCCACGGCGGCCTGCGGCTGGACCAGGCGCTGATGGCCGCCAGCGCCCCCATGCTGATCCAGAAGGCGGTGGTGGAAGGCAAACCGGACGAGGGCGTCATGGCCACCGGCATGGTCGGCGGCCGCCTGACCGAAATCCCCACCTGCCAGGCCCTGATAGACCGCATCGTGGCGGAAGCGCGGGAGCGCCTGGCCGCGCTGTGCCCCGCCCCTGTCGACAGCCGGAGGTACCATGCCGATCACGCTTGAAACCCACGGGCGGGTCGCCGAGATCGTTTTCGACTGGCCGCCGGTCAACGCCTTCGACACCAGTGGCTGGGAACTGATCCCCCGGCTGGTGGAAAAGGCGGGGGGCGACCCGGAGGTACGCTGCGTCCTGATCCGCGCCGAGGGCAAGGGCTTCTGCGGCGGCGTCGACATCAAGGAGATGCAGGCCCATCCGGAACGCATCGTCAAGCTGAACCGGGACAACTACCTGACCTTCAAAGCCATCCGCGACTGCCCGGTTCCCGTCGTGTCGGCCCTGCATGGCTTCGTCATCGGTGGTGGCGTGAACATCGCCGGCGCCTCCGACGTGCTGATCGCGGCGGAGGGTGCCTATATTTCCCTGCCGGAGATCGACCGGGGCGCCATGGGGGGGGCCGCCTTCCTGTCGCGCATGTTGCCGCTGCACAAGGTGCGCGCCGCCTTCTTCACCGGCGGGCGGATCCCGGTGGAGGAAGCCTATCGCCTGGGCGCGGTGGAAGCGGTCGTGCCCAAGGAGCGCCTGCTGGAGGAGGCCCGCGCCTTCTGCGCCGTCATCGCCACCAAGAGCCGAACCGCCCTGGTCTTGGCCAAGCAGGCGCTGAACGGGCTGGAACCTTCGGACCCCTGCCAGGGCTACCGCTGGGAGCAGGGCTTCACCTTGGAAATGTACATGCATGAGGACAGCCAACGCGCCCGGGACGCCTTCGTCCACGACAAGGGCCGGACGGCCACCTTCTAGGAGCCCTGCCCCGTGAATCTGACCTATACGCCTGAGCAGAACGCCTTTCGCGCCGAGGTTCGGGCCTGGCTGGCGGCCCATGTGCCCGCCCGGCCCTTGCCCTCCTTCGATGCCACGCGGGAAGGTTTCGAAGCCCACCGGGCTTGGGAGCGCACCCTGGCCGAGGGTCGCTGGGGCATGGTGACGTGGCCCCAGGAATACGGCGGCCGTGGCGTCGATCTGCTGCAATGGCTGATCTTCGAGGAGGAATACTACCGCGCCGGCGCCCCAGGGCGTGTGAACCAGAACGGCATTTTCCTGCTGGGCCCCACATTGATGGAATTCGGCACCCCGGAACAGAAGGCCCGCTTCCTGCCGGCCATGGCCAATGGCGACGAGATCTGGGCCCAGGCCTGGTCCGAGCCCCAGGCCGGCAGCGATCTGGCGGGGGTGCGGGCGACGGCCACCCGGGATGGCGACCACTATGTCCTCAACGGGTTGAAGACCTGGTCGTCGCGCGCCGCCTTCGCCGACTGGGCCTTCGGCCTGTTCCGCAGCGAGGCCGGCAGCCAGCGGCACAAGGGCCTGACGCTGGTGCTGTTCCCCCTGAACGCGCCCGGCGTGACGGTCAAACCCATCGCCCGCATCGACGGCAAGGTCGGCTTTGCGGAAATCTTCCTGGACAACGTCCGAGTGCCTGCGGACCAGCGGCTGGGCGATGAGGGCCAAGGCTGGCACATCTGCATGGTCACCGCCGGGTTCGAGCGCGGCCTGATGCTGCGCAGTCCCGCCCGCTACCAAGTGGCGGCCGCCCGCCTGGCGGCGCTGTACCGGCGGGAGGGTGACCCCGACGACGCGGTTACGCGGGCGGCGGTGGCGCAAGCCTGGATGGATGCGGAGGCCTACGCCCTGTCCATCTACGCCACCGCCAGCCGCATCCTGGCCGGGCAGCTCATCGGACCGGAAACCAGCACCAACAAGATCTTCTGGTCGGAGCTGGATGTGACGCTGAACCGCACCGCCCTGTCGATCCTGGGCGCCCGCGCCGAACTGCTGCCCGACCCCGCCGCCCCCGACCCCACGGGCGATTGGCTGGACGACTACATCTTCTCCCTCGCCGGCCCGATCTACGCCGGCTCCAACGAAATCCAGCGCAACATCATCGCCGAACGCATGCTTGGGCTGCCGCGCTGAGGAACAGGCTGATGGACTTCACCCTCACCGACGAACAGAAGATGCTGGCCGACGTGGTCGCCAAGTTGCTGGACGACCATTGCCCGCCCGCCGCCCTGCGCCAGTTGATGACCGACGGAGCCCCCCGCGACGCGGCCCGCTGGGGCGCCATCGTGGAAACCGGGCTGGTGCCGGTCCTGGTGCCGGCGGAGCAAGACGGCCTGGGCCTGGGCGAACTGGACTTCGCCCTGATTGCCCAGGCGTGCGGACGTGCAGCCTTGCCCGAACCGCTGGTCGACCATGCGGGCATCGCCCTGCCCTTGTTGGCCGCCTGCGCCCCGGCGCACCCCTTGTTGGCCGAGGCCTTGAGCGGCGCCGCCACGCTGGCGATCGGCCATCCCCTGAACCCGCTGGTCGCCGATGCCGATATGGCCGCCGCCTTGCTGCTGGTCCATGAGGGCGACCTGCACCTGGTACCGCGTGATCAGGTGACACTGACGCGCCGTCCCAGCATCGATCCATTCCGCCGCCTGTTCGACGTGGCGTGGAAGCCGAGCGGAACCACCCGCATCGCCAGCGCCGCCACCGCGGCCGAGCCCCTCGCGGACGCCATCGACCGGGGTGCCCTGTTCGCCGCCGCGCAGTGCCTGGGCCTGGCGCAGCGCTGCGTGGACTTGGCGGTCGCCTATGCCAAGGATCGCACCCAGTTCGGTAAGCCCATCGGGTCATACCAGGCGATCAAGCACCACCTGGCCTCCGTCCAGGTGAAGATCGAATTCGCCCGCCCCGTGCTGCATGCCGCCGCCACGCGCTTCCCCGACCGCGACACACGGTCCCGGGCGGCCATATCGCACGCCAAGCTGGTGGCGGCGGAGGCGGCGGACCTGGCCGCCCGCACCGCCATCCAGGTGCACGGCGCCATGGGCTACTCCTGGGAAGTGGACATCCATTTCTTCCTGAAACGCGCGTTGGCCCTGACTTACGTCTGGGGAACGCCGGCCTTCCACCAAGCGCGGGTAGAACGGCGCGTCCTGGCCGGCCCCCTCGGTCCCGACCAAACCTTCCTGCCCGATCATCCCCGCCAGAACGAGGGCCAGCATGCCTGAAGCCTATATCATCGACGCCGTCCGCACCCCGATCGGCCGCAAAAAGGGATCGCTGGCCGGCATGCATTCCGCCGATCTGGGCGCGCACGCCATTGCCGCGCTGATAGCCCGCACCGGGGTCGACCCCGGTGCCGTGAACGATGTCGTGTTCGGCTGCACCGAAACCATCGGCAGCCAGGCCGGCGACATCGCCCGTACCTGCTGGCTGGTGGCGGGTCTTCCCGATCATGTGTCGGGC
Source organism: Nitrospirillum bahiense (assembly GCF_007828025.1). NCBI lineage: Bacteria > Pseudomonadati > Pseudomonadota > Alphaproteobacteria > Rhodospirillales > Azospirillaceae > Nitrospirillum > Nitrospirillum bahiense. Next base: position 107,843 of record NZ_VITO01000009.1, read on the forward strand.
GTCACCGTGGACCGTCAGTGCGGTTCCGCCCAACAGGCGCTCCACTTCGCGGCCCAGGGAGTCATGAGCGGCACGCAGGAGCTGGTGGTGGCCGGCGGCGTGCAGAACCTCAACATGATCCCCATCTCCGCCGCCATGGAAGTGGGCCGCATCTACGGCATTCCCGACCCCTTTTCCACCTCCCCCGGTTGGCTGGCCCGCTACGGCAAGCAGGAAGTCAGCCAATTCCGCGCTGCGGAGATGATCGCCGAAAAGTGGGGCGTCACCCGAGAAGCAATGGAGGGCTTCGCGCTGGCCAGCCACCAGAAGGCCATCGCCGCCAGCGATGGCGGGCGCTTCGCCCGCGAGATCGCTCCGGTGGGGGAATTCACCACCGACGAGACGCCGCGTCGCGACACCTCGCTGGAGAAGATGGCCGGCCTGAAGCCCCTGGTGGAGGGTGGACGCCTGACCGCCGGCGTCAGCAGCCAGAACGCCGACGCCTCCGCCGCCCTGCTGATCGCCTCCGCCCAGGCCGTGAAGGATCATGGCCTGAAACCGCGGGCGCGCATCCATCACATGAGCGTGCGGGGCGACGACCCCGTGTGGATGCTGACCGCCCCGATCGCCGCCACGCGCCATGCCCTGGCCAAGACGGGGCTGGCCCTGGCCGATATCGACCTGTTCGAATGCAACGAGGCCTTCGCCAGCGTGGTGCTGGCCTGGATGTCGGAACTGGACATAGATCCGGACCGCGTGAACGTGAATGGCGGCGCCATAGCATTGGGGCACCCGCTGGGCGCCACCGGCGCTCGCATCATGACCACGCTGCTGAACGAGTTGGAGCGGCGCCAAGGACGCTACGCCCTGCAGACCATGTGCGAGGGCGGCGGGCAGGCTAACGTGACCATCATCGAGCGGCTGTGACGCCATGGCCGTCTATAGCTACCAAGGCATCGTACCGGTCGTAGACCCGAGCAGCTTCGTCCATCCGGGCGCGACGCTGATCGGTGACGTCATCGTCGGCCCTGGCTGCTATCTCGGGCCGGGCGCATCGCTGCGCGGCGACTTCGGCCGCATCGTGGTGGAGGGCGACAGCAGCATCCAGGACAACTGCACCCTCCACACCTCGTCCGGCAACGACTGCCATGTCGGGCTGGGCGCCACCATCGGACACGGCGCCGTGCTGCATGGCTGCCGCATCGGGCGGCACACCCTGGTGGGCATCAACGCCGTCGTCCTGGACAACGCCGAGGTGGGAGAGGACTGCCTGGTCGCCGCCCTGTCCCTGGTGCGCCCGGACGCCCGGTTCGAGGCCGGCTGCCTGATCGCAGGCAACCCGGCCAAGGTGATCCGCCATTTCAAGCCCGACCAGATCACCTGGCGCAACACCGGGGACGGCGAATACCAGCGCCTGACCCGCGAAGCCTTCACCGACCTGCGGGAATGTCAGCCGCTGGCCGCCGCGGAACCGGACCGGCCACGCATCCGCGCCAACGCCATTGCCGTGCGCCTGCGGGGCGCCACGGCCGAGGAACGCCGGCGCCGCGCCGCCGCCACAGAGCATGGGGAATAACGATGTCGCGTATCTGCGAAGGCCGGGTGGTTGTCGTCACCGGCGCTGGTAACGGCCTGGGCCGGGCCTATGCCCTGGGCCTGGCCGCGGAAGGCGCCCGGGTGGTGGTGAACGACCTAGGCGTGGGAACCCACGGTGAAAGTGGAGCCACGGAGGGGGCCGCTGCACGGGTGGTGAACGAGATCCGGGCCGCCGGCGGCCAAGCCGTGGCCAACACGGACGACGTCACCGATTGGGACGCCGGCGGCCGCATCGTGGAATGCGCGCTGGACAGCTTCGGCGACCTGCATGCCGTGGTGAACAACGCCGGCTTCGTTCGCGACCGTATGTTTGTTTCCTGCACGCCCGATGAATGGGATGCCGTCCTGCGCGTGCATCTGCGTGGTCACTTCTGCACCAGTCGTCACGCCGTGGACTTCTGGCGCGCCCGCCAAAAGGCCGGGCACACGGTGGATGCCCGCATCATCAATACCACCTCCGGCGCCGGCCTGCAGGGCAGCATCGGGCAAAGCGCCTATTCCGCCGCCAAGGGCGGCATCGCCACCCTGACCCTTGTACAGGCGGCGGAACTGGGCCGCTACGGCATCACCGCCAACGCCCTCGCCCCGAATGCCCGCACCCGCATGACCGAGGGCGCCTTCGCCGCCGAGATGAACCGGCAGGAGGGGGACCTGGATATCTATGCCCCCGAGAACACGGCCCCCTTGGTCGCCTGGCTGTGCAGCGCCCAATCCCGGGAAGTCACCGGACAGGTTTTTGAGTTGAAGGGCGGGCGGCTGTGGCTGTCCCAGGGCTGGACCGACAGCGTGGCCATCGACAAGAAGGCCCGCTGGGCAGCCGATGAGCTGGGCCCGGCGATCCAGGACCTGCTGCGTGCCCGGATGCCGCCCAAGCCCGTCTACGGCGCGGGCTGAGGACGGCGCCATGCATTTCGCTTTGACCGACGATCAGCGCGCGATCCGCGACAGCGCCCAGGCCTTCCTTCAGGAAGCCGCCGGCCTGGACCGCCTTCGCGCCACCATCGAGGCCGATGCCGGCTGGGATGCCGAACTTTGGCACAATCTGGCGGTCGACATGGGCTATGCTGGCCTGATGGTGCCCGAAGCTTATGGCGGCATCGGGGGCGGCGCCGTCGACATGGCGCTGGTGTTGGAGGAGACGGGCGCGCGGCTGGCCATGGCGCCCTTCTTCGAAACCGCGGTTCTCGGTGTCCAGACCATCCTCGGCGCGGGCACGGAGGCGCAGAAGCGGAGCCTGTTGCCCGGCTTGGCTGATGGCAGCACCAAGGCGACCCTGGCCCTGACCGGTCCCCAGGGCCGGCCGGCCCCCGATGGGGTTACCGCCTGGCTCAGGGCGGAAGAAGAAGCATGGCGTCTTAGCGGCGAATCCTGCTTCGTGCCCTTCGCCCATGTCGCCGACCTCCTGCTGCTGGCGGCCCGTGCCCCCCTGTCCGCGGGGCCCAGGGGCATCAGCCTGCTGGCCCTGCCCCGCGACGCCACCGGCTTGCGGGTAGAGCGCCAGCCCGGGCTGGATCCGACCCGGCCCCTGTGTCGCCTGACTTTCGACAACGTCGCGGTGGCGCCAGATCAAATCCTGGGGACAGCCGAGGAAGCCGGCCCCGTCCTGGAGCGCATCCTGGCCACCGCCGCCGGCCTGCTGGCGGCGGAACAGACCGGTGGTGCCGCCTTCTGCCTGGCCACCACCGTGGACTATACTCAGCAGCGGGTGCAGTTCGGCCGCAAGATCGCTTCCTTCCAGGCGGTGAAGCACGAATTGGCCGACATGATGGTGGCCGTGGAGGCCGCCCGCTCTGCCGCGCTCTACGCCGCTGCCGCCATCGATACCGACACCGACCTGCTGGAGGCGTGTTCCACCGCCAAGAGCTGGTGTTCGGACGCCTATCGTCATTGCGCTGGTGAAACGATCCAGCTTCACGGCGGCATCGGCTTTACGTGGGAACATCACGCCCACCTCTACTTCAAACGCGCCTGGTCCAGTTCAGCCTGGCTGGGCGACCCGGCCCATCACCGCGAGCGGGTCGCCCGGTTGATGGGCCTGGATGACATTCCGTGAGGACCCCCATGACAATTCCAGCACGCCGCCCCGTCGCCCCCCCACCCTACCCGCCCGCCCGTGGCCTTCTGGCGGGCAAGACGGTGGTCATCACCGCCGCCGCGGGCACCGGGATCGGATACGCCGTCGCCAAGCGCGCCGCCGAGGAAGGCGCGCGGCTGCTGATCAGCGACTATCATGAGCGCCGCCTGGGCGAAGCCGCTGACCGTCTGGCGGCGGAAACGGGCCACCGCCCGGCCACCCAGCTGTGCGATGTCACCAAGGAAAGTGATGTCCAAGCGCTGCGCGCCGCAGCGGACCGGGCGCTGGATGGCGTCGACGTCCTGATCAACAACGCCGGCCTGGGTGGTGAGGCGTCCGTCGTCGAAATGACGGATGAACAATGGTCGCGGGTGCTGGATGTCACTCTGACCAGCGTCTTCCGCATGAGCCGCGCCTTCCTGCCCGGAATGTACGCCCGCGGTGGCGGCGCCATCGTCAACAACGCCTCCGTCCTGGGCTGGAGGGCGCAGGCGGGTCAGGCGCACTACGCGGCCGCCAAGGCGGGCGTGATGGCCTTCACCCGCTGTGCCGCCATCGAGGCTGCGGGCCATGGCGTGCGCATCAACGCCGTGGCGCCCTCCATCGCCATGCACCCTTTCCTGGCCAAGGTGACGACACCGGAAGCGCTGGAGCGATTGGCGGCACAAGAGGCCTTTGGGCGGCCGGCCGAAGTGTGGGAGGTGGCCAACGCCATGCTGTTCCTGGCGTCCGACCTTTCCTCCTACATGACGGGCGAAGTGCTGTCCGTCTCCAGCCAGCGGGCCTGAGCCCATGGCGATCACCGTGGACACGCCGCACGATCTGCTGAACCAGGTGGGCCAGGACCTCGGCACCACCGAATGGCTGGTCGTGGACCAGGACCGGATCGACGGCTTCGCCCAGGTCACGGGCGACCATCAGTGGATCCATGTCGATCCCGTGCGGGCCAAGGAGGGCCCCTTCGGCACCACCATCGCCCACGGCTACCTGACACTCAGCCTGGTCAACCTGTTCCTGCCCCAGTTGCTGCGCATCCAGTCCTTCGCTTCCGGCGTCAACGTGGGGCTGGATCGGGTGCGCTTCATCGCTCCCGTCCGGGTGGGCTCCCGCCTGCGGGGCCAAGGCCAGATCCTGGCGATGGAAGAGGTCAAAGGCGGCGCCATCCAGTCCGTCGTGCGCATGACCGTCGAGATTGACGGGCAGGAAAAGCCCGCCTGCGTCGCCGACACCGTCTCCCGCTACTTCCCCTGAGGGTTCCTACCATGCGTGAAGCCGTCATCGTCTCCATCGCCCGCACCCCCATCGGGAAGGCCTACCGGGGCGCCTACAACGACACCGACGCGGCCGCCCTGTCCGGCCATGTCGTGGCGGAGGTCGTTCGCCGCGCCGGTATCGACCCCGCCTTGGTGGAGGATCTGATCCTGGGCTGCGCCTCACAGCAGGGCAACCAGAGCTATAACATCGGCCGCCTGACCGTGGCTTCGGCCGGCCTGCCGCAGAGCGTGGCGGGCATGAGCCTGGACCGGCAGTGCGGCTCCGGCCTGATGGCCATCGCCACCGCCGCCAAGCAGATCATGGTCGACGGCATGGACGTCGTCGTGGCGGGCGGCGTCGAGAGCATCAGTCTGACCCAAACCAAGCACAAGAGCACCTACCGCACCCGTTCTCAGTCGGTGCTGGCTCATATGCCGCACATGTGGATCCCCATGATCGAGACGGCGGAAATCGTCGCCGAACGCTATGGCGTGAGTCGGGAGGCGCAGGACGAATTCAGCCTGCAGAGCCATCAGCGTACGGTGGCGGCCCAGGCGGCCGGCCGCTTCGCGGCGGAACTGGCCCCCCTGCCCACCCGCAAAGCCGTCGTCGACAAGGAAACGGGCGAGACCTCCTACCAGGAAGTGACGCTGGGCGCTGATGAAGGCCCGCGGGCGGATACGACCCTGGACGGCCTGGCCAAGCTGGCCCCGGTCTACAAGGACGGCGCGCTGGTGAAGGAGGGCCGTCATGTCACGGCCGGCAACGCCTCTCAGCTGTCGGACGGGGCGGCCGCCGTGTTGCTCATGGAGGCCAAGCTGGCCGAACGCCTGGGCCTGGAACCGCTGGGTGCCTACCGCGGTGTCGCGGTCGCCGGTTGCGCCCCGGAGGAAATGGGCGTCGGCCCGGTGTTTGCGGTGCCCAAGCTGCTGGAGCGGACGGGACGCACCATGGCCGACATCGGCCTGTGGGAGATGAACGAGGCCTTTGCCTCCCAGGCACTGTATTGCCGCGATCGGCTGGGCATCGACAACGACCGCCTGAACGTGGATGGCGGCGCCATCGCCGTGGGGCATCCCTTCGGCATGACGGGCGCGCGCCTTGCCGGTCACTTGCTGGTCGAAGGCCACCGCCGGCGGGAGAAGTACGGTGTGGTCACCATGTGCATCGGTGGCGGCATGGGTGCCGCCGGCCTGTTCGAAATCTTCTGAGACAGCCCATGGACGACACCCCCGAACTTGAGCGCTTCCGTGCCGAGGCCGCGACCTGGCTGGAAAGCCAACTGGCCGGCCCGTTCCGCGACATCCGTGGGCTGAACAACCATGTCGACCTGATCGAACGGCGGCGTGATTGGGAACAGTGCCTGGGTGCTGCGGGCTGGAGCTGCGTCGGCTGGCCCGCCGCCTACGGTGGTCGTGACGCCAGCATCGCCCAGCAGGTCGTGTTCGCCGAAGAGTATGCCCGCGCCCGGGCACCCGCCCGCATCGGCCATATCGGCGTGGAACTGGCGGGCCCCACCCTGCTGGCCTTTGGCACCCCGGACCAGAAGAACCGCTTCCTGCCCGACATCGCCGCCGGCCGCGCCATCTGGTGTCAAGGCTATTCCGAACCCAATGCGGGGTCGGACCTGGCCAATGTGCGCACCAAGGCCCGGCGGGATGGCGACCGCTACATCATCGATGGCCAGAAGATTTGGACCTCCATGGGCCAGATCGCCGACTGGTGCTTCGTGCTGTGCCGGACGGAGCCCGGGTCCGTCGGCAACAAGGGCCTGTCCTTCCTGCTGGTAAATATGCATCAGCCGGGCGTCACCGTGCGCCCCATCCGTCAGATGACGGGGGAGTCGGAATTCAGCGAGGTATTCTTCGATGGCGCATTAGCCGAGGTCCGCGACCTGGTGGGCGCGGACGGCAACGGTTGGCGGGTGGCTATGGGCCTGCTGGGGTTCGAGCGGGGGGTGTCCACGCTGGCCCAGCAGATGCAATTCCGCAATGAACTGGACGCCCTGATCGAATTGGCGAAGGAGAACGGCAAGGCTGCCGATCCACTGATCAGGCAACGCCTGGCCCAGGCGCAGATCGGCCTGCGCATCATGCGGTTCAATGCCCTGCGCCTGCTGGCCAACGCCGAGTCCGGCCAGTTGAGCCCGGAGGGCTATACCTACAAACTCTACTGGTCCACCTGGCACCGCGATTTGGGCGAATTGGTCATGGATGTCGCCGGCCCGGCGGCGGAGATCGGTGAAACGGCGGAACGCTTCCCGCCGCTGACCACCATGTTCCTCATGTCACGGGCCGACACCATCTATGCCGGCACCAACCAGATCCAGCGCAACATCATCGCCGAACGCGCCCTGGGCCTGCCACGGGAGGCGCGCGGGCCATGACCCTTGCCACCCCGGTGCTGCCGGAGACCCTGCCCGCAATCGCCGCCCGCGCCGCACGCCTTTGGCCGGACAAGGCAGCCCTGATCGACGGCGGACGCACCTGGACCTTCGCCGGCCTTCACACCCAGGTACGCCGGGCCGCAGCCGCCTATCTGACGTGGGGAATCCATAAAGGGGACGTGGTCGCCCTGTGGGCGCCCAATCGGATCGAATGGATCGTGGCCGCCCTGGGCGCCCAGGCCGCCGGCGCCATCCTCACCCCCCTGAACACCCGGTTGAAGGGGCGGGAGGCCGCCGACATCCTGCACCGTTCCCGGGCCCGCTTGCTGGTGACGATGGGTCACTTCCTGGGCGTGGACTACCCGGCCCTGCTGGCTGGCGAGACCCTGCCCGCCCTTCAGGGCATCGTGACCTTGGACGGCAACCGTCCGGGGGGATGGGAGGCCTTCCTGGAGCGCGGACCGGGACCGGATGACCCGGCCGTCGATGAGGCCATGGCACGGGTGACCGGCCAGGATCCATCCGACATCCTCTTTACCTCGGGCACCACCGGCGCGCCCAAGGGGGTGGTGAGCGGCCACCTTCAGACCATCAGGCTGTTCCAAGCCTGGTCCGATGCCGTCGACCTGCGGGCGGACGACCGGATGCTGATCATCAATCCGTTCTTCCACACCTTCGGCTACAAGGCCGGCTGGCTGGCGGCCCTGATGATGGGGGCGACCAGCCTGCCGCTGGCCCAGTTCGACATGGTGGAAGTCGCGCGCCTGATCCGTGAGGAAGGCGTCAGCTTCCTGCCCGGCCCCCCCACCATCTTCCAATCCCTGCTGGCCGAGCAGCACAGGCTGGGCACCGACCGGACGTCGTTGCGCGTCGCCGTCACCGGAGCCGCCACCGTCCCCCCCATCCTCGTCGCGCGGATGCAGACGGAGCTGGGGTTCCAGCGGGTGGTGACGGGGTATGGCATGACCGAGTGCGGCGCCATCGCCATGTGCCGCGCGGGCGACAGCGTGGACCGCATCGCCACCACCTGTGGCCAGGCGCTGGATGGGCTGGAGGTGGTCTGCGCCGACGACCAGGGGCAGCCCCTGTCTCCTGGAGAAACCGGGGAAATTCTGGTGCGTGGCTTCGGCGTCATGCAGGGCTATCTGGACGACCCCGCAGCCACGGCGGAGGCAATCGACACCAAGGGCTGGCTGCACACCGGTGACATCGGCACATTGGACGCCGACGGCTATCTGCGTATCACCGACCGCAAGAAGGACATGTACATCACCGGCGGCTTCAACTGCTATCCGGCGGAGATCGAGAAGCTGCTCTGCGCCCACCCCAAGGTGGAGATGGCGGCGGTCATCGGCGTGCCGGATGACCGCCTGGGTGAGGTGGGCCGTGCGTACCTGGTGCTGCGCCCGGGGGAACAGGCGGAGGCGGCGGACATCATCACCTGGTCCAAGGCCAACATGGCCAACTACAAGGTGCCACGCAGTGTCGTCTTCCTCGACAGCCTGCCCAAGAACGCAGCCGGAAAAGTCATGCGCAAGGACCTGAAGGTCGCCTGCCCCGGCTCGTGAGGGAACTGCCCGCCAGTGGCATCCTCATCTCGATTTGAAGTAAGTGTTTACTTATATTTTCAGCAGGCGCTGTCGCTTTCGACCGCGCCCAAGAAGCAAGGGAGGATCACATGCACAATCAATTCGGCTTCACCAAGCTGCTGGTCTGGGACCTGGACGCCACCGCCGCCTTCTACAAGGCGGTCGCCAGCTTGGAGGAGCTGGTCCGCGTGGAAGACGAAATCGCCGGCCGCAAAATCCAGGAAATCCTGTTCAATCCCAGTCATGAGGGTGCGGCCACCTTCGTCCTGCTGAAATTCTTGGATGCGCCCCGCGCGTCGAAGGACGAGGTCATCCTGGGCTTCATCACCGACGATGTGGACGCCTTCGCCCGGCGCGCGGTGGCCGCCGGCGGCACCGAGGTCCAGGCCGCGCGCGACATGCCCGCCCACGGTGTGCGCGTCGCCTTCGTCACCGATGTCGAGGGGCATCTGATCGAGGTTGTGCAGATGCTGCAGCCGGCCGGGTAACGCCGCCGCCATCGCGGGCGACGGCCGTTGGGTTCCCTGGCCGTCGCCCATCGCCCCCACTCCGGCCAGATGGACACGTCCATGGCGAACGCCTTCGCGTCCCTCAAGGTTGGGCCGCTCACTCTGCCCAACCGCTTCATCCGCTCCGGCGCCAACGAGATGATGACCAAGGATTGCGTCCCCACGCGATCCCTGTTGCGGTTTCACGAGCGCCTGGCGGCGGGCGGGGTCGGCATGACCACACTGGCCTATATCGCCGTCTCGCCCGATGGCCGCACCTTCACCGACCAGGGTGTCATGAACGCGGCCACGGTCGCCCACTACCGGGCGATCACGGACGCCGTGCACGCCCAGGGCGGCCGCGCCTCCGCCCAGATCACCCATGGTGGTAGTTTCGCCCAGCACAAGGAACTGACCACCCGGCGGGCCATGTCCGCCAGCGGCGGCCTGGACAAGATCGGGCTGATGCTCGGCCGTCCCTTGCAGCATGCCATGACCCGGGCCGACATGGACCAGGTCACGGCCGAATTCGTCCGGGCGGCCCAATTGGCCGCCGAAGCCGGCTTCGACGCAGTGGAACTGCACATGGGCCACGGCTACCTGCTGAACCAGTTCATCTCCCCCCTGTCCAACAGGCGGCGCGACGCCTATGGCGGCTCCGCGCAAGGCCGGGCTCGCTTTCCGGTGGAGGTATTGAGCGCGGTCAAGGCCGCTGTCGGCCATCGGCTGGCCGTGCTCGCCAAGATCAACCTCTATGACGGCGCCAAGGGCGGGGCCACAGTGGAGGATGCCATCATCACGGCCCAGCTGCTGGACCGGGCCGGTGCCGACATGCTGGTGCTGTCCGGCGGCCGCAACATCGAATCCCCCTGGGTGATCTTCTCCGGCCCCCTGCCCTATGACGACTTCCTGTCCGGCAAGCCCAGCTTGGCCACCCGCCTGCAGTTCCAGCTGCTAAAGTTGGCGACGCCCAAGTCGCTGCGCTTCTCCGAGCTTTATTTCCTGGAAGCGGCGCGCCGGGTGCGAGCCGCCGTGTCCTGCAAGCTGGGCTATCTCGGTGGAGTATTGTCCTTGTCCGCCGCCGATAAGGTATTGAGGGAGGGGTTCGACGCCGTCGTGATCGCCCGTGCCCTCATTCACGACCCGGAGCTGATCCGGCGCTTTCGCGAGAACCCCGCCCACCACAGCGGCTGCACCGCCTGCAACCGCTGCGTCGCCACGATGTATGGGTCCTCGGGTACCCATTGCCCGCTGACGCGCAATGCCATCGATGCCGCGCTAAATCAAATGGCAGCAAGGCCAGGTGTCCAGCAACCCACACAAATGGAATGAAACAATATAAAGGGCGTATAAGATCACGCTATGGGATAATCTATTATCAACCCTTTCTGGGTCGCCCAGCTCGCTCCGTCCAGCCAAGTTCTTTGCTTATCTGCAGAGCAACATCTCGAACCTCATCGGCTAGAATTCGCATACGCGCGTCATTCATATACTGCGCAGCACTCGATACGCTGAGGGCCGCCGCGATTTCGCCTTTCGCCCCTCGAATAGGGGCCGCCACACACCTGATCTGATCCTCATTCTCTTCTAGGTCGAATGCGTAGCCTTGGGATGCATAAACACGCATCCGCTCGAGCCAAATGGCAAAATCGTCCGCGCCACCACCCGTCATATTATGAAACTGGCGCCAGGAAGATTCGTCATGATCCAAAATCAAGGCCTTACCCAGCCCCGTGGATGCAATCGGATGGCGTTCCCCTACACGGGAGCCAATCACAACCCGACGTCGGCCAGGAACTTTGTCCAAATAAAGCGCCTGGAGACCTTCGAGAATTCCCAAGTGAACGGTGTCTTCAGTGGCCGTGGCTAGCCTCTCAAGATAGGGGCGAGCAATACTAGGAAGGTGCATCTGTTGATGCGCTATCCAGCCCAACTCCAGTAATTTGGGCCCAAGGCTGTAACCTTCCCGCGCCACAAACGTCAGATAACCACGATCAACCAAGGCCGACGCTAACCGATGGGTGGTGGATTTGGTTAACCCCAATCGATCAGACAAAGGCTGCAATGCTATCGCCCCCTCAGCCACGACGTCGATTACATCCAAGCCGCGAAAAAGCGTCTGACTTCCGGATTGTGCGGTCGATGCTTCCATTCTGCCGTTCGCAAATAGGGAGTGGATATAGCGGATGTTGGCGCTGACACTTCGGTGGTCGTGAGATCAGCATAAACCTCGCCCTTAGCATATCCCACCATATGGGACGGCGCAACATATTATCCCTTTTGGGGTGGTCCATGGTTGCGTTCGGACCAGCCCCATCCTTAAAGTACGCCATGATTAAGGACTAATATGCGCGACCTCCTGGGTGAATTTGCACAAGTCACCCCACAACGGATTATGGAACTGGATACGGTGCGGTTCCTCGGCTAGCGCAACGTATCCAGCGCCCGCCCGACGCGCGCCAGGACTTCATCGGTCAGGACATCCGGCATGACCGGCTGCAGGTCGCGCAACTTGGTTTGCGGAAAAAGGCTCTGCTGGGGAGAAGCGGAAAGGCGCGGAACTTCCCTGTCGAGAATCGCGCGCGACCGCGGATCGGCCAGCAAATCACTGGTCAGGGAATCCAGGCTCAGGTTCGGCGCTGCGCCGCCCACCGGCCCAGGCGTGACGCGTAGCGTCGCGAGATCGCTCTCAATCTGGATTACCTTGGCTTCCGTCAGCGTGCCACTGGCGAACTGCTGAATCCCCGCGATGCTCATCATCTGCCAGCCGTGGACATGGCCAAGGCCGGCCAACATGCCCGGCACCTGCCGGTCCAGGATGGCGCGGCCACCCGGAGTCGCCACGATGTGGCCCAGCAGGGAGTTACGGGTCAGCGGCCCTGGGGGGATGGGCGGCAGTGCCAAGACCTCGCCTCCCTCCGGCACCGGCGCCTTGGGCAGCGGCGGCAGCTCACCGATCCGCGCCACGGTCACGGCAACACTGGCAGCCTTGGCGTCATTGCGGATGGTCAGGGTCGATGAGCCATAGGCGGAGGAGACGCTGCCGCCCTCCACCGTCACGTTGTAGCCATGGGGATACTGGATCACCGGCAGGCGAATTCGGGTTTCGCCGCCGCCCGCCGATTTCCCGTTCGGCAACCGCGTGACATAGCGATAGCGCAGGGTGCCGCTGTCGCCATCGAACTGCATGGACTGCGGGGTTCCCGCCGTCACTTCGGCATAGGGGCGGGCATAGGCCCGCAAGATGGCGACCCGATTGCCGTTGCCCTCGTCGGGCAAGCCGGGGTCGACCAGAGCCTCGAACGCGCCCCGGGGCCACGCCAGCCAGGAAATATGCCGGGTGTCGAAATCAGTGGCTTGGCCGGTGATTTCGGCTGGGTCATTGGAAAAGCCCCACTCGGTGTTGAGGATGGCCGCCCCCTCCCGGGTGGCAAGGGCGAGCGCACCGTCGTTCACCCGTTCCCGCGTCGCCTTGATCGGTCCGTAATTATGAAACGACAGGCCGCGCTGACCCGCTTTACCAGCGATCGGCGTGTTGATGGGAGTGCCCAAGGCACCTTGCAGCATGAAGGGTTCAACGAACACGATCAGATGGGGAGCCACTTGGTTGATCACCTTGGCGGCCCGTGCATAAAAGGGCTTCAGCAGCTCCTGTTCCAGTTCAGGGCAATCCGCGTTCCCCGGATCAGGTTGGGCACATCGGCTGCCCGTCGCCGGCTCGTTCATGACGTCGATGCCGATGACCGAGGGGTTGTCGCGAAAGTGATCCGCCACCGCCCTCAGCCCTTCAAGATAGAAATCCTGCACCCCCTTGCCGGTACCGGGCACGGGGTGGTTTTTCCAGAAGTTGTCGAAGGAGCGCTGAACAGCCGGATCTCGGAAATAGCCGACCGGAAACTCGATGCCCGGCATCCGCTGATAGCCATCTGAAAACACAGCCCAATTGGGCATGCCGCGAGCACCAACCAGGGCGCTGTACTCATCCTGGTGGAAGTCAATCAGCGTGTGGATACCGGCCGCCCCGTAAGCGCCTACCGCCTTTTCGATCTGATAGAGATAGCCCTTATCGATCACACCAGGCTGCGGCATCAGGGCCGAGAGGAAAATCACGAGGCGGACGCCATTGAACCCCTGCTCCGCCATGCGCGCTGGCGTCTCGGCAGTGAAACGGCCAGCGGCTTTCGCAGGAGCATCGGGGAGCATGACGTTGCCACCATGGATCGTCACGACCCGGCCGTCACCATCAACCAGCCAACGACCGTATTGCCGCAAGCCGTCATGCGCGCTGCCAGTGCCGGGAAACGCCGCGATGGACGCGATAATGGCAAACTTCAAGGCTGCGTTCTTCATGATCCCCCCTGCACCGCATCGCGGCACGTCTTATAATAGAACGATATCGTTCTATTATAGATTCCAGATCACAGCAACGACCTTCGGCATTTTACCGGGCTATTTTAGATCTATGGCGGAGATATGGCGGAGCATAAGGATATGCTAGGCCAGAACAGAATAGGACGATATCGTTTGTTTAAAGGCCAGTCGCCATCGACATGCCCACAGGTCTCCCTCAGGCTCGCCCTCTGCGGGGGCGCCGTCGCCCGGCCCGCTCCGTCCAGCCCAGATCCTTGCTGATGTCCTCGGCCGTCGCGCGCACCCGCTCGGCCAGGGTTTCCATGCGATCGTCACCCATGTAATGGGCGGCGCTGGAGACACTGAGGGCGGCCACAATCTCACCACTGGCCCCCCTGATGGGCGCCGCGACACAACGAACCTGGTCCTCATTCTCCTCCAGGTCGAAGGCATAGCCCTTGGCGCTGTAGACCCGCATGCGTTCCAGCCAAACGGCCATGCCGCTGGTGTAACCACGCACTTCGTAGAACCCACGCCAGGCCACCTCGTCATGGTCCAACACCAGGGCCTTGCCCAGGCCGGTGGACACGATGGGGTGACGCTCCCCCACCCGAGAACCGATGATCACGCGACGCCGGCCAGCCACCTTGTCCAGATACAGCGCCTGAGTGCCGTCCAGGATTCCCAGATGCACCGTATCCTCGGTTTCCGCGGCGAGGCGCTCGATATGGGGGCGGGCCACGCTGGGCAGATGCATCTGCTGATGTGCGGCCCACCCCAGCTCCAGCAGCTTGGGCCCCAGGGCGTATCCCTCCCGCGCGACGAAAGTGAGGTAGCCTCGCTCCACCAGGGCGGACGCCAGACGATGGGCCGTGGACTTGGTCAGGCCAAGGCGCTCCGACAGTGCGGGAAAGGTGGTGACGCCATCGGCCACGGCGTCGATAACGTCCAGCCCCCGCAACAACGTCTGACTACCCGAGGGCTGGGCCGCGCCCTTGCCCTCCTCTTCCGTCTCCACCTGATCCGCCTTTTTCAAAGCCGATACTCCTGCCCTTGCTAACGATGCCGCGCATTCGCGGCCGCCGGCATCACCACGCCGTGCGGCCTTGAAGGAAGATGGCGACAAAGCTGCGGATGGTCGCCTCAACCTCATCGCCCGAAATCGGACCGCACCAGCGGATTCTCATCCACCAACCGGTGAACAAGCCCATGAAAGCGACGGCGGCATTGCGCGCGTCGCGAATGGGCGTACCGTCCTGAATGGACGCTGCCGTCAGAATAGACATGACTTGAGCCAGGCTGACCTCGAATGTCGTGTCGAAGAACAGCTTGGCCACTTCGGGGAAATTTCGCCCCTCGGTATGCAGCAGCCCCTCAAAGGCCATGACCTCGGGGTCGGACATGCTGCGCACGATGGTCCGCGCGAAATGCTCAAGCCGCTGGGTCAGCCCACTTCCAGATGCGGGCTCGGGCGTGAAGCGGGTAGACCACACCTCCACGCGGGAAGAGCAAACGGCCTTGAACAGATCGGCCTTTGAAGGATAACGGGCATAAAGGGTTCCCTTGGAGACGCGGGCCGCTTCCGCCACCGCCTCCATGGAGGTGCCGCTGTAGCCCGCGGTCAGGAAGGCGCTGGTCGCGGTCTCCAGGATCGCGGCGTCGATCGCGCGGACCTGGGCCTGCGTCGGCCGGCCAGCCCCCGTCCGCTTGGGGCGGGCGGGCGTCATATCGGAAGTATCCAGGGTTTCAGACATCGCAGCCCATCTCGATCGCTGTTGCAGGGGGACTTCCAACTGGTGCCCGACGAACGATGGGCGCCTGGCTGGAATTCGGACGTTGTCGATCGATTATACCGTGATACCTGTCCTGTGACGCAACTCCATCGGCGGCATCAGCGAGACCTGAGATGCCGGTTCCAGAAATCCACCACGCGTTTCATCGCCGCCACGTTTTCCGGCGCCCCCGGCGCCATGGGCTGGAAGACATGGATCATGCCTTCATAGAGGTCCAGGGTGGCGTCCACACCGCCGGTGACCAGCGCCTGGTAATGCCGCACCATGTTGCTGAGGAAAATTTCACGGGTGCCGCCCTGGATCAGCGTCGGCGGGAAGCCCCTGGCGTAGTCGCCGTAGACAGGGGAGACATAGGGGTTCTTCTGATCGGCGGGATCTGCGTAGGCCGCCGCACTCAAAGCCAGGCGGACCATGCTCAACGCCGGATCGAAGCTGGCCAGGGTACGGTAGGTATCACCCGTAGCGGTAACGTCCGACCACGGCGACCAGAGCAAGACGGCCCCCGGCAGGGGGGTGCCCGCGTCGCGCAGCTTCAGAACGGTTCCTGCCACGATGGAGCCCCCAGCGGAGTCCCCGAAAATGCCGATCCCCTGCGGCGACCGGCCCTGGGACAGCAGGGCGCGATAGACCGCCGCCACCTGGTCGGTGGTCCCTTGCCAGCGCTGCTGCGGCGCCAGGGTATAGTCGACGGAAATGACCCGCATCCGGCTGCGGTTGGCCATGAGGCCCGAGGAGAACAGGGTCGAGCGGGCCGAAAGGCTGGTGAAGCCGCCGCCATGGACATAGATCAGCAGACGCCCGTCATCCACCCAGTCCTTGGGCGTGATGGTCAGGGTGGGCACACCGCCTATTAGGCTGGCCTCCACCGTCACCCCATAGGCCGCGGTGACGCCGGACGCCATCTTTTGCATCTGCTCGTCAACCGCATCTTGCTGCTGCTTCCATGCCACGAGGTCATTAAGGGCGGGCTGCGGCGCCTCCGCCGCCTTGAACCCCGTCACGATCGGCCACATCCGCTGCCAGGCGGGCGACAGCGTATCGGGCGGAACGCGGGCCGGGTCCACCGGGGCGGTCTGGCCGAAGGCGGTCCCGCCCGCAACAGCGACCATCAGAGCAATCACCAGCCCCGATAAGCGCCTCATCACCGTTCCTCCCGCCGAGGGGCCGGCACGCTCAAGTGCGTCTCTACAGCATCCAAGGGATAAGTGCGGCCTTGCCAGACGAACTCACCGGGCAGGTCTTTCGGCCGCCGGATGTCGGCCATCATCCTGGAGCCGACCACGCGATAGCGGACGGTCACCGCGCCATGCGGCGTCGCGGCCGTCGCATCCAGTTGGGTCAGGGCTCCCAAGGCGGGCTGAATCCGGACGGCGGCATATCCCGGGGCGCCGGGCTGGATGCCGGCGACGATATCCAAAAGGTCCGCGGTGGGATGAGCGCTCCAGGCATGGGTGTCGGAGCGCGTGTTGCCGCGCTCCTCCGGCCAGGTGGTGTAGTGAAGTGCCAGCAGGTCACGCCATGTCTGCAGCAGCGCGTGGTAGTCATTCGCCAGGCCGGCATGAACGAAGGCCCGCGCCAGATACCAGGCGAAGTAGTAGCTGCTGACATACATCCCGTCCAGGGCATCGATGCCGCCCCCCGCCTTGGTGATGCGCCGCAGGATGGCCGGCGCCTCCTCCGGCGTGGCGACGTCATAGAGGACCGCCAGGGTATTGGTGTGCTGGCTGAAAACGTCGCCGTCCGGATTGTCGGCGTAGAGGCCGCGTCCCGCCTGCCAGCAACGCGCCCGAAGCGCCGCCCGCACAGCATCGGCACGGGCCGTGTCCGCCGCCGCCTGGGCCGGATCCCCCAGCGCCTTTTCCAACGCCGCCCCTTGGCGCAGCGCCCCCAGCCAGCTGACGGACATTAGACAGCTTTCACCATCCTTGCCATAGGAGGGGAACTTGGTGCGGTCGGTCGCCGGCTGCCCTGCCCAGTCGATGAAGTTCCACTGCGGATTCTTGGTCAGCAACCCGGATGGCGCCTGATAGCGCTCAAACCAATGCAGCACCTTGCGCATGCGGTCCAGGTGCCGCACCACCGGACCGGTGTCCGGCTGCTGCATCCACCAGTCATGCAACATCCCCACCCACAACAAGGAGAAGGGGGCGATGGCATTGCTGTTGCGGACCGGGTAGGCCCCTTCAACCAGCCCGTCGTCGACATCCGACTGGGCAAAGGCGTCGATCGCCTGTTCCGCCAGGCGGGGATCCCCGCCGACAGCGTAGCTGATCAGCGCCTGAAGCCGGGTGTCGCCGACATACTGGTTCTGCTCCCAGAACGCCGTGTCCATATAGGTTTCATGCGCATCCACCCGCGCCGTGCGCCAGCCGACCTGCCAGATATGGTCAAGCACCGGGTCGCTGCTCCTGAAACTTCCGATCTGCTGGAACGGGTAGCCGGTCTCGAAGACCCGCAGGCCGTCCAGGGTCAGGGGTTCACCCTGCGTCACCACGTCGATATCGAGATAACGCCACGTCCGCCACCACAGCGGCTGGAAAGCCCGCCGCCCGCCGTCGGCGGTGAACGTATCCCAAATGCCGAAGGCCTTCCGGTCGTCCACCAGATCGCGATCCGCCTTCTTGAACTGATCGTCGTACAGGGCCTCGGCATAGGTCAGTTTGATGACCGCGTCCTTGCCGCCGCTGACCGCCAGTTCCGGATAGGCAGAGACCATCGCGTCCCGGCGGAGCAACAGCTTGACGTGGGTATTGGCCGGCACGGTGACGGCATGACCGGGGAATGCTTTCCCCCCGTCGAGATCGCTGCGCACCACCGTTCCGGCTGCTACCGGCGCATACTCCTGCTGCGGCAGGCGGTCGATCGTCAACGTACGGGCCGCGGCCTCTGGTGCCGGCACGGCCTCCCGCCAATCGCCCTTGGGTTCCGCCACCGCCATCCAATCCCAATTGGCCTTGGCGGCGTCGATCACCTCGGGCGAGCCTGCGACATAGAACCAGCGACGCACCTGGCGATAGCCGTTGACAGCCGACCGCCCACCGTCCACCGCAACCCGCCAGCCGGCCTGATCGGTACCGACAGTGGCCGCTGGGCCATCACCCCGCAGGCGGAAGCCTGTATCGACACTCTGCTGGAAAATGGGGGCCGTCTGGGAAAACAACTCGCCGCCGGCCGCCGCCCGCTTCTGCGCATCCGTGGCATTGGGCGGCAGCACCGGCGGCGGCTTCACGAAATTCCAAACCTCCGCCGCGATCACGTTCCGGCCCGGCCGCAGGTATGGCGCGAGATCCAGCGCCTCCATCCGCCAATGAGCGATGTCGCCGGTGGAGGGACCCATCGCCACCCGCACACCGTTGACATAGAGGTTGAACCGGTTGTCAGCCGTCACTGTGACCGGAAAAGCCGACGGCACCGCGGCCAATTCGAACGTCCGCCGGAAATCGAGAACGATGGGACGTTCCCTGGTGGCGGCATCGGGATGAGTGATCCATCCCTGCGCCGACACAGCGGTGCCCTGAGCGACAACCGGGCCCGTCGCCGCAGCCAAAGACAACGCCAGGACGCTACCCAGGGTGATGGACAGAAACCTCATTGCATAACCTCCACCTCGACAGGGCCGACCAAGCCAGCGGGAACAGGCTTCAGCAGTTTGAAGCCTGGCGCCTTGGCATCGACCATTGCGTTCTGCGGTGTGTTCAGGACGGTGATCTCCAGGGTATTGCGACCGGGTCGCAGCGCCGCCGTCACATCCACCTTGAAAGGCCGGGTCACCAGCGGCTGGAAGCGATGTCCATTGATGGTTACGACCGCCATGTCGTGGACTTCGCCTAGGGCCAGAAGGACGTGCCGTCCCCTGCCCAGCCAGGATCGCTCGACCTCGACTGTGCGTTGGTAGGCCCCCTCGCCAGCGAAGTCGCCCAGCCCAGTGGTTTGCGACCAGTCGCCCAGGGTGGTGACCGTCAGCGGCCGGCTGACCGACACCCCCTTGGGACCATGGCCATTCACCAGTAAGGTCCAGCCATCCTGGGGCAATACCTTATGGGTCACGAGAACCGGGGCCGGGGCGGGCGGCGGTGGCAAGCGGGTATCCTGCACCAGCAGCGCGCTGGCACCAGCCGGCAACGTCAGGGGAACCGCTGTGCCACCGCCCACGGACTGGACGCCGCTGGCCGCTGTGATGGTGCCATCCAAAGCGTTCCAGCGGGTAACGGCGCCGCGACCCGGCAACACCAAACTGGCGTCGCGGGACTGCCCACCAGCGTTATGCAGGAAGGTCACCAGCTGATCGCCCACACGACGCTGCACGTAGACCACGTCCGTGGGATCGCCCGTGAAGCGCAAGTTGGCCGGCACCTGGATCAGGCGCAAGGCATCCACCACGCCATCAGCTGGCACGACACGCGCACCGGCCTGGAGGGTGGCCGCCACCGCCACCCGGACGCGAGCATCCCGGGCTTCATGGTTGGCCAGCCCTTCGTCACGGGTGGGCGCGTGATCGGCGAAGACAACCGGCAGCCCGGCCTGGGCGAAGGCGGCAATCTGCTCCGCCGTCTCGGCCGCGATGCCGTCCACCGGCGGCAGGACCAGAACCGGGTACCGGGCGCCCCCGGCGGAAACCAGCTGGTGGTCTTCCACGCGGGCGTGGGCCAACGCATCGGGATTGACGCGGTCGAAGTCATAGCCGCCCGCGAGGAAATGGCGCTGCGCCAACTCGGCGTCCGCGCCCCGGTCCTCGATGCCGGCATAGTAGCCGACCTGGCCGTAGAAATAGGCCACCGGCACCACGGGCTTGCCCTGGCGCAGCACCGCCTGGGTACGGGCGAAATATGCCGCCAACGTGGGGACACCGGCCCAGATCGGGTTGGCCTCGTTGACCATGGTGCTGAAGCCGAGCGAGAACGCGCTGGGCTGGAAGGCGTGCCAGCCGGGCCATGCCACGCCATCGCGCCGATAATTGGTGCCGTGAATCACCAGGCTGTTGACGCCACTGGCGAAGATCAGGTCCGCTCGCTGGCGCAATTCGTCGGGCGTAACCGAATAGGGGCGATCCTTCCAGCACAAGCTCTCCGCCGACACGATGGCCCGACCATAGAGGTCGGCGCCGGAACGGGCAAAGCGCATGAAGTAGGGATCGGCCCCCGCCAAGTCCTCCGTCTCCGGTATGTCGGCGGCGCCATAGCCCCGAACGATGTCGAGCGCGCCGCCATGTGCCTGGAACTTCGCCTGAAGGCCGTGCGCATGATTCCAGGCGACGAACGGATCGACAAAGCCATCGAACATCAGGTCGGAGACGGTGCGGCGGTAGTCGGCCCGCACACGCTCCGCCGTGCTGTCCCCCGCCTCGAAATAGGGGGGCGACCAGTATTCCCCCCAGGCCTGCATCCAGCCCGGCTGCAGCACCAGGGGTAGATAGGGGGTAAGGTCATAGCCGCGGCGCTTCTTGAATTCCGCCAGGAAATTCTCGGTCCAGGGCAGATCCTGCATCAGCTCCAGGCTGTCCACGAAGGTGGAGCGGACCGCGGAAAAGGCGGGACCCAGAGCCGACGGCAGCGGGTCCGCCACCCGCGCCACATGGGCGGCGAAGGCGGACGGGTCCATATGGTCCAGGGTCAGCTGCGGCCCCTCACCGGTACCTGCCAGGATCCCCATGTTGACGGCATACTGTTTGAAGACGAAGACCTGCCAAGTCCCCGCCGGCGGTGTCCAATCCAGCGTGCCGTCGTCCCGCAGCTTGTCGGTCAGCACCAACGCACTGCCTTCGTCCAGCTGACCAGGCATATCCACATGGCGCCAGGGGTAGAGTACCAGACCTTGGGCGGGAGGTGCCGGCTGCAGTGCCGGGCCGTTGCCCTTGACGGCGATCACCGCCACGATCTTGGCCCGCGCGTCCAGCCGGGCCGGCCAGTCCGCCACCCTCGGATCCTTGCCCCGGGGATCAAAGCCCGAAATGGCGCCCATGCGCTTGGTCCGGCTGGGGACGGCCACCTTGACCGGCCCCTTGCCGCCGCTGACCTCGGTGAACGCCATGGTCAGCTCCACGTAGGCCTTTTCCGGCGGAATGGCGAAGCCACCGCCGGATGGCCACGCGGACCCCAGCGTGTAGTCGAGGGTCAGTCCCCGTGCCGACGCTTCCTCCGCCGCGGCCTTCACATGGGCGAAGAACGGCGGGGTGGCATAGCCGTTGATCGTGTCACGCTCCGCCTGGCTGAGGCCGGGCACGCCAGGATTGAAGGACTGGATTTCGGCACCGCCGAATCCCGCCTCATCCAGCACCTTGATTTCGCGCCGCAACTCGTCGGCGTTCACAGCGTCGCCCGGCCACCACCAGCGCAGACGCGGCCGCATCTCCTTGGGCGGCGCCTGAAACACCTGCTCCAAGGTCTGGGCCTTACCCGCTTGGGCCCCGAAGAGAAGGGCCAGGGCACAGGCCCCTGCCAGAAGAGGGTGCCACCTGCTCATCACGCGTTTCCTTCCCAGGGATCAGGGCTTTATTGTTTGCCGGCCAAGATGGGTCATACCTGCCAACGCCACATCCTCAGCGGATGCGCCGACCTCAACGCGATAGTCGCCCGCCGGGACCACCCAGCGCTGGGCCTTGGCATCGAAATCACCAATGACGCGGGGATCGGCCGTGACGGTAACCTCGCGGCTTTCCCCCGGCTTCAGCGTCGGCTTGTCCCAGCCGATCAGACGCTTGGCCCGGCCGTTGCGCGAAACATAGACCTGAGGCACATCTGCCCCTTCACGGCCGCCGGTGTTCGTGGCGGTGAACCGCACCCGCAGCGTGTCGCCGCCGGCGATCTTCAGCCCGTCATAGCGGAAACGGGTATAGCTGAGGCCGTAGCCGAAGGCGTAGAGCGGCCGCGCGCCGGTCTTGGCGAACCACCGGTACCCCACGTCGGACCCTTCGGGATAGCTGATGTCAAACGGCTTCAGCCCCGCCTGGATACCGTAAACCGCCCGCGTCTCCTTATCCGCTGGCTGGGCGTCACCACCCGGCAGCATGGGGTTGGGCAGTTGCTTCTCGCTGGCCGGGAAGGTGATCGGCAGGCGACCGGAAGGGTTGACGGCCCCGGTCAGCACCCGCGCGATGGCCTCACCCCCCCGCTGGCCCGGGAACCAGGCGGCCAGGATGCCCTGCACCTGATCCCGCCATGGCATGCTGATGGCATTGCCCGTTTCCAGCACCACAATAGTTCGTGAATTGGCCGCCGCGACAGCGGCGATTAGCGCGTCCTGTCCATCCTCAAGCGCCAAGTCCTTGGCATCTTCCGCCTCGGTCGCCCACTTCTCCACGAACACGATCGCTACATCGGCATCATGCGCCATAGCGGCCGCGGCCACCGGATCATGGCCGTCGTTGAACTCCACCGTCGCGTCCGGGCGCGCGGCCCGCAACGCCGCCAGCGGTGACGACGGACCGTAGCTGCGGCTGGCGAAGGACGAAGCCCCCGTCCCCGGGCGCTTGACCACTAGCGCGAAGCCACCCACTGGGGTGACCTGACTGGAGCCACCGCCGGACAAAACGCCGATATCCGCATGCCCCCCGATGACGGCGATGCGCTTGGCGGTGGCCGCTAGGGGCAGGACATCCCGCTCGTTCCGCAGCAGGACCATGCCGGCTTCCGCCGTCGCCTGCGCGACAGCGGCATGGGCGTCGTAGTCGATGGAATCACCCGGGATGGCCGGGTTGTCGATGACCCCGCGCGCGAACAGGGTCCGCACGATGCGCCGCACGGCGGTGTCCACTGCCACCTGGGGAATCCGCCCCTGCGCGATCTCTTCCTCCAGCGACGTGGAGAAATATTTCTTCAGGTCCAGTTGGTCGCCCGACTGCTGATCTAGTCCATGGACCAAGGCTTCGGTGGAGTGGACCGCCCCCCAGTCCGACATGACCCAGCCCTTGAAGCCCCAGTCGCGCCGCAGAACGTCATTCAGCAGGAAGGGATTCTCGCAGGCGTAGACGCCATTGACCCGGTTGTAGCCGCACATGACCGAGCCCGGATCGCCGGTCTCGATGCCAATCTGGAAAGCAAGCAGGTCGCTCTCGCGAATGGGCGCTTCCGCCATGTTGACCGACAGGACGTTCCGCCCCGTCTCCTGGTCGTTCATGGAGAAATGCTTGATGGTGGCGACGATATGATTGGACTGCACGCCGGCGATGGAGCGTCCCGCCAGCCGGCCCGCCAGCAGAGGGTCCTCCCCCAGATACTCGAAATTGCGCCCGCCACGCGGGTCGCGCACCAGGTTCACACCGCCGGCCAGCATGACGTTGAAGCCCTTGGCACGGGCCTCCGCGCCGATCATGGCACCGCCACGATACGCCACCTCTGGGTCCCAACTGGAGGCGACAGCCAATCCGGACGGAAGGGCGGTCGCGACGTCGCCGGGCCGCTGATTGTTCAGGTTCGACACGCCCAGGCTGGCGTCGGTTTCCGTGAGGGCGGGGATGCCCAACCGGGGAACCCCGGCGATATAGCCCGCGCCGATCACGACACCGTCCGGTCGCTTGGAGCGCTGGACCAGCGCCAACATCGGCCCATGCAATAGGCCGATTTTTTCGTCCTGGGTCATCTGCTCCAGAAGGGCCTGGGCCTTGGCGTCGGCCTGCGACGGGGTTTCCCCCGCCGCAGCCCAACCCGCCATCAACGCCAACCCGGACGCAGCGGCGGCCATGGCAAGGCGCATGCTATCCCCCCCTTACTGGCCGAAGGCGTAGCGGAGGTTCAGACCGAACTCCCGCGGACGCACCGGCGTCCCGATGGCGTAGCCCGACGCGTAGTAGCTGTAGTCCACCTGTGCGGCGCCGCGTGTCGTCAGCGTGGAGACGTCCGCCAGGTTTTTCGCGAAGACCGAAACCTCATAGGCCCCGTCCTTATCGCGCAGCCCCAGGAACAAGCTGTTGTTGATCAGGTCACTGTAGCTGATGTTCTGGAAGGGGTCCGTCCGCTTCGGGATATAGTTCACGAGGCCGCGCACGAAGCCTTCGTTGTTCCCCCACAGCGGAACGTCATATTCGAAGTTGGCGCTCAAGCTCCAGTCCGCCTGATCGCTCAAGCGGCCGTTAAGATGGCAAAACGCGACCTGCTGGCCCATAGGCACCGATGGCGTACCAACCGAGTCCGCAACACCATCGCCGTTGTAGTCGTTGCAGGGAGCCAGCGCGTTCTTGAACTGGGTGCTGTTGTAGGTGCCACTCACCCCGAACTGCAGATGCTCGGTAATTTGGCCGGCCAGGGTGGCCTCGAAGCCCCGAACCTGGGCGTCGGCATTGAAGGTGAAGGCCGCGTTATTGTCCGGAATGCCGTTACGCGCGGTCGATACCGACAGGTAGGAACCGGTATAGGCTTGGTAGTTCTGGAAATCCTGCTGGTAGGCGCTCAACGTGAATCGCAGCTTGCGGTCCAGAAGCGCGCCCTTCAGGCCGATTTCATAGGAGTCGGACTTCTCGGGCTTGTACAGCAGCAGGCTTTGGTCGAGGGCCGCCGTCGTCGCGATGACGCCACCCGGACGATAAGAGCGGCCATAGCTGAAGTAGGCCGTCAGATCGCGGCTGAAGTCATGCTTGTAGCTGGCCGATCCCGTGAACTGGCCGGAAATCCCCTTCTGCATGTCAGGCGCGATCCCGGCCTGCGTAATGGGATTGGGGCCGAAAATGGGGCCGCTCAGGGTTTGATTGAAGGCGTGGTCGAAGTGCTGCTCCTGATAGCGGCCGCCAACCTCGATCAAATCGCTGTCCGTGATCTTAAAACGGTGATCGGTGAAGATCGCATAATCCTGGATGGAGGCGGGAGCATCGATCCCCACATTGAAGACGCCAAAAGACAGCGGCGGCATCGGCGTGGGGGACAGCGCGAAGGGTAATATCTGAGCCTGGTTCACGCTGGTCGGGGAATTGACGTTGTCATAGTAGACGCCGACCAGGTAGTTCCAGAAATCCCGCCCCTGGGATGTCAGGCGCAGTTCCTGTGAGACCTGATGGATATTGGTATTCACATACTGCATCTGGGAGTAGTTCGGGATCGACCCTCCCCGCGCCAAGTCGGACACCCGGTCATTGCTGATCTGCTGATATCCACCCACGTAGTTGATGGCGACGCCACCCAGATCCAGCTCGCCCGTCAGCGTGGTCACGTTGCCAGTGTAGTGGTATTCGGTCGGCCCATTGGTCAGCGAAACGCGATCCCCGGGTGTCAGGTAGGGCGTCGCCGTGGAGCCACCGACGGAGAAGGCGATCGGGTTGGCGACCGTGTAGTTGTCCATGAACTGGTGGGTCAGGACGAAGGTCAGGTCTTCGGTCGGCTTGAAGGCCAAGCTGGCGCGAACACTGCGGGTCTTGTCACCGTCGTCGCTGCCATTGCGGATGTTGTGCGCATCGGCCGCGTCATTGCGGTCGAACAGGCCGGCGATGCGGAAGGCCAGCTTGCCATCAACGATCGGCGCCCCGACGGCGGCCTGAGTGTTGATGCCATCCTGGGTCGTGAAGGTCTGCTGAACGTAGCCGCTGACCTTGTCCAGGTCCGGCTGCCGGCTGGCGATGGTGATGGCGCCGGAGGGCGAGGTACGGCCCCGCAAGGTTCCCTGCGGCCCGCGCAACACCTCGATCTGCCCGATGTCGTACAGGCTGCGGAAGGCGCTGTTGGTGTCCAGCGGGGTCTCGTTGAAGTAGACGTTGACCGTCGGCTGCGTGCCAGAGTTCGGATCGAAACCGACACCACGCACGGTGATGGAATTGGTGTTCGGTTCTTTGGAATCCAGGCTGAGGCCCGGGGCCAACTGCTGGATATCCGAGAACTCGCGCAGGTTCAGCTTGTCGACCGTGTCACCCGTCACCACGTCGACGGACTTCGGCACATCCTGCAGGCGCTCGGCGCGCTTCTCGGCCGTCACGATGATTTCCATCAGGTCATCACTGGGCGCCTGCTCCGCTGCGGCGACCTGGGCAAAGGCGGGCGAGGCAACGCCAGCGGCCATCATGGTCGAGACAAGCAGAATGGATTTTAGATCGCGCAAAATTGTGCCCTCCCTTGCGGCTACGCTCTATATGGCGCCGCCGTTTTCCCTAATTATGGGATGGCATCTTACTTTTTGGTGTTAGTAAGTCAATACTCAATAACACGCTAACGTACAATTCCCTGGACGGGATGTGCTGTCCAGCATTTTCCCCACGCCAGCACCAACGGCCCGCCGCAGCGCCTGGGCAGGTAAGCAGAACCAAAGACAAACGGCGGTGGTTCGACGCCCGCGCTTGCCGGCCTAGACGGCGGGCAGCGGCCTATTGCGAAAGGAATTCAGCAGTATAATTAACCTCCGGGATTTTCCATAGCCGCCCTTTACTGCAGTGGGCGCGGGGCACGCGATCCAAAGGGCGCACGGCCCCCCGCATTAAGATCGGGACAGAAGCGATTCCGCCGCGGGTATGCAGTAAGAAAGTCGCGACGTGACCGGTCGGAGATCAACCTCCCCTGCGCGGCATGCGGAATGCATCCCCTCGGCAATCGACTATTCCCGGGGCCTGGGACCCGGGTGCAAAGAATGGGAATCGCCGTCCCAGGCTTGCGACGTCACCGGGCGCATCAGGCGCTGTACCGTGCCCCCCGGGCGCCGTACAGGGCGACCACCACGAAACCCAGCGCCGGCAGGATATAAGCCGCCGGGAAGCCGTAGGCCTCGGCGATCAGGCCCATGGGGTAAGGCAGGACGACGCCGCCGCCGATGGCCATGACCATCATGGAGGCGCCGCGCTTGGTATTCGGCCCCAGGCCCTGGACGCCCAGCGCGAAGATGGTCGGGAACATGGTGGACATGAAGAAGAAGACCGCGATCATCGCGATCAACGACACCCGGTCGAGGCCCGCCGCCACGACCAGCGACAGCGCGACATTGATGACCGCGAACAGGGTCAGCAGGACCCGTGGCGAAATCCGTCCCAACAGGGCCGTGGCGACGAAGCGGCCGGCCATAAACAGTACCAGCGCCAGGGACAGCAGATAGGCGGCGCCTTGGGCATCGAGGCCCGCCCAGGTATCGATGGCGACGTTGACGAAAAGCGCGCCGCACCCAACCTGCGCCCCGATGTAGATGGCCTGGGTCAGCACGCCCAGGACGAA
Organism: Nitrospirillum bahiense; assembly: GCF_007828025.1. Taxonomy (NCBI): domain Bacteria; kingdom Pseudomonadati; phylum Pseudomonadota; class Alphaproteobacteria; order Rhodospirillales; family Azospirillaceae; genus Nitrospirillum; species Nitrospirillum bahiense. Next base: position 135,462 of record NZ_VITO01000009.1, read on the forward strand.
GTGGCGATGCTGGTACAGGGGCCGTCCGTCCGCGCCATCGCTGGCGTGCTCCGGCTCCGCGATTTCCGGCAGGTGCGCGCGGCCCACCACCAGAGCGAAAACGGCGATGGCCACGCCGATGATGGCGTAGATCAGCTGGACGTTGTCATGCGCGCCCTCGCCGGCGGCGGTTCCCTTGAAGAACAGGCTGCCGCCGATCAGCGGCCCGATGAAGGTGCCCAGGCCATTGAAGGACTGCGCCAGATTGAGTCGGCGCGACGCCAGTTCAGGGGACCCCAAGACGTTGACGTAGCTGTCGGCGGCGGTTTCCAGACAGGCGAGACCCGAGGCCAGCACGAACATCGACAGCACGAAGGGCAGGAACTGGCCCAGCGATGCGGACGGGATGAACAGCAACGCGCCCAGGGCGGTGACCATCAGCCCAATCAGGATGCCGACCTTGTATCCCACCCGCTGCAGCAGAAGGCCGGCGGGCAGGCTGACCAGCAGGTAAGCCCCGAAATAGGCAATCTGCAGCCAAGTCGACTGCGCCGTGCCCACGTGCAGCGTGTCCTGGAAATGCTTGTTCAGCACGTCCAGCAGGCCATAAGCCAAGCCCCAGATAAAAAACAGGCTGATGGCGAAGGCCAGCGCCGTGCGCAGAACCCGCGGCGCCACCTGATCATGCGCCACCTGCTTATGGACCGATGCTGTGTATACACTCATGAAACTGCCCCTCCCTGGGCGCCGGCGGCTGCCCTTATTGTCACTCTGTCCTAGCGCTTGGGGCGCAGGTGTTAGGCCGCGATGCGGTAGATGCGGGCGGCGTTGCGCCCGAACAGGTCCCGCCGCTCATCCAGCGAGAAGCCACCCAGAATCTGGTGATAGGCGCCCATGACGCGATCGATGTTCCCGAACAGACGGTCCGTGGGAAAATCGCTGGCCACCATGCAGCGGTTCGCGCCGAAGAGATCGATGGTCTCAAGGATCAACGGCCGGATGCTGTCCACCGTCCATCCCCGATCCACCAGGCCGAAGCCCGAAAGCTTCACCGCCGCGTGCGGCAGGGCGGCCAAAGCGCGCATGCCCGCCCGCCAGAAAGCCAAGCCACCCGGCTCATGCAGCAGCGGCATGCCGCAATGGTTCAGGATCAGCGGTATCTCCGGATGGGCCGCCGCCAACTCCGCAGCGGCGGCCAGCTGACCCGGGTAGCATTGCAGGTCGAACGACAGGCCGTGACGGGCCAACCGGGCATAGCCCTGCCGCCAGGCCGGATTGGCCAGTGGATCGTTGCGATTATAGGTCCGGCGCGGATCCAGGTGCCAATTGGCGATGTGCCGGATGCCTCGTACCCGGGGGTAGGCGGCCTGTTGCTCCAGCATCTGTTCGACATCACCGCCATCAAGGGCGGCGAAGGCGACAATGGCGCTGGGCAAGCCGCCCTCCTCCGCCAATTGTTCCAGCCAGGCGGTTTCTTCCAGCGCCTGGGCCGGGTCGGCGCCGGCATCAATATGCACGGCACCGACCGGCGACCATGGGGCCAGTTCTTCCCGGTAGGCGTCAGGCAGATAGGTATGGGCGATGGCTTCGGTGCTGCCATTCGGCCCGTCGTCCGAGAACGGCGGTGTTAGCCAAGCGTACTTGAGCCGATCCAGGTTCCAGAAATGGACGTGGGCATCTACGAACGGAATCGCATCCATCGCCTATCCTCCCTTTGTTCTTAGCCGTCAGAGGAGAAGGCTAGTACGTCGTGCGACCGCCTGAGGTATCGAAGGTCGACGCCGTGGTGAAGCTGCATTCCTCGCTGGCCATGAAGCAGACCATGGCCACGCTCTCCTCCACATGGCCCAGGCGCCCCATGGGAATCTTGGAGCGCATGTAGTCCACCTGGCTCTGCGGCAGCTGGGCCAGGATGGGGCTTTCGAAGGTCGCGGGGGTCAGGCTGTTGACCATCACGCCCTTTCCGGCCAGTTCCTTGCCCAGCGACTTGGTGAAACCCAGAACGCCGGCTTTACTGGCGGAATAGGCGCTGGCGTTGGGGTTGCCCTCCTTGCCGGCCACCGACGCGACGTTGACGATGCGGCCATAGCCGTTGGCCAGCATCAGCGGCACCAGCGCACGGCAACAATAGAACAAGCCGTTCAGGTTGATGTCGATGGTGCGGCGCCAGCTGTCCAGCGGGAACTCGTGCACCGGCACGGTGGCACCGGTGATGCCGGCGGAGGCCACCAGCACGTCCAGCCGTCCGCCAAGCGCCTGGTGGCTGGATTGGGCCGCCGCCGCGACGGCATCGGCATCGGTGACGTCCAGCGCCACGCTGAAGGTGGCGCCCACCTCGTCCGCAGCAGCGGCCAAGGTGTCGGGATTATTGTCCCAGAGGGCGACCTTGGCCCCTTCCGCCACCAGGCGGCGGGCGGTTTCCTTGCCCAGGCCGGAGGCGCCACCGGTGACGATGGCCGTGCGGCCCGCAAAACGATCCTTGAACACGGTCATGCCAGCACCTCATCCCCCAGGTGGCGCCATTCCACCACCTGCTGCCGCTGGGTTCCCAGCTTCGCGATCCCCAAATCCATAACGTCACCCGCCTTGAGGAAGATGGGGGACGGCTTCTTCCCTTCGCCAACGCCCGGTGGCGTACCGGTGATGATGAGGTCACCGGGGAACAGGGTGATGTACTGGCTGGCGTAGACGATGATTTGGCGGACGTTGAAGATCATCGTCCGGGTATTGCCGGTCTGCATGCGCTGACCGTTCACGTCCAGCCACATGCCCAGATCCTGCGGGTCGCCCACCTCATCGGCCGTCACCAGCCAGGGGCCCACCGGGCAGAAGGTGTCGTGGCCCTTGCCCTTGCTCCACTGCGTGCCGCGCTGCTTCTGATTGAAGCGTTCCGACACGTCATTGGCCAGGACGTAACCCGCCACATGATCCAGGGCCTGGGCCTCCTCGACATAGCGGCAGGTCTTGCCGATGACGACGCCGAGTTCCACCTCCCAGTCGCTGTGGGTGGAGTTCCTGGGCAGCATCACCTCATCGTTCGGCCCCGTCAGACTGGACAGGGCCTTGGCGAACATCACCGGCTCGGTCGGGATGGGCAGATTGGATTCGATGGCATGGTCCTCATAGTTGAGGCCGATGGCCACGATCTTGCCGATGCCCCGCACCGGCACGCCATACCGAGGCGTGCCGGGCACGGCCGGCAGGCTGGCCGGATCAACGGCGGACAGACGGGCCAACACGTCGGACGTCAGCGCCGCCGGCGTGATGTCGGCGATGCGGGAGGACAGGTCACGGATGACGCCATCGGCGTCGACCAAGCCCGGCTTTTCTTCGCCGCGGCGGCCAAAGCGACAGAGCTTCATAAGAAATGATCCTTAGTGCGTATAGGGGCGGTGCAGGGTGACGGCGGGGTTGAGCTCCACACCGAAACCGGGCTTGTCCAAGGCCGTGGCCTTGAGGCGGCCATTGACCGGAACGGGCTCGCCCAGCAGCTGGGGATGGAACATGGGCTGAACCTGGTCGGCCTTGGGCGCCATCATCAGGAACTCGGCGAACGGGCTGTTATGCCGGGTGATGACGAAGTGATAGCTGTAGACGCTGGAGCCATGGGGGATGACCATGACGCCCCGGCTGTCGGCCATGGCGGAGATCTTCAGCAGCTCGGTGACGCCGCCACACCAGCCCACGTCGGGCTGGATGATGTCGCAGCACTCCATCTCCATCAGCATGCGGAAGCCCCAGCGGGTGGCCTCATGCTCGCCGGTGGTCACCAGCATGCCGGCGGGGGCGGCCTTCTTCAGGGCGGCATAGCCCCAGTAATCGTCGGGGCTCAGCGCCTCCTCGATCCACTTCAGGCCATATTCCTTGGCCTTGTGGGCCAGGCGGGTGGCGTAGTTCAGGTCCAGCGCCATCCAGCAATCGAACATCAGCCAGAAGTCCTCGCCACACCGCTCCCGCATGGTGGCCAGCTCGGCGATGTTTTTGGCCAGGCCTTCTTCGCCCTCGGCGGGGCCGTGGTGCAGGGGCATCTTGCCACCGATGAAACCCATGCCCTTGGCCAGGTCCGGCCGCGCGCCGGTGGCGTAGAAGCTGAGCTCATCGCGCACGGCCCCGCCGAGCAGCTGGTACACCGGCTCCTGCCGCAGCTTGCCCAGCAGGTCCCACAGGGCGAGGTCGACGCCGGAGATGGCGTTCACCACCAGGCCCTTGCGACCGTAGTACTGGGTCCCGAAGTACATCTGGTCCCAGATCTTCTCATAATCGGTGGGGCTGCGGCCCTCCAGGAAGCGGGCTAGGTGCTTTTCCACGATATAGGCGGCGGGCTCGCCGCCCGTGGTGACGGCGAAGCCGACAGTGCCGTTCTCCGCCTCGATCTCCACCACCAGGGTGCCCAGCACGTTGATGCCGAAGCTCTGCCGGCTTTGCCGGTATTCCGGGTACTTGGCCATGGGCGTGGCGATATGGTCGTCGATCCAGTGGCCATCGCCCTGGTCGTGATAGTCCGCACCGCCGCCGCGCACCACATAGGCGCGCACCTGTTTGATCTTCGGCAGCATCAACCCCTCCCTTGACCTTGCTTCTCGCCCGGCGTTCCCGCGCTTCGCAGGTACCGCCGAGATTGGATATTGCCATATGATGGAATTGTGTTCTATATGATAGAAAAAATCGCGTCAACGGGAAGATGCCCGTAAACAGACCGTGGTGCGATCACGGCCAAGGCAAGAGCCAGAAAGATCCGATCCTCACATTTGTATGGGACGTCAATCGGCAATGATTCTCAGGATTGTGGAAATCCTTAAGAAACAACCACCTAGAGCATCCGCCTTATTGACTTCATAGTCGAGATTCCATGTCTGATAAATTGTCAGCATGACCGAAATCATAGAATTATGACTGGGAGATACTGCACCATGGCAACGCCACTACTCGCCGGAAAGGTCGTTCTAGTGACTGGCGCATCGACCGGCATCGGCCGGGCGGCCGCCATCGGCGCCGCGCTGCACGGTGCCGACGTCGCCATCAACTATCACTCCGACGACGCCGGCGCCGCCTCTTGCGTGGCGGAAATCAAGGCCTTTGGGCGGCTTGCCGTGGCAATCAAGGGTGACGTCGCCGATCCGGCCACCGCCACCGACTTCATAACCCGCGCCTGCGACGCCCTGGGCAAGGTGGACGTTTTCGTCAACAACGCCGGCATCTGCCCCTTCCACGCCTTCCTCGACATGCCGGCAGAGACGCTGGAACGGACGATGCGGGTCAACCTACACGGCGCCTACTACATGGTGCAGGCGGCCGCCAACCGTATGGTGGCTCAGGGGAATGGCGGCTCCATCATCGCGGTGTCTTCCATCTCCGCCCTGGTTGGCGGCGAATATCAGACGCACTACACCCCGACCAAGGCCGGGGTGCATTCCCTGATGCAGTCGGCGGCGATCGCCCTGGGCCGCCACGGCATCCGCTGCAATTCCGTGCTGCCCGGCACCATCCTGACCGAAATCAACAAGGACGACCTGGCGGACGAAGGCAAGCGCACCCGCATGGCCGCCCGCGTGCCTTTAGGCCGTCTCGGCGCGCCTGAGGACCTGGCCGGCCCCATCGTCTTCCTGGCGTCGGACCTGGCCCGCTATGTCACCGGCGCCGCCCTGCTGGTGGACGGTGGCGCCTTCGTGAACCTGCAGTAAGCCCGTCTCATGCTCGCCCGGACACGATACGCCCTCCTGATGGGCGCACTCATTTCGGCCATGGCCGCCAACGCGCCCGCCGGCGCGCAACAGGCCGCTCCCCCAGCCAACCCCAACGCCATCATTCTTGGCACCGGTGGTGTCGAGAATGGCGCCGCTGAAGAAATTTGGTATGGCCGTGGGGTGCAACTGGCGGTGCGCAATGTCACCCAGTCGACCCTTACGCCCGTGCTGCCGGACAAGGACAAGGCCACCGGTGCCGCCGTTATCGTCGCGCCCGGCGGGGCCTACCGTGTCCTGTCCATGAATAACGAGGGCTGGTCGATCGCGCACTGGCTGGCGGATCATGGCGTCGCCGCCTTCGTCCTCAAGTACCGGCTGATCCCGACCCCCGCCGACCCGCCGGCGTTCGCCAAGCTCATGACGAGCCGCTTGGCCGAGATGGCCCAGGCACCGGCCGGCACCCCTTGGCCGGCGTTCCCCCCCGCGGTGGAGGACGCCGAAGCAGCCCTGAAGCTGGTACGCACCCACGCGGCCGATTGGGGCGTGGATCCTGGACGCGTCGGACTGATGGGATTTTCCGCCGGCGCCCGGACCATACTTGCCGTCACCTTGCGGGCCACGCCGGACAGCATGCCTGCCTTCATCGCACCCATTTATGGACCGATGAACGCCGAGACCGTGCCCGAGAAAGCCCCGCCCCTGTTCGCCGTGATGGCCATCGATGATCCGCTGCTGTCCAAGACGGATTTCGGCCTCATCCAAAGCTGGCGCCAAGCGCACCGGCCCGTGGAACTCCATGTCTATCAAAAGGACGGGCACGGCTTCGCGGCCGGCAATCCGGGAACGACGGCGGCGGCCTGGCTGGACTCGTTCCTGCTGTGGCTGCGCATGAACAAAATTCTGCCGCCGTCCACCTGAGTCACTTCACATGGTCGTGGACAAAGCGCCCGGCCTATATTAGAACGTCACCGTTCGTTTTAATCCGACAGCAGCCCGCCGCAGGGATGCCAAAACACTGGGAGATCGCCATGTCGTTTCTGAAATACACCGCCCTCGCCATCGCGGTCGCCGCTGCCCCGCTAAGCCACGCCGCTTTCGCCCAGTCGGCCGCGCCGGCCGCTGCTGCGCACGCCGCCCCGGCCCATTACAGCACCGCCGAAACCGAAATCGGCAAGCTGCTGGATGATCCGGCCGCCAAGGCGCTGCTGGACAAGTACATCCCCGGCATGACCAGCAACGACCAGATCGACATGGCCCGCGCCATGACCCTCAAGGATATTCAGCAGTATTCGCCGGACCAGGTGAATGACAAGGTCCTGGCGCAACTGGACGCTGAATTCGCCAAGATTCCGGCGAAGTAACCAGCGTAGTGTCGCCTCGGCGACATTGTTCTTCTCTCCGATTCATAACTCGGCAAGGTCGTGGACACCCACGGCCTTGCTTTTTCTTTGCCATTGCGCCTCCGGGCCCGACCCGGCCAAGCATCCTTATAATGATACGATATCGTTCGATTAAACTTTCCATTTGCCGTCGCACCTGATAGGAAATCCCCACAAGGCCGCGCCGTGAAAACGGGCAATCCGGTTTCACCTTTTCCGCTCTGCGCGCCATCCTCCGTCAGCCGAAGTCCACCATGGCAGAGACCGCCCCTGGGTCGCCGACACCCGCCCCGCCCCCCGCTCGCCGCGGTGGACGTTTTCTATCCACCATCCTGATCACGACCTTGGTGGGCGCGGCCGGCGCCGGCTATGCCTATCATCAGGTCCAGGGGCGCTATTTCCAGGAAACGGATGACGCCTACGTCCACGCCGATGCCATCGTCATCTCATCCAAGGTTGCCGGCTATGTCGCCGAGGTCCTGGTGGAGGATAACGCCGAGGTTCAGGCCGGCCAGCCGCTGCTGCGGATCGACCCCCGTGACTATCGGGCCCAGGTGGCCCAGTCCCAAGCCCAGGTCGCTGTAGCCAAGGCCAACGCCGAGAACATCCGCGCCTCGATGGCGGAGCAGATCGCGGCAATCGAACGCGCCCAGGCCCAACTGGATGCCGCTGAAGCACGGGCGATTTTCGACCGCAGCCAAATCATACGGTATGAGCCTTTGGCCAAATCCGGCGCCGAACCGGCTGAGCGCCTGGCCCAGCTGCGCCAGACCGCCAGCGCCTCAGCGGCCGACGTGACAGCCCAACGGGCCGCCTTGAGCATGGCCCAGCGTCGGAGCGCCACGCTCAAGACCCAGTTGCAGCAGGCGATGGCCCAGGCGGACGCGGCCCAGGCGCAGCTGGACGCCGCGGCCGTCAATCTGGAGGCCACACTGATCCGCGCGCCGGCGGCCGGCCGGGTGGGGGACAAGACGGTCATGCTGGGGCAGTTGGCCCAGCCCGGAACACGGCTGCTGTCCATTGTCCCGGCGGACAAGGTCGACATCGAGGCCAATTTCAAGGAAACGCAGATCGGGCTGATGCGGCCGGGCCAGCCAGTGAAGATCACGGTCGACGCCCTCAGCGGCCAAGAGTTGAGCGGACGGGTGGCCAGCATCGCGCCTGGCACGGGCGCCCAGTTCTCCTTGCTTCCGCCCCAGAACGCCACCGGCAACTTCACCAAGATCGTCCAGCGCGTGCCGGTGCGCATCATCCTGGAGGCCGGGCCTGAAACCCGGCAACTGCTTATCCCCGGCCTGTCGGTAACAGCGACCGTCGATACCCGCGGAGCCAAGGATGTGCCGGCCCGCATCGACCGCGAGCAGCGATCCGCTGTCCGGCAGGGCACCTGACATGGTGACCGCGCAGGACACGGCGGGCCGCACCAACGCCGACCTCACGGCCTGGCTGGCGGTCGCGGCCGGCACGCTGGGCGCCTTCATGGCCACCCTGGACGTTTCCATCGTGAATTCCGCCCTGCCCACGATCCAGGGGGAAATTGGCGCGACGGGCACGGAGGGCACCTGGATCGCCACCGCCTATCTGGTGGCGGAGATCATCATCATTCCCCTGACCGCCTGGTTGGAGCAGCTGCTGGGCCTCCGGCTCTTCCTGCTGGGGGCCACGCTGCTGTTCACCGGCTTCTCCGTCCTCTGCGGTATTTCTTCCAGCCTCCCGGTCATGATCGTCGGCCGCATCGGCCAGGGGCTTACCGGCGGGGCCATGATCCCCACAGCGATGACCATCATCGCGACCCGCCTGCCCCGGCACCAGCAACCCATCGGCAGCGCGCTGTTCGGCATCACCGCCATCCTCGGGCCGGTGATCGGCCCCCTGATCGGTGGCTGGCTGACGGAGAATATCAGCTGGCATTACGCTTTCTTTCTCAATCTCCCGGTTTGCACCGCCCTGGTCCTATTGTTGCTGCTGGGCCTCCCGCGCCAAGGCATGAGGCTGGATCGGCTGCGCGAGGCCGATTGGTTGGGGATCATCGGCCTGACCCTGGGCCTGGGCGCCCTCACCGTCCTGCTGGAAGAAGGACAACGCGAACTGTGGTTCCAGTCGCCCCTCATCCTCCAGATGGCCTTGTTGGCGACCTTGGGCTTCGCGCTGCTGATCGTGGGGCAGGTCACCGCCCCACGGCCGGTCATCCATCTTGGACTGCTGCTGAACCGTCAGTTCGGGTCGGTGGCGATGATGGGCATGGTGGTGGGCATGGTAGTCTACGGCAGTTCCTATGCCATCCCGCAGTTCCTGTCGGTGATCGCCCAGTACAACGCGCTGCAGTCCGGCACCATCGTCCTGATCTCCGGCATTCCCAGCCTGCTGCTGATGCCCTTCACACCCTGGATGGTGCGCGTCCTCGATATCCGCGCGGCCCTGGCCGCAGGCTTATTGATGATTGTGGCCAGCTCCTTCCTGGACACCGATCTCTCCTCCGCCTCGACCGGTGGCGGCTTCGTCTTTTCGCAGCTTCTGCGCGGTGCCGGCACCATCTTCGCCTTCCTGTTCCTGAGCCAAGCCGCCATCACTTCGGCCCCGGCGGAATACACGGGCGACGCTTCCTGCCTGTTCAACGCGGTGCGCAACCTGGGTGGTTCTTTCGCCTTGGCTGGCATCAGCGCCGTCCAGGACCAACGCACCTGGTTGCACAGCCGGCGGCTGGAGGAGGCGCTGCACGCCAACGGCCTTATGGTGCAGGAATGGCTGGCCGGGCTGGCCCGCATCACCGGCAGCCGCGGCGGCGCCCTGGAGATGGTCTCCAGCCAGGTCCAGCAGCAGGCCCTGACCATGACCTACAACGACCTGTTCTGGCTGCTGGGCGTGGGCTCGGCCTGCGTGCTGCCCCTGGTCCTGTTCCTTAAACCCCTACCCAAGGGCGCCGCGCTGGCGGCCATGCACTGATGCGCACCTTCCCGCTTCCCCTCATCGCCTTGGCCTTCGTCGCCGGCTGCACCGTCGGCCCTGATTATGCGGGCCCGCCCGAGCTGCCTGGCAACCTGACCGCCGCCGGGATGTTCCATCGCCAGGGCGATACCGCTTCCCTTGCCCGCGCGCCCATCGCGGCTTGGTGGGAGACGCTGGCCGACCCCGCGTTGACGGCACTGGTGCAGCAGGCGCTACGCGCCAGCCCCACCCTGGCAGCGGCACAAGCCAAGCTGCAAGGCGCCAGGGCTGGACTGGCCCGGCAGCAGGCGGATGGCATGCCCAAGGCCAGCGCCCAAGCGCTGTACCTCCATACCCATACGCCCAGCGACCTGCTAGGCGGCACGACCGAAACCTCGACCGACAGCGATTTCGTCAATATTGGTTTCGACGCCGCTTGGGAAGCCGATCTGTTTGGCGGCCACCGGCGTGCGGTGGAAGCCGCCGGCGCGCAAGCCGAAGCCAGCCGATACGATCTGGGCGATGCCCAGATCAGCCTGGCGGCCGAAGTCGCCCGCGCTTATGTCGGCCTGCGCAGCGCCCAGGAACGGCATCGCCTTACCCTGCGGTCCATCGGACTGCTGGAGGAAATGCTGGCGCTGTCCCGCCAGCGCCAGTCCGCCGGAACCGCTCCTGCCATTGCGCTGACGCCCCTGCTGGGCCAACTCGCCACCGCGCAGGCCGATGAGGCCGAATTGGCCACCGAGGTGGAAGGATACCTGGATCAACTCTGCCTGCTCACCGGCCAGGTGCCGGGTTCTCTGGATACGAGCCTGGGTAGCGACGCTCCTGTTCCCCTGCCCCCTGCCGAGGTAGCGGTGGGCGATCCGGCCCAACTGCTGCGCCACCGGCCTGACATTCGCGTCGCCGAACGGACGCTGGCCGCCGCCACCGCGCAGATCGGCGTGCGGGAGGCTGACAAGTTCCCGCGGGTGAGCCTGCGCGGCCTGGTGGGCCTGGGTGGCAACGGACTGGCGGCCCTCACCCATGTCGGCAACACGGTTGCCCTTGGAACGCCGTCGCTCAGCTGGACTTTCCTGGACTTCGGCCGGGTCACCGCCGCGGTGGACCAGGCCACCGCCGAGCGGGACGCAGCGGAGGCCCAATATCGCGCCACGGTTCTGAAGGCATTGTACGAAGCCGAAAATGCCCTATCGCACTTTGGTGGACAGCGGCGGCAACTGGCGCGGGTAGCAACCGCCGAAGCGGCCGCTGCTGAGGCGGTGGATCTCACCCGGCAGCGCGCCACGCGGGGCACGGCCAGCCGCCTGGACCTCCTCGATGCGGAGCGCCACCAGACCCAGGCCCTCATCGCGACAGCCCAAGCCACGGCGGCGCTGACGCTGGATTACGTGGTCTTGCAGAAGAGCCTGGGCCTGGGATGGAGCGAGACCCAGGCGACCGCCCAAGCATTATAAGGACGGGGTCATTCGGTGGACGGTCGCAGCGTCAGCCACGCTTGTGCCGCTTCATATACTGCTTGGGCGTCATGCCGATCGCTCTGCCGAACGCCACGCAGAAGCTGCTGGGTCCTGAATAACCCAAGCGGTGCGCGATCTCCTTGAGCGTCAGATCGGTATCGCACAGCAGGCTCTTGGCCTTCGCCATCCGCACATCCGCCACGAAGTCCCCGATCCTCCTGCCGGTCGAGGCCTTGAACGCGCGCGAGAGGTGCCGGGGGCTGATCTCGCACAGAGCCGCCAGTTCCTTGAGCGGCGGGTGGTGATCAACCATGCCCTCGACATAGTTGGTCAGACGCCGCAGTTGCCAACCAGCTAAGGCGCTTTCCGCCAACATCTCGTCGCGCCCGGCATCGCCCAAGTAGCGACCGAGTTCGATAAGGGAGACCTCTGCCAGGGTGGCGACCAGCCTCTCGCGACCGGGCTGGGCCTCGGTCAGCTCTTTCAGAAGCCGGTACAGATCACGGCGAATAGTAGGCGCCCGGATGTCTATGGCGGCTGAAATCTGCCGTTCCGACCAGGGGCCGCTCAGGCCGCTCGCCTGCTCGAACCACGGCGACGGGAACATGCAATAAAGGCCGCGATACTGCTCCGCCCCACCGGGCGCCTCAACACGAAGCCGGGCGCCACGCGGCACGAAGATGACATCGCCAACCGGCGCCCAGGCTCCCGGCTTGCCCGTCGCATCCAGGAAGCTGCAGCGTGAGAAGCGGACCTCGGGCGTCAGCGACATGCTGAGGGTATGGGCATCGGCTTCAAACTCTCCCTCGAAGGGAGAGGGTTGCCGATACGTCTGGACTTCAAAGGTCCCCTCACCAAGTGCCAGGGCCGCATCCACGCTGTAGGGAATTGGAGAGACCATCTTGGGCCCATCGCTTTGTCGCTTACCGTCGGTAGCCATCTAAAAAGAAATGGCCATTTCGAGAAATGAATACCGAAAGGCCCTGGCGTCCCTCCGGTCTACCTTATCGGCACCCTGACCGGTGGACAACACGGGTCGGCAGAAAAATCGACTTGGGAGGGAAAATCACGTGTCCGAATTTAATTATTCCGACTACACGCATGATTTCATGGGAAAAGTCGGCAACATCGAGGACTTTTCGCGCGACTTTCTCGCCGAGTTGGCGCGCATTTTCGAAGACACGCTGCACTTCCAGTATTACGCGCACACCACCGTGTATTCAAAGAAGGTTGGGGTGAACGCCGCATGGGACGTGGCGGCGCAGATGTCTCGCGGCCCACTTCGTCAGTCCATGCCGATGGCCCGCTTCATCGCCCCCGAAGGCTGGGATTGGAAGAGCGCGCAATACCAAGCCAAGCCTTTCGACATCCAAAGCAGCGACCTGGCCAAGCCGGCCCTGATCCGGCTCATCCAGAGCTACTGGGACCAGTACCTGAAGGCGCACAACTATTGGATCGACATCTGGGTCAAGTCCATTCCCGAGGAAGAGGTGTGGAATGGCCTGCCCGAAGTCTACGAACACATCATCGCCTATCAGTATCCGAAGCTTGCAAAGCTGTTCAAGATCGAGCCGGTTCACGTCGTCGACTACCTGAAGATGGCGGTCCTCAGCATCGACGGCACGCTGGGCTACGGTGGCGAATATATCGTCATCAATCCGGACTACATCGTCCTGAACCTGAATCGCTGCGAGGTGATGCAGAAATACATGGATGAAGGGCTGTATCCGCCGGACCGGGCCTGGCGGAACTGCACCTTCGAGCAGCGGATTTCCGCGCCCTTCTTCCCCGGCTGCAAGTTGGAGATCAAGCTGCCGCCACCAGACCTGAAAATCCCCCAGGGCCATCCCTTCTGCGTTTGGATCTACACCCGGGGGGATCAGACGGCGGCCGGGTACAAGCCCCTCCCGCCGCAGCCGCAATTCCAATTCAACTCGGCGGAATAAGCGGCACCTGGGATGCCCGCAGCATGGTGGGCGTGCTTGACGGACTGGTCGAAGCCGAGAGATCCGGATGCGACGTGGCGATCATTGCCTGGGGTGGTGATCCCGCGTTGCAGCCGGCGCGCGACCTGGTTTCCATGCCGTCATCGGCCTGACCGAGAGTGCAATGCACATCGCTTGTGCTCTCGGTCACCGTATCAAGGTCGGCACGATGGACGATGCCTCCATCGCTCTGATCGAGCGTAACTTTATCCTTTGTGGCCTGAAAGGGCACGCGATCCAACCAAAACCCGTTCGGTCCCACGTCCTTGGTGCGCCATCGCGTGATTGGTTCACCGATGAGCAGACACTTCGGCAACAGGTCGTTCCCCGCTTTGAAGCCGTGACAAAGGGTTTGATCGAGGACGACGCTGAAGCCAGCGACGCCGGCCAGTTCCACGTCGGGCGCCATGCCCTGTGCTGGGTCATGCGTTAGCGTCCGAGAGCGTGGTGGAAAATCGATGATCGCCCGGGGTGGGGCATGCCCCACCCCGGGCGGTGGCAGGTGCGAGGTGGTCATTGGTCCGGTCGGCTAGAGTGGAGTTGCGACACTTCCTCTTGCCCGAAGGACCTTCCCAATGACCGACGACAGTATGGCACTGGTGGATTTGCTACAGAAGGCCGGCGACGGCGACTTCCTGCGCAGCGTCGCGGAGACGGTGCTACAGATGCTGATGGAGGCCGACGTGGAAGGCCAGATCGGCGCCGGCCGGCACGAACGATCGGCCGAACGGCTGACCCAGCGCAACGGCTATCGCGACCGCGCCCTGGACACGCGGCTGGGGACGCTGAACCTGCGCATCCCCAAGCTGCGGCAGGGCAGCTACTTCCCGCCCTTTCTGGAGGCGCGCAAGACCAGCGAGAAGGCGCTGGTGGCGGTGATCCAGGAGGCCTGGATCGGCGGTGTCTCCACCCGGCGGGTGGACGAACTGGCGCAAGCCATGGGGCTGTCCGGCATCTCCAAATCGACGGTGTCCAAGCTGTGCCGGGACATCGACGAGCGGGTCCAGGCCTTCCTGGGTGTCACACCTACCACCGAATCACCCGGTCTCGGCCCGTGGATCACATCCCGGCGACGAACTTCCAGCCATCGCTGTACTTGGCAAGCGCGGCGGTGGCACTTGCTGGTTCCTTCAAGCCCTCAATGTCCAAGCCTGCCTTGGCCCAGGCCGGCGCATCGATGATCCGGTAGGTGTACTCGACCTGAGCCGCCCCGTCCTTCTCCTGGTAGCGGACGATCTCGTTCACCTGCTTGCGCCCATAGCAGAACCCTTCCTTGGACCAGACGCCAGCCGCCTTGCCCTTGCTGGTCACGTTGATCTCATAGGACGAGGCGAAGCCCTGGCCGAAAGCTTCCGCGACGGTGATATCCCCGTCCTTCTGGAGCGCTTCGTATACCGCCATGTCCTGGGTGGATATTTCCGCACGGATCGGGAACTGGATCTTTTCCATGTTCGTGTAGGCCAGGCACATGGGTACGCCGATCTCGGCGTTGATTGCCTTCTCAAAATCACCTTTGGGACCACAGGCGGATAATCCGAGCAACGCCACGGCGACCAGGACGCCTGGAAAATGCTTATGCATGAAGGTTCCTTCCAGAGAGTTTGGTGCGATGAGTGCCTTGCTTTTCAAGCAAGGCCAATTTTCCATTTGAGCGACAGCGTGCACGTCCCGCCGCCCCCCAACATCCAGGACCGCTAAAGGTGGGATGCGCCCGTCGATTGCATGTGCCACCCACACACGTCTCCCCCGCGTGTGCTGGGCTGAACCGGAGGGGCATCTCATCTGGAATGCAAATTGACTGGCAACTGCCCGCCGATCTGCTCCAGCCACCCCATCCGGTCGCGATAGCGGCAACCTGCAAGCTTCGGAGTCAGAACGTGACGGGAGTCTTGTTGCCGTCGTTCACATAGACTTGCTCCGCCCTGCACCAGCCGCCGCGCTCGGCAAAACCATCGCCATAGAGCGGCAGATACACCCACCTGCCGCCGTCTGTAGTGATCGCCGCCGCCTTGACGTCCAACCCCTTATCCGGTGGCAGGTTGAAAAACACTGGCGCGTCAGCAGTGGGCGCAACCCGCATGGGCACAGCCGCCGTATCGGATGCGGGGGTCAGGTTCAAGCTCCGGCTGATTTCCCAACTCTTCGCAATCGTCCCGGCGACCGTACCTGCTTTGGGGACGATAGTCGTCGCGGCCGGCCTCGGAGAGATGCTGGCAGCGAGCTTCATGAAATCAGCCGCTGTCTGTTCTCCGGGAATTCGGCGGAGCTCGGAGCCAAGCGGAATGTAGATCACCGGCGTCGCGCCGGCATCAGGTTTGCCGAATTCAACAACATCTATGATGTCTTCATTCCACCTGACTGCCCAACTCGCCCCCTGGGGGATCAGATCAGTCGGTCGCTGTTTGCTGTAAATCAGATCCAGTATCCTGGCGTCGCGGGTTCCTGCCGTAAGCTGATTGACCTGCTGCGCCCACGTGCTGTTCGTAAATCCTGGCACCCACCGGAACTGGATGAGCTTCTCGACCTTCTTCGCCTCGAAATAGAGGTTCTTGCAGTGAGGGCACCAGGGCGCCCCCAGGACATAGACGTGCTTGGCATTGTCTGGGCCGACCGGCACCCAGGCAGCGTCATCCAGCAGCGCCAGCAGTTCATCATTGGTCCTGGGCCTTTGGAGATCTATCGTCCCACTGGCCTTGGCTGGCATCACCCGAGTGACTGCCGCCAATCCAGCGACGGCCGCAGATGCCGCCATGAGCCGGCGCCTATTGAGCGCCGGACGAATATGATCAGGAAAAGTCATGAGTCCTTGGGTGCGTTCTGACGCACCGCCTCGTACTGAGAGAAGACCAACAAGGGGCCGACAGGCCAGACGCGTCGCAGTAGCGGGACCTCAGGTGTGGCCCGGTGCCATCCGACTATCAGCCGTCTTAATGGCCGGCCAGCCTCGACCGCGAGATCACTGACACGTCAGCGGCCAAAGAGCACAAGCGCCAAAAAAGGTAGGGAAAATAGGGCTGCGAAGATAAGCAGGCCAATCAGAACCCCGCCGAATACGCCACGGATCGTGACCGGCTTACGATCACCCACGAGCGCATCGGTCGCATAGACCTGCGACAACATCCTCAGTTGCTGGGCCTGCATCTGCAAGGCGCGCTGAAACTCGTCGGCCATTCCTTTGCTCCGTATCATGCGTCTGTCTAGCGGGTCAAAATAGGTCAATTCGACCTTTTATGCCATATCGCCCTATTCGCTGTCCAGAGACAGCGGAGTGCGAAATGGGAAACAAAGATCGATTTTCAGATCCCTATCAGCAAATCATTGATGGCTTAATATCAGCAAGGAAAACTGAAAAACTGACACAAGGTGAAGTTGCGATACGAATGGGTACTGACCAGTCCCAAGTATCCAAACTGGAGAGAGGTGAGAGACGGATCGATGTGATCGACTACGTCCGTTACTGTCGCGCGGTTGGTCTGCCGCCGGGGCGGTTATTGGACTTGGTGGAGATTTAATGCGACCATGACCACCGCCTCAAAAGCTTACAAAGTGCAGATCTGCCATTTGGTGCAGAGCAAGGTAACCACGGCAGCCTTGGAAAAGAGGGAGCGAAGACGATCAGTTATCCGGCCGAACCGCATAGCTTGAGGCCAGATTCCGTATTTTCGTACGCCTTTCCACTCTAATACCGCATCTCGATCGGTTTCGGCAAGCGGTTTTTCCGCACATCATGCGGATATGGACATCAAAACTCGCGTAGCAGCGCGGATAAAAGCCATCCGCAACCGACGAGGCCTCAGCCAAGAGGCCTTAGCAGCTCTCATTGACCGCTCTCCGGACGCCATATCGAACCTCGAGCGAGGCGTCTCCATCCCCAGCTACGACACGCTGGACCTACTCGCCAAGGGACTAGGGGTGTCGCTTGCCGACCTCTTCGTCGATGAAGCTGGACACGACGCTCGGCGAGCGGAAGCGATGGCCAAGCTCACAGACGCCGCCCGGCAACTGGATGATCGCATGCTGGCCACGGCTGCAGAAATCGTGGAGCTGCTGGCGCGAAGCTGAATGCGGATCATCCAGCGATGGGGCTGAACCAGCCTTAAGTGAAAATCCCCTTGCCAACCACACACATTTCATGGCAACCAGAACGTATGGAGACCCTTGAGGTCTCGATCATGTTTCTGTCTGCTTCCGAGGCGCTCCGGGCCGATGAGGAAGCAGGGGAGGGTGCCGGGGCGAAAGCCCACTCCCGCACGGGCGTCCGCGGCCGACATGCCGCACCGATTAGCTGAAGCCTCTCACTGAGGCGGCTGGTGCCCCATGTCGAAGATCGCCTCCTCCACGGATAATAGCCCCTCCCTCCTCTTGGACGTGCGCCGGGCCGCTGCGTATTTGAGCATGACTCCCGCGGGGTTCCGGTGGATGGCAACCGTCCACAACGACCTTCCGCAGGTACGGTTCGGCGGTGGCCGAGGCCGTATATTTTTCCGCCGCGCCGACCTGGATGCATGGGTTGCGCGGCACACGGTGCCGCCGCCTGTGGCGATCCCCACTCCCATTCGTTCGGCTTCCGCCGACACGCGGGCGCCACCGCCGCGGCGTAGAGGGCGCCCCCGGAAAGCACCGGTTAAAGTGGGTGCATCATGACACCGCCAACCTGTAAGCCGGCGGCACCGTCCTGCTGGCGAGCAGAGTGCCCGGCAGCGTTGCGACCAAGCCTATGCTCACCAAGAGCCATGAATCGCCATCACTTCTTATCGGCGAGCTCTTTCAGCATCTGAGCAACCAATACCGGTATTGGCACCTCTCCACTTTCATAACGAGCGATCTGACGCACCCGCTTTCCCAGATCCTGCGCAAGATCTTCCTGTGTTCGTCCGAGGCTTTTTCTTAAAGCCACGAACTCATCCTTCGACATGGCGCCGGTTACCTTCGCCGCCAGTATCTCGTAGGCCGTGGAAAGCCGCGTCCGTGCTTCCTCAGGAAGCCGGTCATCCGCCAGCACTTCTCTCAACAACTGGGCTACCTCGGCAATCCCGTCCCGTTTTGGCCGCGCCATCCAACTCCCCTCACCCATCCACGCGCACCATACCCAACTTCCAGCGATAGGCAAGAAGAGGCCTTGACCGCGAAAAAGACATGCCTTATTAAAAGACATGTCTTTTTATGAGGAAGCCCTTGATGGACCCCTTCACGCCCCTTCATCTGCCCACGACCGTCACGGACCTGATGAGCCGCACCATCACGCGTCTACGCCGGCTCCCCATTCAACCGGATCCGATAGTGCCGCCGCACCTACTGCGCCCGTACGGGATCCTCACTTCCGCCGTCCGAGCCGACGGCCAAATCCTCGAAGCGACATTGTTTGAAGCCCTGAAAACGGCACCCCATCTGACGGTGTTCCGCACCCCTGCGATATTCATTCCGCCCATGGTCGATCACCTCGTCAGCGGCGGTGCCAGCAGCGACGCGCTACGGTTTTCCGATCTCCACTACGAGCATGATGAAGGAAGGCGAATCGCACCCGATCTGCTGGTCATCGACGCCCGCAGAAATGCCGCCGATTTCTTAGAAATCAAACGCGGACTGGCAAAAACGGACGCCGGGAAGACGAGGCAAACGACCAGGGACCTGCGCTGCCTTCGTCTGGTCGCAAAAAGCTACGTTCGGTCCAAATTGAACATCGAAATTTCCGAAGTGACGGCCGGAGTGTGCGCGATCCACGGGGCTACCACCGTGCCTGCGGAACACCGAGTCGACCTCGACGCGCTGGAAGCGCGGTACCAGACAGAGATCCGTCGCGCCATCGAAGCAACGCATCAGGAATTCAGCCGTCAGCTGGAGGAGCTCCTTTTGGAGCAATCCCTTAAGGACAAAGCCAGCGTGTTCTTCGACAGGACTGACACTACCGCGGCGCCTTTCTGACTTAATTTTATAGTTACGAGACCGCTCACTTCTCCCCACACTCCGCCTAAATATAAAGAAGCGTCCTAATGGAGCGGCTCATGGAAAGGACGGTCTTTCCTTGAGCAACAACACACACCGACCTTTTCGACTTTCAGCGCCGCGCATGCTGTGTTGCCAGCAGCGCGACATCAGCCTGCCCCCCAATCCCGACCTTAAACAATGACGTTCCGGACCACGGGCGGCTCTGCTGGAGCCATGGGCGGCCGGCCTTGATCCAACCAGTCAGCCCCAGAGCCGAGGGCCAAGACGCCCCCATATATAGGTATCGGAATGGAAACCGAAAAATCTGCCGAAAACAGCTCACTTACCGCGCGCTGCCACGCAAACACGTCCCCGCCGTTCATGAAGGACGGAGTGGCGCCCGACGAGGCAGTTGCATGGGTTCTCGTTGAACGTGCTTTGCAGATGGCGCCTTCGTTCGCGCTGGCCCTCAAGCAAAGCGGCGTCGCCCTGGTCGTCGAGGCCCAAAGTGCCGAATGGCTCCGTCCTGTTTTCCGAGTCCTGTGCCAGTTTACGGCGACACTTGAACCGGCTCACGGCGATGACGAAGAGCCATCTCCCGCCGAACACCCCGGAACGCACGGCTACGATTATGATGATGACATTGGATATTATCCAACCGCGCCTACGTCGCCCGGACCTACTCACCCCCGATGGGCTTGGCTGGCGTGCACTGGTGAGGGGCCTCAAGGGCAGCGGGAAACGGACGAAAACGACGTCCTCTCCGCCCTGGCAGAAGGCAGGGCCGTCATGGCCGTCACTGCGGCAAATGCCCTCTTGCCACCGTGCCTGCAGATAGGGGCTGACCATCGCCTCACCCTTGATCGCATCGACAGCTCTGCACTGGCCCAAGCAGCGCTGCTGCTGGATGGGGCACTACCGACAGCAACAATCCACGACGACCTGTGCCGCTTTCTCACGCCAGCTGACATCCGGTTCGCGTGCCGGCCAGGGGAAGACGGCGATCGTTGGATCGCACGGCTGGCAGCGCTGGCGTCGGCAAAGGCAACGACCAAGAAGGGCCCCACGTTGGCCGATCTTTACGGAATGGAGGAAGCCGCTGATTGGGGCGCAAACCTCATCCAGGACTTGAAGGATTTCGCCGCCGGCCGCCTGTCCTGGCAGGAGGTCGATCGGGGATGCCTCCTCCTCGGCCCGCCGGGGACAGGCAAGACCACCTATGCGCAAGCCTTGGCGCGGTCCGCTGGCCTGCCCCTGGTCACCGCCTCACACGGCTTATGGCAGGCGGCTGGACACCAGGGGCAGATGCTGGCGGCCATGCGCGCCACCTTCGAGCAGGCACGCGCCCTGTCGCCATGCATCCTGTTCGTTGATGAGATTGACGCCTTTCCTGACCGGTCATCTCTCGAGGGACAGCACCGCGAATATACCCACCAGGTGGTGAATGCCCTGCTCGAGCTGATGGATGGAACCTTCAGCCGGCCAGGCGTCATAATGGTGGCGGCATCCAACAGCCGCCGGATCGATCCCGCGCTCATCCGTCCAGGTCGACTGGAAAGGATTATCGAGGTGCCTCTTCCCAGCGATGCGGCGCTGGCCCGCATCCTCCGGCACCACCTGGGTTCCGATCATCTCGCGGGTGTCGACCTCCACCCTGTCGTCGCGGGCATGGCCGCGTCGGGCGCCGACTGTGAATTTTGGGCCCGCGGCGCCAAGCGCCAAGCTCGGCGGGCAAAACGTCCGATGCACATCGAAGATCTGCTGGCACAGATCCCCCAGCGGCTTGAACCAGCCCCCGACCTGCGCCATCGGATCGCGATCCACGAGGCCGGTCACGCCATTTCGGCGGCACTCGAAATGCCTGGCCAGATGAAGCTGGCCAAGCTGCACAGGGAGGGATCGGGTGTGCTGCTGGCCTCGGTCAACGCGAACACCGAGCCCGAGATCCGCGCCCATATCCGGATCCTGCTTGCCGGTCGCGCGGCGGAGGAGCTGACGCTGGGGTCTATCGGCATGGGGTCCGGCGGCCCGTCATACAGTGACCTGGCCCGCGCCACGGGCTTGGCTGCGGAAATGATCATCGCCCATGGCTTCGGCGACAAGCTGATCTGGAGTGGCGACGTCAGGGCGTGGGGCGGCGCCACCCTGGCAAGCGTCCTGATGGCGGACTCCGGCATAGCGACCCAGGTGGAACGCGTGGTAACCGGCGAATATAAGAGCGTCCTGGAGTTGTTGCGACCTCGCGGCCCAATCCTCAACGAGGTAGCGGAATTGCTGCAGCGACACGGAACCCTGAGCGGCCAGGTGGTCGAGGAACTCGTCGCTGCGATGGGCCACAAAGCCACGATCACGAGTTGACTAGGTGTGCCTCCAGTCCACAGTTCCCGGCATCCCTTGCTGTTCCAGCGCGTAAGGCCCCGTCTTGAGATGTCGGCCAACCGCCGCCGTTTGCTGGCCCCCATCGGGAATATCCCGCCAGCCGAGGCCGAGGCGCGCTACTATGCTGCCGCCGACAACCAAACCTTGGCGGCATGACTCACAACAGTCAGCCTCCGGCAAACTCGGGGCGCTTCACAACGATGTCCGCGTTGGTGTTTCAATCCGCGCCCTCGCACGGAGGGCGGCGTCCAGGCTGACGCCCGCCAGCTGGAGGTCACGCTGTTTCAATCCGCGCCCTCGCACGGAGGGCGGCGCAAGCCACCAAGCCTGAACATATGGGATTATGAGTTTCAATCCGCACCCCCGCACGGAGGGCGGCCTGCGCGGGCGCCAGGTACTGCCGGTGTGAACCGAGTTTCAATCCGCGCCCCCGCACGGAGGGCGGCGACCGCATGGGCCGCACCGGCCTGGTCGGTGACATGTTTCAATCCGCGCCCCGCACGGAGGGCGGCAGGCGGGGATGCGGCATGAGCCGCAGGCCCTGGAGTTTCAATCCGCGCCCCCGCACGGAGGGCGGCTACAAGACGGCTAGGTGGGCCGCGCTGCGGGCGAAGTTTCAATTCGCGCCCTCGCACGGAGGGCGGCGTCGCATTGTCGGCCTTGCCCGCGAGCCCGGCCTTGTTTCAATCCGCGCCCTCGCACGGAGGGCGGCCACACCCGCCCAGGAGGCGGAGAGCATGGAGAGAGTTTCAATCCGCGCCCTCGCACGAAGGGCGGCCTGGAGCGTATCGAGCGCCCGCTGGACCTGCTGATGTTTCAATCCGCGCCCTCGCACGGAGGGCGGCCGGTCAAGCTCCCACATGACTTCCCGGCCGCGCTTGTTTCAATCCGCGCCCTCGCACGGAGGGCGGCTGGCCGGCCGACGTCAGGCCGCTGGTGCTGGACAGGTTTCAATCCGCGCCCTCGCACGGAGGGCGGCAACGGCGCATGCGGCAGATGGCGGCCCGTGAGGCGTTTCAATCCGCGCCCTCGCACGGAGGGCGGCATCAGTACGCTTGGCAATCATCGTCCCCACGCCGTTTCAATCCGCGCCCTCGCACGGAGGGCGGCCCCGCAGGCTGTCAAACACAGCATCGATAACCAAGGTTTCAATCCGCGCCCTCGCACGGAGGGCGGCTCCGCCCGCATTCGACATATGCGCCGACTGCGTTTGTTTCAATCCGCGCCCTCGCACGGAGGGCGGCCGCGATCCGTGGCGAACAGCTTCACCGACATCGCGTTTCAATCCGCGCCCTCGCACGGAGGGCGGCCCCAGCTGGGCTGGGGCAGGTTCAATTCCTCATAGTTTCAATCCGCGCCCTCGCACGGAGGGCGGCGCCGGCGTCCCTCTTTGCCTTCGTGGGGAGGGCTGCGGTTTCAATCCGCGCCCTCGCACGGAGGGCGGCGCTGGCCACCAGCTATCCCGACCTGGCGGAGCGCGTTTCAATCCGCGCCCTCGCACGGAGGGCGGCAGCTTGCGCGGCATGTGCACGGCGGGGACCAGGATGTTTCAATCCGCGCCCTCGCACGGAGGGCGGCCTTGGGTGACCATGTCGCCCAGCGTGTTGCCGTTGGTTTCAATCCGCGCCCTCGCACGGAGGGCGGCGCCTCTTGGTTTCGGGAGTTCGGGAGCATCGGGAGGTTTCAATCCGCGCCCTCGCACGGAGGGCGGCCCCTGCTGGATGGCCTGCTGTGACGCCGCCGCTGTTTCAATCCGCGCCCTCGCACGGAGGGCGGCTTTCAGGATCGCATCGGTCAGGGCCATCTCAGTCTGTTTCAATCCGCGCCCTCGCACGGAGGGCGGCGCCGCCAGCATGGTTGCCCACATCACGGCGACGGGGTTTCAATCCGCGCCCTCGCACGGAGGGCGGCGTCGCCGGCCAGACCTATTACCTGACCGCCGATATGTTTCAATCCGCGCCCTCGCACGGAGGGCGGCGAGAGCGGAACGACAAGCCGCTCTCCAAGCTGATGTTTCAATCCGCGCCCTCGCACGGAGGGCGGCGCGAGAACGAGGCGGCCCGGGCGTTCAAGGGCATCGTTTCAATCCGCGCCCTCGCACGGAGGGCGGCGGCCCCGTCGTCGTGCGCGGCATCACCAAGACCGAGTTTCAATCCGCGCCCTCGCACGGAGGGCGGCGTCGCGTCGCTGGCCTTGCCCGACAGCACCGCCTTGTTTCAATCCGCGCCCTCGCACGGAGGGCGGCGGCCCCGTCGTCGTGCGCGGCATCACCAAGACCGAGTTTCAATCCGCGCCCTCGCACGGAGGGCGGCGTCGCGTCGCTGGCCTTGCCCGACAGCACCGCCTTGTTTCAATCCGCGCCCTCGCACGGAGGGCGGCATCTGGCCCACGGGCCCGACGCTCTTCCCGGGGCCGTTTCAATCCGCGCCCTCGCACGGAGGGCGGCCTGCGCTCCAAGCCGGGCGGTGCTGATGTGGCTGTTTCAATCCGCGCCCTCGCACGGAGGGCGGCTGGTCGCCAATGCTGAAGGCCTCGGCCATGGCATCGTTTCAATCCGCGCCCTCGCACGGAGGGCGGCGGCGGCTCAGGGTACAGCCCATGCCAGGTAATGGTGTTTCAATCCGCGCCCTCGCACGGAGGGCGGCGCCGTTGTCGGCAATCTCCACGATCTCATCGGCTAGTTTCAATCCGCGCCCTCGCACGGAGGGCGGCTCGACAAGGCCGTGGATGAGGCCAAAGGCGAAGCTGTTTCAATCCGCGCCCTCGCACGGAGGGCGGCGGGGCCAAGGCCGTGGGGTCGCCCGGCTTGGTCCAGTTTCAATCCGCGCCCTCGCACGGAGGGCGGCGGGCATGTAGTCGATGTTGGCGGGGCGCACCAGGCGTTTCAATCCGCGCCCTCGCACGGAGGGCGGCGCGCCCTTCGTAAGGCCATTTATCCGGCCAAGGTGTTTCAATCCGCGCCCTCGCACGGAGGGCGGCCCGCCTGGCGCTCACGGATGCCACGTGTTACGGGGTTTCAATCCGCGCCCTCGCACGGAGGGCGGCGCCAGATTTTATCTCCATACCCTCGATCTGCCCTGTTTCAATCCGCGCCCTCGCACGGAGGGCGGCGGCGGAGGGCGATCATTTTCGCCTTGCATTTAGATGTTTCAATCCGCGCCCTCGCACGGAGGGCGGCTCGAGTTGCAGATGACCAACGTCAAGATCGAGTCCGTTTCAATCCGCGCCCTCGCACGGAGGGCGGCGCCGCCACGCTGAAGGCGATGCAGGGCGAGGCCGAGTTTCAATCCGCGCCCTCGCACGGAGGGCGGCCTGCTCAGCCAGATCGACCTGGAGTTCCGCACCGCCGTTTCAATCCGCGCCCTCGCACGGAGGGCGGCGTCTTTGCCGAGCCGCAATGCAGCGGTGCCAGGCAGTTTCAATCCGCGCCCTCGCACGGAGGGCGGCCTCCATGCAGCCCGACATCTGCTCGACAGCGCCTTGTTTCAATCCGCGCCCTCGCACGGAGGGCGGCCCGCCCAGTTCGTGGATAAGCGCCACCTCGTTGGGGTTTCAATCCGCGCCCTCGCACGGAGGGCGGCAAGCGGCATGCCCGTATCCTCCTCTATCAGGATGGTTTCAATCCGCGCCCTCGCACGGAGGGCGGCATCGCAACTCAATTTTCAACAAGGGCATCGCCATGTTTCAATCCGCGCCCTCGCACGGAGGGCGGCGATCAGGCCGGCGACGAGGAGGGCGCTTCCGGCGTTTCAATCCGCGCCCTCGCACGGAGGGCGGCTGTGTCAGTTTATGCACTTGTTCAAGAACTTGAAACCGCCCGGTTTATGCGAACCTCGTCCGATAGGGCGTTTGTCATCCCGGGCTGGGGGTAGCATTCTAGGCCAAGCCTTTGGCGGTGGCTGGAAAATTCGTCGCGCGAACCTCCTGGGAAACAGGCGTGTGCTTCCGGTTCGCGCACCTTCCGCGCGTGGCGGAGCCCCGTCAGAAGATCAGGGCGCCGCCCAGGTCCTGGGCCGGCTTGGCGCCGACATGCTCGATACGCCGCTGGGCGTCAGCGCCCAGGTGGTAAAAGCGCAGGCTGTCCGTCGCCGGGTCGATTTCCGCCAACAGCCGGGCGCGCAGGGCGACCCATTGCCCGGGATCGACCTCGCATTCGAAGACGGAGAACTGCACACGCTGCCCATGATCCTGGCAGGCCCGAGCCACGCGGCGCAGGCGGCGCCGGCCGGCGGCATCCTCGGTGTTCACGTCGTAGGTGATCAGCATCAACATGGGTGGCTCCGCCGTCCGGCGTTCATTTCCAAAGGAAAGGCGGGTAGCCGTCAAGGTCGCCCCGCAGATGCCGAGCCAGCAGCCGGGCTTGCAAGTGGGGCACCAGTCCCAACGTCACCTTCTCATCCAGGAAGGGGTGGGTGATCTCATCCCGCTTGCGCTCCTGATAGGTGGTGAGGACGACCTTGCGGGCATCGTCGCGAAGCTGGACGGCGCCGCCGTCCCGGGTCTCGAAATCCCTCGCCGAGAGTTGACCCCGGTTGAGAAGGCTGAGCGCCACCCTGTCGGCCAGGATGGGGCGTAGTTCCTCCATCAGATCCAGGGCCAAGCCGGCCCGCCCCGCCCGGTCGCGGTGCAGGAAGCCCACCTGGGGGTCGAGCCCCACCGTTTCCAGAGCGGAACGGCAATCGTGGCCCACCATGGCGTACAGGAAGGACAGCAACGCGTTCGGAGGATCCAGGGGTGGCCGGCGGGAGCGGCCCCGGAAGCGGAGCGCGGCCTCGTCACGGCGCACCAGCAGGTCGAAGACGCCGAAATAGGCATTCGCTGCCTCGCCTTCATAGCCGCGCGCAACGTCGAGGTCGGTGGCCTGCGCCGCCAGCCGGGCGGCATCCCCCAGTCGGCGCTGCGCATCGTCGATCCGCGCATGGGCCGCCGGCGGCAGCGCGTCACCATGATCGCGCAACACGCGGCGCAACACCGTGCGCTGGTTGGCCGCCTTACCCGCGATCATATTTCCGGCGAGGGCCGCGCAAGCGGCGGGGTCATCCGCCAGACGGTATTGCTGGCGGCGCAGTAGAACGTTACCGGACTGGGCCCCCTCCACCCGGGCGAGGAACTTTCCGTGCTCCGACAGGAAGCTGACGGCGATGCCTTCCTCTGTGCAGAAGGCCATCAGGGGCGGCGACATGCCCACCCGGCCGAAGCAGACGACGCCCCCCATCATGTGGGCGGGCACCCGGCCGACTTCGCGCGACTCCACCTCCACCACGATGTTGGCGCCGTCCTTGCGCAGCCAGGCGCCTTCGGTGGTTATGAACACGGTGTTGAGGTGCTGGCGCATGGGGTCAGTCCCGCAAATGCCGACGCAGCCAGTCTGCCACCGAGGGCGGTGCGGCCAGACGCCGGGGTTGGCAGAGGTCGATCAGGGAACACTGTCGGCACCGGCTTGGCTCATGGACCGGAGGCGGCGTGCGCCCCTGGTCGATCATGGTGTGCACGTCCGCCGCCACCCGTTCCGTCAGGGTTCGCAACTCGGTATCGAAGGCCACGGCCATACGGCGCCGCTTTTCGCCATAGAACAGGGCGCCTTCCATGACCGGTTGGCCGAACATCTCTTCCAAGCATAGGGCCTGGGCGCAGAGCTGTACCTCGTCCGCCCGGTGCGCCTTGGGCCGTCCACGCTTGAACTCAACCGGGTAAGGGCGATGGTCGGGCGCCTGGAACTCCACCACGTCAGCAACGCCGATCAGGTTCAGCCGGCGGCAGCGCAAGGGCAGCGACCGCACCGTGCGGACACGATCCCTGTAGGATCGCCCGGGCTGATCCACCCGTTCGTGCAGAACCCGCCCCTCGGCGGTGCTGGCGTTTTCCGCCCATTGCCGTTCCACATGGATAAGGGCGCACTGGCGGGGGCAGAACAGGTGATGCTGAAGGGCCGACAGGGGAATGGGATCCTCATCCTCCATGATGCCGGCCCCTTGATGCGTCAAAGCCGTTCGATGATCTCGACCCCGGCGGGAAGCCCATCCCGATTCACGGAAACGCTGTAGTCGGCGAAACTGCGGGCAGGCGGCAGGTTGTCCAACCCGTCCCCGTCCAAGGCATATTCCTCGCCCTTGAAGCGGCGGCGGACCGTCACCCGCCCGAATAGGGCCGGCGCGGCGGCGTTGCCCAGGGCGCTGGCGTGACGGAAGACGATCAATTTCCGGCTGCCCATCTCCCCCCGCGCCGCGGAGCGGTCATGGTCGAACATCTGCTCCAGCGCCTGCCAGAGATGTTCCAGATCGGCCTCGCCGAAGCCGGTGCGTTCCGCCAACTTGGCCGAGATGTAGCCGTGGGCGCGATAGAGGCCGTAAGGGATGATGTGTTTACGGCCCATCGTGCGGTTGTCGCGCCGCCCATCTTCGCCATCCTCGCCCTTCTTGGCTTCACCCTCGGCGGTGGCGGCCATGCGGGTGATGGAGATTTCCAGGGGCAGGACGGGTTCCACCGACTGGGCGAAGGCCAGTTGCACCGGCCCCCGGACCTGCCCGCAATTGATACCCGTGCCCATCACGGCGCCGAAGGTCCGGACATCGTAGAAGTTCTGGCACATGAAGGAACGGACGGCGGTTTCCTCCTCCGCGTTCTTGGGTGACAGCTTCTTGGCGGTCGCCACCGTGTCGTCGTTCGGCCGCACCGCCTTATAGGCCTCGCGGTGCTTCTCGTTCAGGATGGCCCCTTCCTGGACATAGATGCCGAAGCCTGGTTCGCCATCCTGGACCAGATTGATGAAGTTGCGGATCTTGCGCTTCAGGCAGACATCCGTGACCAGGCCGCGGTTGGTTTCCGGATCCAGTCGCGGCAGGTTGCCGGCATCGGGGTCCCCGTTGGGGTTGCCGTTGGTGACGTCGAACAGGAAGACGAATTCATAGCGGTTGGCGAGCGCAGTCATGGGTCAGGGCTCCTGGTCGGCGGCAAGGTCGGTCGCTTCTTCGGTGGCGGGCTTGGCGCGGTCGCTGCGCTGGTGGTAGTAGCCGACAACGAACCGGCCCTGGCTTTCCAGGCCCAGATGCCGGGGCAGGTCGGGCGCCAGCTCGTTGACGATCTCGCCGATCTGGCTCTCGAACCAGCCGGCCAGGCCCCGGGTCGCCGGCCTCTTGCGGAGAACCGAGAGATGGTGGTTGCTGCCGCGCAGCAACAGCGGGAACACGGCGGCGGGCGTCGCCGAGGCGGCGCCGAAATAGCGGTCGCGGATACCGGCGTTGACGGAACCCAGGGCCTTGAACTGGATGCCCTCCAGCACGGCGAACAGACGGCCCAGGCGATAGGCCGGGTCTTTTTCAGCGCGGTCCAGACTCACGAGGAAATCCTCCTGACGACGGTCGGGGTGGGCAAGGCGACGATGGCGGGCCAGCCAGGCCTTGCAGAGGGCGGCACGGGCGGCCAACACCCGAGGCATGTTGTTCTGATCCCCAGCGCGGATGCGTTGCAGCACGGCGGACAGCAGGGTGCGCGGATAGTCCTGGTTGGGGTTCAGCACGGCCCGCATCAACTCGCCACCCAACAGTGGCGGGATGTTGTCGGCCTTCCCCTGCACCGCCGTCGGAAACAACAAGGCCTGCAGTTTCGGTGGGCCCTTCCAGGCGGGCGGGTCGATGCGCAGGTCGTGCCAATGGGCCGACAGCGCTTCCATGAAGGGACCGAAGGTCGTATCATGCCAGAACCGGACGGACAGCCGCGCGGCATTGGGTGCCAACCCCAGCAGGTAGAAGCGCGTATTGGGGTCGACATCAGCGACCAGACGCGCGCGGGGCCGCCCCCGCGACACATCCTCCAGCCGATCCCGGACCTCGACGGCTTCCTCGGCATCCGTGGGGCCGACGTCATCGTCCTCTTCATCCTCGAAGATCAATAGGGCGGCGGCGGCTTCCTCCGCCCGTCGCGCGGCATCAGTCCCCACACCGGATGCATCGGCCCAGAACGCCACGGAGGTATCGCCCACCTGGATGCGATTACGGCTGCCTTTTTCCAGGAGCGCGTTCAAGGCCGCGCCATAGCCGGCGGCAGCGGCCTCCGACACCGGGGCGTTGGCCCCCTGGTCCTTTCCGTAGGAAGTGAAGGCGTCCAGGTTGAAGGAAACCAGGGAGGCGCCGGAGCTTTGTGCGCCCCAGACGCCCTTGATGGCCGGGTGCAGGCGCGCCGGCGCCGCCGTCTCGCCCGTGACCAGGCACATCTGCGGACTGCCAGCCTCCGCCGCCAATTCCCGCGCCCAGAGCGCCCGGGCGGCCGGACGATCATGCAGGAAGCGATGCTGGTCGCGATAGTCGCTGTCCAGGGCGAAGACGATGTTGGCGTTCAGGGTGTCGGGGGGCAAACCAGTGTCGGCGAACCCCTCCGGCGACCAGTTCCGCAGGAAGATCAGCAAGGCCACCAGGCCGGCATCGTTGCTGTCAGCCAGAGCCCGCTCATGCCGGTCCCGGAATGCCGCCTGATGGGCCGGGAACGATAGGATAGTCTGGCCGTCCTTGTCGCGGATCAGGCCCAGCACGTACTTACTGTTGTCCCAGAGGAAGGCCGGGCTTATGCCACTGGTGCGTTTGGGGGGCTTGGGTACCGGCGTGGGCCGCTCCACCAGCTTGCGGCCTTCGGTAGCGCGCAGGTCAACGGCGCGGACCAACGTGCCATCAGCCCCCAGAAGCAGGCAGAAGCCGATCTTCTCGGTAGTGTAGCCGAAGGGCGGCGCCAGCCCCTGGTCGGCCAGGCGGTCATAGTGCCGGTTCAGCGCCGCCAGGATGGTCACGACCGCACCTCTGCGGCGTCCAGACGTGGAACCGTCAGGACACCATCCTTCAGCCGAGCCGGGAAGAAATGGGGCACGCAGCCGTCATCACAGACATGGCCCCCACCCCTCGTCGGCGTGTGGTGAATATCCAGCAGCAGCCAGCCCAGGTCCTTGTTCGCCTGGTCGCCGGGCAAGGCGTGGGCGGGGATGGGGTCGGTCCACAGCTGAAAATCAGCGGGGAATTCGCGGTTGCCAAAACAGGGCTGATGGAAGCACTGACCGTTGGCCGCACGCCGGCTGAACATCTCATGATGCTTGGCGGGCGTATCATCGGGGCCGGCCCGGTCGGTCAGGTCGAAATGGGCCTCGATGACGTAATCCA
The DNA here is from genome assembly GCF_007828025.1 of Nitrospirillum bahiense. NCBI lineage: Bacteria > Pseudomonadati > Pseudomonadota > Alphaproteobacteria > Rhodospirillales > Azospirillaceae > Nitrospirillum > Nitrospirillum bahiense. The sequence continues at coordinate 166,318 of NZ_VITO01000009.1, forward strand.
CATCCACCAGCACGGTGGCCGCACGTTGCTGGCGGGCATCGTTGACCACCAGGCGCAGGTCATGCACCGCCCCGGCCTTCATGGCGGCGCGCACGTTGCTGACCGGGATCTTGCCACCCACCTCGTTGCGGCGGATGGACTGGAAGCGGATGGGCTTCAGCACATGGATGCGGTCGATGGTCCAACGGATGGCCGGCTTCCAGTGGATGGCCTCCAGGATGCCCCGCGCCGCCGACGGCGTGATGACATCGTAGGACACACGCTCCGTCTTCATCTCCGGTCGGGAAAAGCAGGCGTGGCGCCCGCTGACGCGTATCCGCACTCCGAAAGGCATGCCGGTTCCCATATTCCGGGTGGATTATCGTGATCCACAGCCTAACATCTCTTTAGTAGTATATCATTTCTTATAATCATCAGAAAATTGCTTCATCGCACAAATGCACAATCCCCCGAACATGCCGGTCAGAACAGGCCGCTATCTATCCGGCGAAAGGTGGGGTCTGCCCAGCGCAGACCGTGCACCGCGTCGTAAAGGTCTTCGTTCTCCAGCAGGACGAACTGGTCGCCATAAAGGTCCGGCCTAATGGGCTGGGCGGCGCGCCGGGCCACCAGGTCGGCCCGCGCGCGGTGCGGAATCTGAACCAGGAAAGGCTGCAGGGCGCGGGCGGCGGTACCGGGCGATGCCCCCCACCCCAGGCGTTCGACCTGTTCCATGACCCGGTCCCGCTCCGGTCCATAGGGAATGATGACCGGCACTTGAGTGTCTTCGATCAGGCGCACGGCGGCCGCAATATCAGCGAAGGGGAAGTCCAGACTGCGGGCCCGTTCCTCCAAGGCGGGCAGCACACCCCGCCGCCCGCCCACCTCCGCGCCGTCCAGCCCGCCGGTGCCGTCGCGGCGCCAATACACCTCGCGGAAATAGGTTTCGATGGTGTCCAGGGACAAGGGATCGTCAACACCCAGGAGGAAGGGGGCGGCGGCATCCACATACTCGCGCAAGGACGGCGGCGGCTTGTGGTCCGGGTGGTCGGCCGGCATGAAGACCACGACCCGTCCCCCATCTATCCCCAGTTCCCCATGCCGGTTGCAGCGCCCGGCGGCCTGGGCCACGCTGTCCAACCCGGCGATGGCGCGCCAGACGGTGGGGAAACTGACATCCACCCCGGCCTCGATCAGGGAGGTGGCCACCAGTCGAATGGGGCGGCCCTGGGCCAGGTCATCCCGGATCTCCGCCAGCACCCGGCGCCGGTGTGCGGCGCACAGACCGGTGGTCAAGAGACGGACGGTGGCCCCATCCCCCGTCGCCTGCCGCAAGGTTTCGAACAGGTCCAGCGCGTGGCGGCGGTTGTTGACGATGCACAGCACCTGCGGTTCAGCCGCCAGGTGCCCCGCCAACGCCTCCACGTCCAGGGGGCGGGTTTCCACGCGCACGCGCACCCGTTTCAACGCCCGGTGCAGGGCTGGCGGATCGGGCGCCAGTTCCCGGACGTTTTCCAGTCCCCGGGGGAAATCGGGGCGCCGGCCGACGGCCGGCTGCGTCGCGGTGCACAAGACCACCGAGCAGCGATAATGGTCGGCCAGTTCCCGGATGACCTCCAGGCAGGGCAGCAGGAACTTGACCGGCAGGGTCTGGGCCTCATCCAGCACGATGACGGAGCCCGCGATGTTGTGCAGCTTGCGGCAGCGGCCGGGCCGGTTGGAGAACAGGCTTTCGAAAAACTGTACGGCGGTGGTGACGACCACGGGCCGGTCCCAATTCTCCGCCGCCAATCGAACCTTGCGCGCGCCATCCCGCGCCTCATCGTCCGTCCCCTCGCCCACCGGACTGCCATCCTTGGCGCCACGCCCAACATCCGGGTCATAGGCGCTGTGATGCTCGAGCACCGCGTCGGCGTCACCCAAGGCCTCACAGAACACGTCGGCCGTCTGCTCGATGACCGAAGTGAAGGGGATGACGTGAATGACCCGCCGCAGGCCGTGGGCCAAGGCATGGTCGAGCGCGAAGGCGAGGGAAGTCAGGGTCTTGCCGCCACCGGTGGGAACGGTCAGGGAAAACAGGCCGGGTGGCAGGCCGGCGCGATCGCGGGCGGTAGCCAGGACGTCCGCGCGCAGCCGATCAACCTCGGTCAGGCCGCCCCTCTCCCGCACCGCCGCCAGATGGTTTTCCAGATTATCCCGCAAGTTGGCCAGCGTAGTGGCGCATCCGCGCTCCACAGGCTGCTTATGCAAACGGGCATAGAATCCTTCGGTGGCCAGACGGTCGGCATCCACCAGGCAGGAAAACAGCATGCGCGCCAACAGCGCCTGGCCGAAGGCGCTGAACGGCTTCAAGCTGCGCCGCACCAAAGCGGGATCGGGCAGGTCCACGCCATCCGGCAAGCCCGGCGGATCCCCGAAGTTGTGCAGCCGCTGGACCAAGGGCGTCACGTCGCCCCCGGTGGCACCGTTGGCCAGGCCGGCATGATGGCCGGCAATGCCGAACGCCATCAGCTTGCCCCAGCGCTCGCCATAAGCCCGTAGGGCTGTGACGGCACCCGCCGTGGAATGGTCGGGGCTGGAGCCCCGGCCTCGGATATAGAGCTGGAACGCCGAGTCAGCCTTGCCCAGGTCATGCAGCCACCCCATGGCCCGGGCGGCGGCCCCCATGCCGAATGCGTCGGCGCATCCACCGGCGCGGTCGCCGACTTCGGACAGGTGGTGGATCAGTGGCTCGCCATCGGCGCCGTCGGACCGCAGCCCGGAATGGGCAAGGAGCGGACCATCGAATGGAACAACCGGCATTTGGGCGGCCTGGAAGCGATACACCGCTTAAAAGTGTTCAGACGACCAGCCGCCTGTCAACGGGTGGTCCCTGACGCGGGGAAAGGTCACCGGTGAAAGAGTGGAACCAAGCCCAATAGGTGAAGGGATCACCTCACCTTCGCTCTGGCCTGCCTTCCCTCGGTGGAGGCAGCAGGTTATCGTCGTGTCGCTCTTCTGTGTTGTCGTCGTTTCAACCCATGCCCCGGTACTAAACCATCTTCCCCCGCTCCTGAGGCTTGCCTCAATGCGGGCGATTTGAGCCGCATTTGGACTTTGGCTCCTCACACGAGGCTAATTTCAGGCTTGACCCGGCAGAGGGACGGCGACATATCCTACAGGTTGCAATTTGGCCATTTACCCTCGTTGGCGGCTTTCCTGAATTTTAGACGTGCTCCCCCCGTAACAGGGAAAGTTTGAAGAGAAAATAAAAGGAACTGGAACGGACATTCTGCAACTTATGAATGATTTTCTCTGGCTGGAGGCGGGCTCCGCCTTCAAATTTTCGAATTTTGCTGTGTCCTGCTTTTTTATCAACCCCTCTTGATAAAATACCAACTGAGCGCCAGTGTTTACCCCATGCTGACTCCCGAGCAAATTCGAAGCGCCCGCAGCATGATGGGCTGGACACAGGCTGAGTTAGCGTACCGTTGCGGGTTGTCCACCACCAGTCTAAACAACATTGAACGCGGCCTGACCACGCCCAGGGACGTCACGGTCAACGCCATCCGACGAGCGTTTGAGGAGGAAGGCCTGGCGTTCATCCCCGCCAGCGGCACCTTGGGACCAGGCGTAAGATTATGTTTCTCCACCCCACCAGCTGTCATCGGCGGCCACCCCGTGATCCGCCCGGAAGGACTGAGCAGCGATAGAGTCTGCCGCCTCTTGGGCGAGGCGGTACAGGAACCGGGCTGCCAATCGCTGAGGCTATTCCTGTTGCCGAATAGCGTACCCGGAGCCCATTACAAATATACCCTTAATGCGTTGCTCGAATTTGACGACCGGTGTTTGTTGACCGATCGCTCGACATTGTACCTGGCGCTGGACAATTTAAGACGCATGGCGGAGGTCCTGGCGGTCTATGATGCGGCCCTTAAGGGCCGGCAGTTGACGGAGTTCGTCCGCGCGCCGTTACCTCAGGACACCGAACCCTTGGAGGCGGCTGAAGCTCTGGACCTTATTCGCAAGCAGCCGGTCGATAAGCTTGTTGATTTCGAACAGCTGGAAGCCCTAGGTCGCGCATATCCTGCCCTTGTCACCACCGATGCGGAATGGTTCTGAACAGCCATTTCTTCATTAGCGCCTCAAGCATGACCACGCTGTTGAGCTTTACCCTCACGCCAGCCGCTGAGCCAGTTCCTCCGCATCGGCGTGGTAGTACCGGCTCAGCATCGACAGCGTCTTGTGCCCGGTGACCCGCATTAGCTCCAAGGGATTGGTGTAAACCTTGGCGAGCCGGCTGGTCGCCTCGTGCCGAAGGTCGTGGAAGGTCAGGTCGGGGATCTTCTTCCCCACTGTACGGGCGAAGGTGATTTTGAGCGCATTCTGGTCAACCGGGAAAAGCCGGCCGGCCTTGGCCCCGAACCCGGGCAGGGAACGAATGGCCTCCACCGCGGCGCTGGAAAGGGGCACCCTACGCACATCGCCGTTCTTGGAACCTTGGCCGCTCAGGCCACGGATGGTCATGACCCGCTTCTCCAGGTCCACGTCCTTCCAGTCGAGCGAGCACAGTTCGCCTTGCCGCGCGGCGGTCTCGATGGCTAGCCGGGCCAGCGGCACCGTCAGGGCCGCGTGACGGCCCGCCGCAAGCGCCTTGAACAGGGTTTCCTCCTCTGCGGGACACTCCTCCCGTCCCGCAACGACGCGGGCGGGCTGCAACCGGCGCTCCCGCTTCCGGTCAGCCCCCTTCGGACGCGCCGTGAGCTTGGCCGACGCCATATTGTCGACCACATGGACGCCCCATTCGGACCGGGCGTGGTTGATGACGGTCGCGATAAGGTTCAACCGGCGGACGATGGTAGCCGGAGCGTAAGCGGCGGCGGCCATCCGATCACGGAAGGCGCCCACATCCTTCGACGCCAGCATGGTCATCCGCATCAGGCTGATCTGGTCGTCCAGGATCACGGCCAAGTGGCCCTTCTCCTTGTCGCCACCGAGCTTGGTGGGTGTGATCTCCGTCTGATAGCGGCGTATCAAGTCGCCCAGGGTGTTGCGCTCCGCCTCGCTGCGATCGACGAAGACGCCACGGGAGATTTCCGATTCCATCTCGGCGGCCCAACGCTTCGCATCGGTCCTGGTCTCGAAGGTTTTGGATTGGGTGGGGAAGCCGTTACGCCGGATCTTCACCTGGTAGCCAATGACCTGGCCTTCCCGGTTCTTCCGGGGAGCGATGGTAGCCATGGGAATGACGTCTCCGCTGGATGTCCCGCGGATCCATTTGTCCCCAGATTGTCCCGCAAAATCCAGCCGAAACGCTGGAAGCGTGGCGTCCCCTACGGGATTCGAACCCGTGTCGCCGCCGTGAAAGGGCGGTGTCCTAGGCCTCTAGACGAAGGGGACAGCGGGGTGGATACATAATGATCCGGCCCCGATAAGGCAAGCGGATAAAAAGTCCCGCCCACCGGTTTTCGCGCATAGGGGGTCTGCCTGTAAGCGCGGCCGGATCGGGCGGGAAAACGGTGATGGTTCCTCGTCAGCGGAAGCGTTCGATGGCGCGTTCCGCTTTCAGGATCAGGTCCAGCATGGGTTCGGTCTTGGGCATGGAGCGCAAGACCTTCTCCAGCGCCTGCAGCTGGGCCGAGACGGCCTTGTTCTTGCCGCGTGCCCGCAGATATTCGAAACGGAAGTTGATGGCCGTCTGGAAGGTGGCCTCCAAATCCGCCTCCTTGGCACGGATGGACCGGTCGAAGCCTTCCTTTTCCGCCACCTTGCGGCAGGCGGTGAACAGGGTCGCGGCAGCCTGAGCCACCGACACCTCGTCATCCGAGGGGCTGTGGGCCATATCGGGCACCAGCCGCACCTCCAGCTTCTCGCGCACTTCCTTCTGCGGCAGCACCAGGGCCGCGTCGCGAACCGCCACGCTGGCGAACTGGTCTGCCGCCTGGGTCACCTTCTGCCGGGCCTCGACCATCATGGTCTCCCATCCGGCGTTGCCGAACTCCTTCACCTCTTCCGCCATGCCCTGCACCATGGCGCCGGCGTCGGAGATGAGGCGGGCGCACGTCATCAGCCAGACCCGCCGGGTCATGCCCCGATCGCCCGTTGCCGTGCGCCCGATCTCCGCCAAGGTGCGGGTCAGGTCGCCGAACAGCTTGGCCGGAATCATCTGCAGGCCGGCACTGTCGCCGCCGGCACGCAGCAGATCGGCCGACAGCAGGCGCACCAGGCGCAGCGACTGCCACGGCTGGGCGAGCAGGCGCAACAGACCGTGGAAGTAATAGTCGACCACCTCGCGGTCGGCAGCATGCAGGTGCATGTAGCCGTTCTTGGCAATGACCGTGCCCTGGGGATTGAAGTCATGTACCCTGCCGTCCGCCGTGCGCGGGCACACCGCGCGGATCTGGTCGAACCAGGGGGTCAACAGCGGATCCAGGCCCAGGATGCGCGCTATTTCAGCCGCATCCCCGAACGCGCGCTCGCTGCCCAGCAACACCTCCAACTCACGCTTGCGTACGGCAGACTGCGCCGCTTCCGCCAACAGGGTGGTGGTGGCCTCCGCCGCGATGCTGCGGCCGAACTGGACGACGGCGTCGATCTCATCCTGCCGTTCCGATGCCACGGCGTTGCGATATTCCGCCGTCGCCGCCGCCAGACGCGGCCGGTAGGGGGACCCCATGAGCAGGCGCCACCAGGGCGCCAGGCTGGACCGGGCCACCACCGCCCGGCGCGCGGCGCCCACGGAGTCGCCATCGATCAGGTAGGGTTCCAGGCAAACGCACAGCGCCCGCTGGAAGGTGGGCACGCGCACGGGCCGCAGGCTGCGCAGCATGGGGCGCAGGCACGTCAGGATCTGTTCGTCGGAGGCGGCGCCCGTCTCGGTCGCGCGGGCCTTTTCAACGGCGGCGGCGACACGGACCAGCGACCCCTCATCCAGGGTGCGGAAGTGGGATTCCAGGCGGCTGAGGGTCGATTCCGGCGCGGCGTCGGCCGGGGCTTCCGGCGCGGCCGCAACCACTCGTTTCGTTCCAGGCTGTCCCGACATCAATACCCCCTCATCCCCGCCGGATGTCCTCGTCGGCTGCCCGGGCGGAGCCTTGGAACCTTCACGCGTTGTAATGATCGGCCCTTTGATTTTTATGGTCGACAGCCATTCAATGTCCCGCCAAGAGTAACGACGGAACAGAATGACCCCTTGCCCGTAAGGATCGTTTAATGCAGCGCCGCTGTCAATCCAGTCCTATCCATAATCGGAAAATGATGAACCCATGACAGCCGGGTTACCGCCAAGCATAAACCGACGCCGATGGACGTCGCTACTTAACGTGTGACAGAATAATCCGCTCAATAATTTGGATGAACCCAGCAATGGAGAGAGGACCGCAGGACCGCGATTCCGGGCGGACGGAAAGATAGTTTTGGTTAAACTACCATATGCATCGGCATTGAGCCGACGGCACGCGGGCATAAGCGCGGCTGACACCTAGTCTCAACACCGCAATGTCGGCCGACATACATCCGACTGGAAGCGGAAAATATGAAAATCATCGCCACCGAAGCCCCGGTAGGGGCCGTAACGACTTTCTTACTTTCGTACAGTGGCTAACGGCGTAAATGCGCCGCGCCGCCCTATCCAACCGGGATAAATGTCGCCAGCTTCACGATGCGCCCGGCAAAGCGGCGTCATCAATGGTCAGCTGCACGCCCTCCGCCCCGTTCCAACGGTCGGCGCGCAGGGTGCCGGCCAAGTGCATAGGCCGGCCGCCATGGTTCAGCAGGGCGGGCCCCAGATCCTCATCCATGGCGCGGAAGGCGATGGCCTTGAGGCGGGCGCCATCGGCTGAGGACAGGATGCAGCGCACATGGTTGCCGCCGACCACGTCGGCCCGCACGATGCGGGCGTCGGCCACGGCCAGGCGCGGTTCGGAGTTGCCGGTGCCGAAGGGGCCCAGGCGGGTGATGTGGCCCAGCAGGTCGGCGGAGGCGCCGCGCACCGACACCACCCCGTCCAGGTGCAGGGTGGGCACCAACGGGCCCTGCCCCGCTGTCTGTTGCGCGATGCGGTCGGCCAGGAAGGCGCGCAGGTCGGCCAGCCTGTCCTCCGCCACCGTGAACCCCGCCGCCATGGCATGGCCGCCGCCGGCCAGCAGCAGGCCGGCCTGGCGGGCGGCGATGACGGCCGAGCCCAAGTCTATGCCCCGGACCGAGCGGCCCGAGGCCTTGCCGATGCCGCCTTCCAGCGCCACCACGCAGGCCGGCACGCCATAGCGCTCCTTGAGGCGGGAGGCGACGATGCCAATGACGCCGGGATGCCAGCCCGCCCCCGCGATCACCAGCGCCCCGGCATCGGTAAGCGGATCGGTGGAAGCCTGCGCCTCCACCATGGCGATGGCCTCTTCCAGCACCAGGGCCTCGATGGCCCGGCGCTCGGCGTTCAGGGTGTGCAACTGGGCCGCCAGCTCACGCGCCTCCACCGGGTCCTCGGTGGACAGCAGGCGGGTGCCGAGGTCGGCGCGGCCCACCCGGCCGCCGGCGTTGACGCGCGGCCCCAGGATGTAGCCGGCGTGATAAGCGTCCATGCGTTCATTGATGCCGGCGACGTCGGCCAGGGCGGCCAGACCCACGTTGTTGCGGCGGCTCATCACCTTCAGGCCCTGCGCCACCAGGGCGCGATTCAGGCCCACCAGGGGCACCACGTCGCAAACGGTGCCCAATGCCACCAGGTCCAGCCAGCCCATCAGGTCCGGCTCCGCCCGGTTGGCGTACCAGCCGGCGGCGCGCAGGACCCGGTTGACCGCCACCACCAGCAGGAAGCTGACGCCCACCGCCGCGAGGCTGCCCAGGCGGTCGGTCACGGTCTCGTCGAGGCGGTTGGGGTTCACCACGGCCCGGGCCGTGGGCAGGGCCGGTTCCGCCTTGTGATGATCGACGACGATGACCTCCAGCCCGGCCTGCGCGGCGGCGGCCAGGGGTTCGAACGAGGTCACGCCGCAATCGACCGTGATGACCAGATCCACCCCGGCCTCGCGCAGGCGCAGCAGCGCCGGGGCGTTGGGGCCGTAACCTTCGTTGATGCGGTCGGGAATATAGGCCTGGATGTCGGCGCCCACGGCGCGGAAGAAGCGCACCAGCAGGGCGGAGGAGGTGGCACCGTCAACGTCGTAGTCGCCGAAGACGGCCAAGCGCCGGCCGCGCCGCACAGCGTCGGCCAGATGCTCCGCCGCTGCCTGCATATCCAGCAGAGCGTGGGGATCGGGCAGGAAGCGTTTCAGTGTGGGGCCCAGGAAATCCTCGGCCTGGTCCAGGTCGACGCCGCGCGCCGCCAGGACCCGCCCCACCAGCTCCGGCAGGCCGCCGCGCTGGGCATGGGCCAGGGCCAGCCTCTCATCATGCGGACGGGCCAGCCAGCGCCGGCCGGTGGCGGACCGTGAGACCCCCAACAGGGGGCGAGGCTCGCCGGCAGGATTGTCCCCCGCCGGCGAGCTCAAGAACGTTATGTTATTCTGCATCCGGAATGAATTTGGTCTTGGTGCGGAGATTGTGGTGCGCCTCAACATAGCGCACCGTGCCGCTCTTCGACCGCATAATCACTGAATGGGTGTAGGCCCCGCCGGGGAAGCGGCGCACACCGCGCAGCATGGTGCCGGTGGTCACGCCGGTGGCGGCGAACATGACGTTGCCGCTGGCGAGGTCCGTCAGGCCATACTTGCGGTCCAGGTCGGTGACGCCCCAGCGCTTGGCGCGGGCGCGTTCGTCGTCGTTGCGGAACAGCAGGCGGCCCTGCATCTGGCCGCCGATGCAGCGCAGGGCGGCGGCGGCCAGCACGCCTTCCGGCGCGCCGCCGGAACCGACATACAGGTCGATGCCGCTGTCGGGCTGCGCGGTGGAGATGACACCGGACACGTCGCCATCGCCGATCAGCATGATGCGGGCGCCGGCGGCGCGCACGCGGGCGATCAGCTCGCGGTGGCGGGGGCGGTCCAGGATGCAGACCACCAGTTCCTCCACCGTGGCATGCTTGGCCAGGGCCAGGTTCTTCAGGTTGGTCTCGATCTTCTCATCGATGTCGACCACGCCCTCGGGGAGGCCCGCACCCACGGCGATCTTGTCCATGTAGACGTCGGGGGCGTTCAGGAAGCCGCCCGATTCCGCCATGGCGATGACCGCCAGGGCGTTGGGGCCGCCGGTGGCGGTGATGGTGGTCCCTTCCAGAGGGTCCAGCGCGATGTCGATCTTGGGGCCATGGCCACTGCCGACCTTTTCACCAATGTACAGCATGGGCGCCTCGTCGCGCTCACCCTCGCCGATCACCACGGTGCCGTCGATGGCCAGGCTGTTCAGGGCCTTGCGCATGGCATCCACCGCGGCCTGGTCGGCGGCCTTCTCATCCCCGCGGCCCATCAGCAGCGACGCGGACAAGGCGGCCGCCTCGGTCACGCGCACCGCTTCCAGGGCCAGGTTGCGGTCCATAACCAGGCTGATGTCGCCCTTCGGATCGACGGGCGCCTCAATAGCCTTGCTCATAGTCATCTTCCCCTGAGTCTGTTTGCCGTCGGACCCCTTATTATAAGGACGGGGTCCGTGACGGTGGTGTGTCAATAATCCTCGATACGGATCATCCGCGGCGTTTCCTGAACCGCGTCCAGCCCGCCTATGACGGCCAGGGCGCGCAACATCGCCACCTCTTCTGTATCGTGGGTGGTCAGCACCACCGGAACAGCCTCACCTGGCGCCCGCCCCCGCTGCAGGAACGACTCCATGGAGACGTTCTGGTCGCGCAGGGCCGCGGCGACGTCGGCGATGACGCCCGGACGGTCGACCACCATGAGGCGCACATAATACCGTCCGCGCCGCGCCGACAAGGGGGCAGGAGTCAGGGGTGCCAGTTGGCCGGCGGGTACGGCGAAGGTGGGGGTGCGGCGGCCGATGGCGATATCCACCAGGTCCGCGACCACGGCCGAAGCGGTGGGACCCGCTCCGGCCCCCCGGCCCACCAGCGCCACCTTGTCGGCGAAATCGCTGTCGGCGACCACGGCGTTGAACACCCCGTCGGTGGCGGCGATGAGGGAACCGACCGGCACCATGCAGGGGTTCACCCGCTGCTCGATGCCGTTTTCCGTCCGGCGGGCGATGCCCAGCAGCTTGATGCGGTAGCCCAGCTGCCCGGCGTAGTCGATGTCCAGGGCGGAGATGTGACGGATGCCCTCGACATGCACGTTGGCGAAGTCCACCCGCGTGCCGAAGGCGACGGAGGTGAGGATGGCCAGCTTGTGCGCCGCGTCCACGCCATCGATGTCGAAGCTGGGGTCCGCCTCGGCATAGCCCTTGGCCTGGGCCTCGGCCAGGACGTCGCCGAAGTCGCGGCCCGTGGTCCGCATCTCGGTCAGGATGTAGTTGCAGGTGCCGTTCAGGATGCCGTGCACCTCGCGCACCTGGTTGGCGGCCAGGCCTTCGCGCAGGCCCTTGATGACGGGGATGCCGCCGGCCACCGCCGCCTCGAACGCCAGGGTCAGGCCCTGGGCCTCGGCCTGGGTGGCCAGCGCCGTGCCGTGGTGGGCCAGCAGCGCCTTGTTGGCCGTGACGACGTGCTTGCCATGGGCCAGCGCCGTCTCGACGGTGCGGGCGGCTATGCCGTCCGACCCGCCGATCAATTCCACCACCACGTCAACCTGGTCGTCCGACGCCAGGTCGACGGCGTTGTCGTACCAGCGCACGGACGACAGATCGACGCCCCGGTCGCGGGTGCGATCGCGGGCGCTGACGGCCGTGACCACCATCGGCCGGCCAACACGCCGGGCCAGCAGGTCGCCCTGGGTGGCGAGCAGCTTCAGGACCCCGGCGCCGACGGTGCCAAGACCCGCGATGCCCACGCGCAGCGGTGCCGTACCCATGCTTTCCCCCTTATCGACCGCAACCATCAGACTTAGATCACTTTTTTGGAGGCAGCGTCGCCACCGTTGCCGGTCCGGTGCAGGAAGGCCCGGATGTTGCGGCAGGCCTGACGGATGCGCTGGACGTTTTCCACCAGGCCGAAACGGACATGCTCGTCACCATACTCGCCAAAGCCGATGCCGGGGGAGACGGCGACCTGCGCCTCCTGCAGCAGCAGCTTGGAGAATTCCAGCGAGCCCATGGCGCGGAAGGGCTCAGGAATGCGGGCCCAGACGAACATGGTGGCGGCCGGCGGCGGCACGTCCCAGCCGGCGGCCGCCAGGCCGTCGATCAGGGCGTCGCGGCGCGCCTTGTACATTTGGCGGATTTCCTCCACGCAGTCCTGCGGCCCGTTCAGCGCGGCGGTGGCCGCCACCTGGATGGGGGTGAAGGCGCCATAGTCGACGTAGGACTTGAACTTGGCCAGCGCGCCGATGAGCTTCTTCGAGCCCACGCCGAAGCCCACGCGCCAGCCCGGCATGTTGTACGTCTTGCTGAGGCTGTTGAATTCCACCGTGATGTCGCGCGCCTCGGGGATCTGCAGGATGGATGGCGGCGGGTTGCCGTCGAAATAGATCTCCGCGTACGCGATGTCCGACAGGATGTATATGCCATGCTTCAGGCACAGCTCCACGATCGGGCGGTAGAAGTCCAGCGTGACCGTCTGCGTCGTCGGGTTGGCCGGGAAGCTGACGATGACGGCGATAGGCTTGGGCACCGAGTGGCGGATGGCGCGTTCCAGCGTCTCCACGAAATTGTCCAGGCCTTCCACCACCGGGATATGCCGCAGGGCGGCACCCGCCAGCATGAAGCCGAAGGGGTGGATGGGGTAGGAGGGATTGGGCACCAGGATGACATCGCCCGGGCTGGTGATGGCCTGGGCCAGGTTGGCCAGCCCTTCCTTGGAGCCGATGGTGACGCAGGCCTCCGTCTCCGGGTCGATGTCGACGTCGAATCGGCGCTTGTAATAGGCGGAGATCGCCTTGCGCAGGCCGGGGATGCCGCGGGACATGGAATAGCGGTGCGTCTTGGGATTGCGCACGGCCTCCACCAGCTTTTCCACGATGTGGGGCGGGGTGGGCTGGTCGGGGTTGCCCATGCCGAGGTCGATGATGTCCTCACCGGCCGCGCGAGCTCGCGCCTTCATCGCGTTCACTTCGGCGAACACATAGGGCGGCAGGCGCTTAATGCGGTGGAACTCTTCGTTCATGGGACGGTCTGTACCGATTTCAGGGTGGATGGGAGGCATGGTGGCCGATGGGTTTGTATCGTCCCGGCCGCAACCGGGCGACAGCAATTTCCACAGGGCGGGCATCCCGTTTCAAGACATTTGCTTACAAGAACGCCCGCACCCAGCTAATTTTCCGCCCCAATCCTATCCCAGGGCCCGTAAAGGCCCGGGATGTGCCGGATCAGTTCTGGGGGGTCTGGCTGGTGCCGTTGGCGGCGGGGGCACCAGCCTGGCTAACCGCGGCGCCGGTGGCGGCACGGGCGGGGGCGGGGGCGGCAACGGGGGCGGCCGGGACGGCGTCGGGCACGCGGCCCGGCACGGCGGGCGGCGCGCTGGGCACCACCGGCATCTTGCTCTGGCTGGGCGCGGCCTGGCCACCGGCGGCGGGGCCGCCAAACAGCGCGTTGGACGAGGTGGCGCGCTGCACGGACTGCTGGTCGGGGGAAGCCTGGTACTTGTTCAGGTCCGTGGCGATGGAGCCCGCCGCCGTCCGGTCCGCCAGCAGGGCATCCATGTCCTTCTGCCGCGTGGCGGGATCGGGCACATTCTTCGGCCGCTCGGGCACCGAGGCCAGGTTGGGCCATACGTCGGGCGGCGGTCCCACACGGCGCACCGGCCGCTCACCCAGCAGCAAGGCCTTGCTGCTGGCGTCGTTCGCCATGGGCTCAGGATCCTCAGGCCCATCGTGGAACATGGCCTGGGGCACCAGCTGGCCGGCGCATCCGCCCAAACTCAAGCCGGCACCGGCAAGCGCCAGCACCAACAGGCCCCGGCCGGCAAGGACGCGCGCGCCCGCGACGGCGCCGGCGGCGCCCAGGGGCGCGCCCCGGTGGGACCGGAAACGGTTTGGGTGACCTTCCTGGGTGCCTGCACCCGTGGGCCGTGCGTCAGCGTCGGTGAAAATCATGGCCGGATCGTGTATGAAATCCCTACGGGCCGCAAGCGCCGTGACCAGCCGTAACCCAGCCTTCTTACGGCGGCGGAACGGCCGGGCAGCGGGCGGGCGACCCCGCCGGACCCGCGTGGAACACCTCGCGCGGCCGCCGCTTCATCAGAACAGCCCCTGGTAGTCCCCCCTGGTAATCGAGGCGAAGGAACAAGAAAGCATGGCCGATACCCCGCCCAAGCGTACCCGGTCCCCGCGTGTTTCCAAGACTGCCCCCGAAACCGTCCCCCCCGCCCCGACTCAGCCGAAGGCCGCCGCCGCGAAAGCCGCCGTGACGAAGGCGCCCGCCGCGAAGACCGCGGCGCCCAAGGCCCAGGCGCGTGGGACCACGCCCCAGCGGACCACGCCCCAGCCCGCCCCCAAGGCCGCGCCCGTGAAGGCTGCCCCTGCGAAGGCTGCGGCGGCGAAATCCGCTACAGCCAAAGCCGCCACCCCTGCGCCCAAGGCGCCCGCGAAGACCGCCGCCGCGCCGAAGCCGAAAGTGGTCCGCGCCACCCCCATCGCTCCGCCGGTGCCGGGCGCGCCGCACCTGAAGGCGCACAAGAACCTGACGCGGGAACCGTTGGCGCCGGTACCCGTTGCCGGCGTGACGGCGGAAAAGGCCAAGGCCGCCCCAGGAGCGGCCCGGGGGGGCGGGAAGCCGGCCAAGGCCGCCGCCGCGCCCGCCGTGGCCGCCAAGGCGCCGCGCCGCAAGGCCGCCCCCTTGCCACCCAGCGTGGTGATGCCGGCCGCCGCCGCGCTGGACGCGCCGAAGCCGCCCCCCTTCATGCCGGCCCCGGCGCCGAAGGCCGAGGTACCCAAGACCGAAGCATCTGCTGCCGAAGCCCCCAAGGCGGCCGCCAAGCCGGTGGCCAAGGACACCGCCAAGGATGGGCCCAATGGCGAGGTCCGTCTGCCCGACCCGGTGGAGATGACGCTGGCCATGAACCGCATCGCGGAGCAGGCGCAGCGGCTGGTGGCCGATTTCGTGGCCCGCCAGGCGCAGACGCCGGCCGACGGCACCGCCGCCGCCGACCCCATGTCCATTGCGGCCCCCTTTGGCGCCGCGTCCTTCAGCAGCCTGCCGGCCAATCTCTCCAACCTGGACCCATTCAACCTGGGCGGCGCCTTCATGGAGATGACCGCCCGGCTGATGGCCGACCCCAACCGCCTGATCGAGGCGCAACTGGGCCTGTGGCAGGACTATCTGGCCCTTTGGCAGCGCACGGCCCAGCGCCTGATGGGGGAGGAGGCGGAGCCGGTCATCAGCCCGGCCAAGGAGGACAAGCGCTTCAAGGACAAGTCCTGGGAGGAAAGCGCCGTCTTCGACTTCATCAAGCAGTCCTATCTGCTGACCGCCAAGTATGTGCAGACCGCCGTGCGTGGGGTGGAGGGGCTAGAGGGCAAGACCGCCAAGAAGGTGGATTTCTTCACCCGGCAGTTCGTGGACGCGCTGTCACCCAGCAACTTCCCCCTGACCAATCCCGAGGTGCTGCGCGTCACGCTGGAGACGGGCGGCGACAACCTTCTGAAGGGCCTGGAGAACCTGCTGAGCGACCTGGAACGCGGCCGGGGCCAGTTGGCCATCTCCATGACCGACTATGCGGCGTTCGAGGTGGGACGCAACATCGCCGTTACCCCGGGCAAGGTGGTCTTCCAGAACGAGCTGATGCAGCTGATCCAGTACGCGCCGCTGACGGAGACGGTGCACAAGACGCCGTTGCTGATCATCCCGCCCTGGATCAACAAGTTCTACATCCTGGATCTGAAGCCGGCCAATTCCCTGATCCGCTGGCTGACGGAGCAGGGCCACACCGTCTTCGTCATCTCCTGGGTCAATCCCAATGAGAAGCTGGCCGCCAAGGATTTCGAGGACTACATGGTCGAGGGGCCGCTGGCCGCCCTGGACGCCATCCAGGACGCCACCGGTGAGGAGGGCGTGAACGCCATCGGCTATTGCATCGGCGGCACTCTGCTGTCGGGCACGCTGGCCTACATGGCCGCCAAGAAAGACGCGCGCATCAAGAGCGCCATGTACCTGGTGACCTTGACCGACTTCACCGACGTGGGCGAGCTGTCGGTGTTCATCGACGAGGAGCAGCTGGGCGCGCTGGAGTCCCGCATGAAAAGCCGGGGCTACCTGGATGGCCAGTCCATGGCCACCACCTTCAACATGCTGCGCTCGAACGACCTGATCTGGTCCTTCGTGGTCAACAACTACCTGCTGGGCAAGGACCCCTTCCCCTTCGACCTGCTGTACTGGAATTCCGACAGCACCCGCATGCCGCCGGCCATGCACAGCTTCTACCTGCGCAACATGTACCAGAAGAACCTGCTGGTCCGGCCGGGCGGCATCACCCTGAAGGGCGTGCCCATCGACCTGCGCACCATCAAGACGCCCACCTTCATGCTGTCCACCCGTGAGGACCATATCGCGCCGTGGAAAAGCACCTACGCCGCCACCCAGCTCTATGGCGGGCCGGTGAAGTTCGTGCTGGCGGCCTCCGGCCATATCGCCGGCGTGGTCAACCCGCCGGCCGCCAACAAGTACAGCCACTTCCTGAACGACGCGCTGCCGGCCTCGCCCGACGACTGGCTGGCGGGCACCACCCAGGTGCCGGGCAGCTGGTGGCCCGTCTACGCCGACTGGCTGAAGCAATACGCCGGCCCCCAGGTGCCGGCCCGCACGCCCGGCGACGGCAAACTGAAGCCCATAGAGGACGCCCCCGGCAGCTATGTGAAGGTGCGAGTGGTGGAGTAAGCGTGTGCGGGCCGGGGGCGACCAATGGTCAATGGCAATCCGGCCCGCTCCTATCACAATGGCCTATATAGCGCAGCGCTATATTTCTAGGCTTCGGTATAGCGCTACGCTATATCCATGTTTGCGGCAATCGCAGGTGCTGCATGACGATGGGACGTCAAACATGGAAACATATCTCTCTTGGAACGAGCCTAATTGGGAAGAGGATCCTCGGCCATTTGCCAACTGTCTCAAGGATTGGCACGGAAGGCCCGACCGCAGCCGAGAATGGGCCGCCGACCAGCTCAGAGTTCCACCTTCAACTTATGATGCATGGTGCGCTGGACGCCGGTGTGAACGGGAAGCGTCAATGCGGCAGCTAATGACACTCATAGATCAGAATAGCTGCTTCCGTGCCTTTTACCTTCCTCATGCCGGCGTCGGCAGCAGCGGGCGCGGATCGCTAATACCGAAGGCCCCGCCTCCTTTCAAAACCATTGAAGAGGCTAAAGCACACCCTATTCCTGAAGGTTGCCAAGCATGGATCCAAGGGCCAACGGGCTATCATTCCATGATGGGAGGCACATGGCAGTTTTGGCCTCTTCCAAGAAACTAACGAACTGACCTAAGGGAAGTCGCTGATAGCAGCGGGCTCCCTAGGCCCGCTGCTACGCCCCCTCGCGCTTGCGCCGGCGGAACTCCGCCACCTTGGCCTTGGTGCCGCAGCCTTTCATGGAGCACCAGCGGCGGTCGCCGGCACGGGACGTGTCGACGAAGAACAGGGTACAGGCGGGCGATTGGCATTGCCGGATGGGTGCCCCGCTGCCGAACAGATGCACCGCGTCACGTGCCACCGTGGCGATGAAGGCCGTCATGGGGCCCGAGAGGCGCACGTTCCCAGACTGGGAAAGGGCAGGTGTCGCCGCCGGCAGGGCGGCCACCTGATTCAGGACATCCAGCGCCGAATCGACGCTGCCGCCTGGCGGGCCGCTACCGCCATGCCGATGGACGGCCAGATCGTAAATGGCCTCACGCAGGCGCCGGGCCAGCGCCAAATCCCCCTCGTCCGCCGGCGGTGCCGTGTCGGTCAGGCCCGCCGCCACAATCCAGCGCCGCACGTCCTCCGGCGTCGCCAGCAGCTCCCGTGGTGCTGGCTTCAGCCGCGCCTGCAAGGTGGCCGGCAGATCGATGGCCGGGCATCCGCCCCGGAAGCGGAAGCCGTCGCGTTCCTCCGCCAAGGGAGGGGCCCCCACTGGAGGAATTGAGTGATGGTCGCCCTGTCGCATGTAACCGTATTGACAGGTTTCACGGATAAGGGCAACCATCGCCCCATTGAAACCTGATTAACCGGTTACATAAGAGAGGAAGCGACCATGCGTTTCGACAAGAGTCTGTCCGCCCTGGCCGTGCTGGCGGCCCTGGGCACGTCCACCGTCGCCCGGGCCGCCGACCTGGCCTCGCTGGAGGGCACCTGGGTGATGGACGCGGCGTACGAGATTCATGCCGACGGGAGCCGCACGACCAATTTCGGCGAACACCCGCTGGGCCTGCTGACCGTCGATTCGGCCGGGCGCTACAACATGCAGATCTTCCGGGTGGGCCGGCCCGCCTTCGCCAGCGGCGTGAAGACCCAGGGCACGGCGGAGGAGTACCGGCAGGCCGTTCTGGGCTCCAGCACCCACTTCGGCACCGTCCAGATCGACCGGGCGCATCACCAGCTGGTGTTCGACGTGCAGGCGGCGTCATTCCCCAATTGGGAGGGCAAGCGCCAGGTGCGCGACTACACCTACGACGGCGGGCTGCTGAGCTATGGCGTGCCGGCCAGCGCCTCGGGCGACGGCACGGTGGCCTATTCGGTGTGGCGCAAGGCGCCGTGACCCCTGGCCGCATCACAAGACATCGACCGCGCCCGGCCTTGTGAAGCCACCCCGAGTCGCTTACAAGAAGGGCCCATGTCCATCCTGACCCCCTTCCTCTGCCTGTTCCTGCCCTTCCTGCTGGCGCTTGGCCTGGTGGGGGCGGCCACCTGGTGGCTGAAACGCCGCCAAGTCATGGACCAGCCCAACGAGCGCTCCAGCCACACCCTGCCCACGCCGCGCGGCGGCGGGCTGGGTGTGGTGCCGGCCCTGCTGGGCGCCTGGGCCGTGACCGGCCTGGTGGCGGGGGACATGGACACGCTGTGGCCCACCATCGCCGCCGCGCTGGCCCTGGCTGTCATTTCCTGGGCCGATGATTTGGGTGGCGTGCCGCCCGGCTGGCGCCTGCTGGCCCAGGTGCTGGCCGTGGCCGTGGGCCTGTCGGCCCTGCCGCCGGAGGCCCTGGTGTTCCAGGGCTGGCTGCCGCATTGGCTGGACCGCTTCGTGGCCGGCCTGGCCTGGGTGTGGTTCGTCAACCTGTTCAATTTCATGGACGGCATCGACGGCATCAGCGCGGTGGAAACCCTGTGCCTGGGCCTGGGCCTGGCCGCCGCGTACTTCGCCGCCGGACTGATGGGGTTCATGAGTTCCTACGCCCTGGCCCTGGCCGGCGTGGCCCTGGGCTTCATCGCCTGGAACTGGCATCCGGCCCGCGTCTTCCTGGGCGATGTCGGCAGCGTGCCCCTTGGCTTCCTGTCCGGCTGGCTGCTGCTGCGCGCGGCGGGCGACGGCCTGTGGCTGCCGGCCCTGATCCTGCCGCTGTATTACCTGAGCGACGCGAGCCTGACCCTGGCCAAGCGCCTGTGGCGGCGGGAACCGGTGTGGCAGGCCCACCGGCAGCACTTCTACCAGCAGGCCGTGCGCCGCCTGGGCCGGCACGACCTGGTGGCCCTGGCTATCCTGGCCGCCAATGCCGCCCTGGCCGCCAGCGCCATCCTGTCCTTCACCGATCCCAGCTGGGTGGTGGTGGCGCCCATTACCGTCGCGGCCCTGCTGGCCTGGATGGCCCATGCCAAGACGGCGTCCGAAGGCCAGGCGAACGGTGGCGCCGCCTGAATCCGGCCCTGGTTGACAGGTTCCTTACCCAGCCTTGAGATGAGCGGGAAGCGGACCTTCAAAAATTTAAGTTTGCTTGGGGCGGCAAATCGCCTAAATACAGAGTCCGCGACGCACCCGCACGTGCCACTGGCCCCTGGGTTCCGGTCATCGAACATGGCCCGGACCCTTGGATGGTTAAGCAACGACGTTAGGCGTCCTTTTTAAGCAGATCCGGCCGAAGTGACTGGGCCGGGCCTTGAGAGGGAACCAACATCATGCTTTCCACCATAAAACGGGCGGTGAAGCGGTAAGCCCCTTCTGGTCCTGACGCGTCTGTTGACGCTTTGAGGTCTTAAGGTCGACGGATCGACCCGATGGCCCGGCAATCACGGCGCTAGACCAGATCATTCCCCTTCCCACCGATCGCTGACGTTGAACGGCCCCTGGCGCCACCGCCTTGCCCGTTTCCCGCGCGGTCCCTGGTTCAGCCGAATGAAGCCGGCTCCCTGTACGCCCGAGGGCGACGCCGGGGCCGGACAGGGGTATTGCTATGGCCTACCGTTTCCGTTCCGCCGTCTCCCCCCTGCGCCGCGTGCGCGCGCAGGCCCGTCCTTCCGCCATCCCGGCCCCCACCCCCACCGTGGACAGCCTGGTCGCCAGCCTGGCCCCGGCGGAGCCGATGCACTGCCTGCGCCCCCGCCAGGTTGCCGCCAACGCCCGCGAGTTCATCGCCGCCTTCTACGGCGCCGTGGAGCAGGCCCTGGGTGACGGCACGCGCGGTGCCGTCATGTATGCGGTGAAGTGCAACCCCGACCCCACCATGCTGCGCGCCCTGACCGAGGGCGGCCTGCGCCATTTCGACTGCGCCTCCCCCGCCGAGATCCGCCTGGCCCGCCAGATGTACCCGTCGGCCGCCGTGCACTACATGCACCCGGTGAAGAACCGCGCCGCCATCCGCGCCGCCTATTTCGAGCAGTCGGTGCGCGACTTCTCCCTCGATTCGGCCGATGAGCTGGCCAAGATCGTCGAGGTGGTGGCCGAGGGCGTGCCCGGCGCCGACGGCGTGGACGCCCGCCTGGACCCGGTGGCGGCGGACCTGGGCCTGATGATTCGGTTGGGCATGCCCAAGGGCCAGGCCGCCTATGACCTGTCGGCCAAGTTCGGTGCCGCCTTCGACGAAGCAGTGGCCCTGCTGCGCGCCGCCCGGCCGCTGGCCATGCGCGTGGGCGTCTGCTTCCACGTCGGTTCCCAGTGCATGGACCCGCAGGCCTATACCCGCGCGCTGGCCATTGCCGACGCCGTGGTGAAGGCCGCCGGCGTCGCCATCGACGTGGTGGATGTGGGTGGCGGTTTCCCCGCCCGCTACCCTGATATGGACCCGCCCCCGCTGGCCGATTACATGGCCGCCATCCGCGACGGCCTGGTGGCCATGGATCTGGCCCCCAACGTCCAGGTGTGGTGCGAGCCGGGCCGCGCCCTGGTCGCCACCGGCGCCTCGGTCGTCGTCCAGGTGGAACGCCGCCGCGGCTCGGAGCTTTTCATCAATGACGGCGCGTACGGCAGCCTGGCCGACGCCGGTGCCTTGGGCATGCGGTTCCCCGTGCGCCTGATTCGCCCGACGCAGGCCGAGGCGCTGCAGGAGTTCAGCTTCTGGGGCCCCACCTGCGACAGCGCCGACTATATGCGCGGTCCCTTCCTGCTGCCCGCCGACATCCGCGAGGGCGACTGGATCGAGATCGGTCAGCTGGGCGCCTACGGCGCCGCCTTGCGCACGGCCTTCAACGGCTTCGACCAGGCCCGCCTGGTGGAGGTCCGCGACGCCCCGCTGGTGGCCACCGCAGGCCTGGTCTCCGCCCCGGTTCGGCGGAATTCGCGATACGGCATATTGCGTCGCCGCATCGCTTGAGGCAAACACGGCGCTCTTAATTCAACAGAGGGGCCGGCGCCCGTGAAGGAACGCCGGCGAATTCGCGACAGCAACAGACGGTCGGTCAACCGTTGGTAAAGCCCGGAGAGTTTATGATGTCCCATTCCGTGAAACATGCCGCCATCCCCGGGCGACTTTATATCATCGGTTTCGGCAGTATCGGCCAAGGCGTGCTTCCCCTGGTGCTGCGGCACCTGGACATCACCGCCGACCGCATCACCATCATCACGGCCGACGCGCGCGGCCGGGATGAGGCGGCGCATTACCAGGTGGATTTCCAGATCCGTCCGCTGACCCGCGACAACCACCGCGACATCCTGGTGCCGCTGCTGCGCAAGGGCGACTTCGTCCTGAACCTGTCGGTCGACGTCTCCTCCCTGGCGCTGGTGGAGCTGTGCCAGGAGACCGGCGCCTTCTACCTCGACACCTGCATCGAACCCTGGGTGGGCGGCTACACCGACCCCAGCCTGTCGCCGTCGCTGCGCAGCAACTACGCCCTGCGCGAAGCGGCGCTGGAGCTGAAGACCCGCTATCCCGGTGGCCCTACCGCCGTGCTGACCCACGGCGCCAACCCGGGGCTGGTGTCGCACTTCATGAAGCAGGCGCTGCTGAACATCGCCC
Organism: Nitrospirillum bahiense; assembly: GCF_007828025.1. Taxonomy (NCBI): domain Bacteria; kingdom Pseudomonadati; phylum Pseudomonadota; class Alphaproteobacteria; order Rhodospirillales; family Azospirillaceae; genus Nitrospirillum; species Nitrospirillum bahiense. Next base: position 188,602 of record NZ_VITO01000009.1, read on the forward strand.
AGGACAACGGCCTGGACGTGGCCGTGCCCACCACGCGCGACGGCTGGGCCCGCCTGGCCCAGCGCCTGGACATCAAGACCGTGCACGTGGCCGAGCGCGACACCCAGGTGGCCGACCGCCCGCGCGAGCGGGGCGAGTTCGTCAACACCTGGTCCATCGACGGTTTCGTCAGCGAAGGCTGCCAGCCGGCGGAACTGGGCTGGGGTACGCATGAGCGCCACTTCCCCGCCGACGGCCAGCGCCACGCGTTCGGCAGCCAGGCGGCCATCTTCCTGAACCGCCCCGGCATCAGCACCAAGGTGCGCACCTGGACGCCCATGGAGGGCCCCTTCCACGGCTTCCTGGTCACGCATAACGAGGCCATCTCCATCGCCGACTATTTCACGGCGCGGAACGAGGACGGCAGCGTGGCCTACCGCCCGACCTGCCACTACGCCTATCACCCCTGCGACGACGCCATCACCTCGATCCACGAGTTCGTGGGCAAGGGCTATATGCAGCAGGAGCGGCAGCGCCTGCTGATGACCGAGATCGTCGACGGCATCGATGAGCTGGGCGTGCTGTTGTGCGGCCACGAGAAGGGCGCCTACTGGTACGGCTCGCAGCTGACCGTGGCCGAGGCGCGCGAACTGGTGCCCTACAACAACGCCACCAGCCTGCAGGTCTGCGCCACCGTCCTGGGCGGCATGGTCTGGGCCCTGGAGAACCCGACGCAGGGCCCCGTCGAGGCCGACGAGGTCTCGTTCGAGCGGGTCATGGAAATCGCCACGCCCTACCTGGGGCCCGTGGTCGGCGTCTACACCGACTGGACCCCCCTGGACGGCCGCGAGACCCTGTTCCCCGAGGATCTGGACCGCGCCGACGCCTGGCAGTTCAAGAACGTGCGGGTTTGCTGAATTAATGGTCTTGAGACTCTCCGGAGCGTAGCGACTAGGACGCGACCGCGTCTGCCGCAGCATTCCGGGGAGCGTCAGCGGACTGGAATGCGAGGAAGCCAAGGGGCCGGATGGCCCCGCTGGCGCCTGAAGCAAACATCACACATGCCCCCTCCCCAGCGGGCGCGGGGCTTAAACAATTGCGTGCGCGCCGGCCAGCGATTAAAGACCCGTAACGGGCACTGTCGCCCTTTCGACGCCCGGGACCCTTCTGCATTATGACTGACAGCGCCGACGAGGCCATTGCGGCCAAGGCCCTGCTGCCGGCCGGCTTGCGCGATCTTCTGCCGCCTGCCGCCCAGCATGAGGCCCGCATCGTGGAACAGCTGATGGCGGATTTCGGCCGCCATGGGTATGACCGGGTCAAGCCGCCGCTGATCGAATTCGAGGAAGGCCTGCTGGCGGGCCCGGGCGCCAAGCTGGCGCATCAGACCTTCCGCCTGATGGACCCGGTGTCCCAGCGCATGATGGGCCTGCGCGCCGACATGACGCTGCAGGTCGCCCGCATCGCCCAGACCCGCCTGGGCAAGGCTCCCCGCCCCCTGCGCCTGTCCTACGCCGGCCAGGTGCTGCGCGTGAAGGGCTCGCAGCTGCGCCATGAGCGCCAGTTCGGCCAGGTGGGCGTGGAGCTGATCGGCAGCCTGCGCGCCGAGGCGGATGCCGAGATCGTGCTGCTGGCGACCGAGGCCCTGACCAACCTGGGTGCCGAGGGCCTGACCGTGGACCTGACGGTGCCCACCCTGGTGCCGGCGCTGTTCCGTTCCCTGGGCCTGGATGAGGCCACGCAGCGCGCCGCGCGCGAGGCCCTGGACCACCGCGACGCCGCCGGGCTGGCCGCCATCGGCGGAGCCGCCGCGGAGCTGTTGGGCCGGGTGATGGCGTGCTGCGGCAACGCCCCCGCCGCCGTGGAGGCCCTGGCCGCCGTCGAGCTGCCGGCGGAGGCGGAGCCGGAGCGCCAGCGCCTGGCCACCGTGGTGAACCTGATCGTCAGCGCCGCCCCGCACGTCCAGATCACGATCGATCCCGTGGAACAGCGCGGGTTCGAATACCAGACCGGCGTCAGCTTCACCATTTTCGCCCGTGGCGTGCGCGGCGAGATCGGGCGCGGCGGCCGCTATCGCACCCTGGCGGGGGAACCGGCCACCGGCTTCACCCTGTTCACCGACACGGTCATCGAGTCCGTGCCCGGCCCGGCGCCGGCCCGCCGGCTGCTGCTGCCCCACGGTACCCCGGCGGCCCAGGCCCAGCGCCTGCGCGAGAAAGGCTGGGACACGGTGGCGGCGCTGGAGCCGCTGGACGATGACGCGGCCGAGGCCAAGCGCCTGGGCTGCAGCCACCTGCTGCGGGACGGCTGGACCGTCGAGGTCTGAGCGTCCATCTGTTTGGAAATCCTGCGGGTGCCGCATCGCCGCCCCGCGCCTGCTATTGAGCGCCGTTTTAGAGGGAGAAGCATCATGGCCAATGTCGCGGTCGTCGGCTCGCAGTGGGGTGACGAAGGCAAGGGCAAGATCGTCGACTGGCTGTCCAGCCGCGCTGACGTCATCGTCCGTTTCCAGGGCGGCCACAACGCCGGCCACACGCTGGTCATCAACGGCGTCACCTACAAGCTGTCGCTGCTGCCCTCCGGCGTCGTGCGCCCGGGCAAGCTGTCGGTCATCGGCAACGGCGTGGTGGTCGATCCCTGGGCCCTGCTGCGCGAGATCGAGAACATCGCCGCCCAGGGCGTGCAGATCACCCCGGAAAGCCTGATCGTGGCCGAGAACGCCACCCTGATCCTGCCGCTGCACAGCGCGGTGGACAAGGCGCGCGAGGAAGCGCGCGGCGCCGGCAAGATCGGCACCACCGGCCGCGGCATCGGCCCGGCCTATGAGGACAAGGTGGCCCGCCGTGCCATCCGCCTGTGCGACCTGGCCGACGAGGCCGTGCTGGAGCACAAGATCGACCAGCTGCTGTTCCACCACAACGCCCTGCTGCGCGGCCTGAACGCGCCGGAGATCGACCGCGCCGAGCTGCTGGCCCAGCTGCGCGAGATCGCCCCGCGCATCCTGCCCTACAGCGCCGTCGTCTGGCAGCGCCTGGAAGAGGCCCGCGCCCAGGGCAAGCGCATCCTGTTCGAGGGCGCCCAGGGCGCCATGCTGGACGTGGACCACGGCACCTACCCTTTCGTCACCTCCTCCAACACCGTGTCGGGCAACGCCGCCGCCGGCAGCGGCATGGGCCCCGGCGCCGTCGGCCACGTGCTGGGCATCACCAAGGCCTACACCACCCGCGTCGGTTCCGGCCCCTTCCCCACCGAGTTGTTCGACGATATCGGTGAGCTGATTGGCGCCAAGGGCAAGGAATTCGGCGTGGTCACAGGCCGCAAGCGCCGCTGCGGCTGGTTCGACGCCGTGCTGGTGCGCCAGGCGGTGAAGGTGGGCGGCATCGACGGCATCGCCCTGACCAAGCTGGACGTGCTGGACGGCATCGAGGAGCTGAAGGTCTGCACCGGCTATCGTTACAAGGGTGAGGTCATCCACCACCTGCCGGCCGGCCAGACGGCCCAGGCCGAGGTGGAGCCCATCTACGAGACCTTCGAAGGCTGGACCCAGAGCACCTACGGCGCCCGGTCCTGGGCCGACCTGCCGGCCACGGCCATCAAGTACATCCGCCGCATCGAGGAACTGATCGAAGCGCCGGTGACCCTGCTGTCCACCAGCCCCGAGCGCGACGACACGATTCTCATGCGTGACCCCTTTCAGGGGTAAGGCCCCACACCGGGGTTGGTTCTTAGAAGCCTGATGGCGTGCCTCACGCCATCAGGTAGCCCGCGACTGCGGGCGCCGGAGCGAGCACCGAAGGGCGCAGCGAGGATAGCCAAGCGGCCGGATGGCCGCGCCGGCGCCTGAGGAACAAGGAAAAAAGGTGATGGGTAACGGCAATGGCGCGACTTTGATCATTCCGCCGCAGGGTCCGTTGCGGGGCCGGGTGGCGCCGCCGGGGTCCAAGTCCATCACCAACCGCGCCCTGCTGCTGGCGGGATTGGCCAAAGGCACCAGCCGGCTGACAGGGGCGCTGAAAAGCGACGACACCCGCTATATGGCCCAGGCCCTGCGCGACATGGGCGTGGGCGTTGATGAGCCGGACGATACCAGCTTCGTCGTCCATGGCACCGGCACCTTGCGGGCGCCGGCCCAGCCGCTGTTCCTGGGCAACGCCGGCACCGCCACCCGTTTCCTGACGGCCGCCGTGGCGGCGGCGGTGGACGGCACTGTGGTGGTGGACGGCGATGCGCACATGCGCAAGCGCCCCATCGCCCCCTTGGTGGCGGCCCTCAAGACCCTGGGCGTGGATATCGACGCCCCCACCGGCTGCCCGCCCGTTACCGTCAACGGCCAGGGCGGCTACAAGGGTGGCCGGGTGGAAATCGATGGCGGCCTGTCCAGCCAATATGTCTCTGCCCTGCTGATGATGGGCGCGCTGGGGCGCGAGCCCACCGACGTGGTGCTGACCGGTGCCGACATCGGCGCCAAGGGCTATGTGGATCTCACCACCGCCGCCATGGCCGCCTTCGGCGCCCGGGTCAGCCATCCCAGCGACGCCACCTGGACCGTGGCCGCCACCGGCTACACCGCCGCCGATTTCGTGGTGGAACCTGATGCGTCGGCCGCGACCTATCTGTGGGCGGCTGAAGCCCTGACCGGGGGCGCCATCGACTTGGGGACCCCGGCCACCGCCTTCACCCAGCCGGACGCCCGCGCCTACGACTTCATCCGCCTGTTCCCCCACCTGCCGGCCGTCATCGACGGCTCGCAGATGCAGGACGCCATCCCTACCCTGGCGGTGCTGGCGGCCTTCAACACCACGCCCGTGCGCTTCACCGGCATCACCAACCTGCGGGTGAAGGAATGCGACCGCGTGGCGGCATTGGCGACGGAACTGTCGCGCATCCGCCCCGGCCTGGGAGTGGAGGAGGGCGACGATCTGCTGGTGGCCAGCGACCCCGGCCTGGCGGGCCAGAGCCTGCCCACCCGCATCGAAACCTACGCCGACCACCGCATCGCCATGAGCTTCGCCCTGGCCGGCCTGAAGATCCGCGACATCGCCATCCTGGACCCGGGCTGCGTCGCCAAGACCTATCCGGGTTACTGGAAGGCGCTGGCCGGCCTGGGCGTGGAGTTGAAGGACGCGACCTGACCCATCGCATAGTATCTCTTCTTACGGTTGCAATGACACCGTAGTCATCTGACACTGCGGCCTTCGCGCGACCGGCGGTCAACGCGGCGCGCCATTTCCGGGCCGCCCCAACATGCACGATGCCGCGTTGTCATCCGGCGCCATGGCGCGCGTGAGGAAAGGACGGGCCTTCATCGTCCTGCTCATGCCCGTTGTCGGCATCCTTCTGGTCCTGAACCTGGCGGAGTTCTGGGGGCTGGCCCCTCGGATGGCGGGCCGTGGCGTCCTGGCTTGGCTGGGCCTGCCACCGGCGTCCTGGGAAAGCATCCGCCTCCTGCTGCTGATCGCCTTTTTCGGGGGCGTGTTGCACCGCTATTTCCGCTTCATCGAAAAGTCATTCGCCGTTTCCTCCGGCAGTGGAGACGTATAATCAGTCTCGGGGCGCACACGGGCGCCCCGGGGAGAGATGCCTTGAAAAAGCGCGGCGGTCCGGTCACGGAAGACATGAGTGATGAGGCCGGTGGGGACCGGCAGTTCGTCACGGCGCTGTCGCGCGGCCTGGACATCCTGCGCTGTTTCGAGCCCACCGACGGCCCCCTGGGCAATGCCGACCTGGCGCAACGCTGCGGCCTGCCCAAGGCCACGGTGTCGCGCCTGACCTACACCCTGGCCAAGCTGGGCTATCTGGATTACCTGCCCGACAGCGGCAAATACCGCATGGGTGTGGCCGTGCTGGGCCTGGGCTATGCCTGCCTGGGCGGGCTGAAGATACGGGAAACGGCGCAGCCCTACCTGCAGGCCTTGGCCGACGACGCCGGCGACGGCGTGCTGACCGCCCTGGCCGGCCGCGACGACCTCAGCATGGTCTACATCGCCTGCGCCCGGGCGCCCGGCATGGTCAGCCTGCAGCAGGATGTCGGGTCGCGCCTGTCCTTGGGCCGATCCAGCATCGGCCGCGCCTATCTGGCGGCCCTGGACCAGCCCACCCGGGCCCCGCTGATGGAACGCCTGCGCCAACGGGCGGGCGAGGAGTTTTGGCCCATGGTCGAGCGGGGCATCCTGCGCTCCGCCGACGAAATCCGGGCACGCGGCTTTTGCCTGAACGTGGGCGAATGGGTGCAGGGCGTGAATTCCGTCGCCGTGCCCCTGCGTCCCACCCAACCGGGCCAGCCGCCCCTGGCGTTCAATTGCGGCGGCCCGTCCTACATTCTGACGCCCGAGCGGCTGGAAAGGGAACTGGGCCCCCGCCTGGTGGAACTAGCTAACCGCGTGGCCCTGGTCGGCCGGGCGGTTTGAGTCCCCTTCTTCCCCGGCCAACCCCATTGACGCCCCGCGCCGGCCGAATATACATTGTAGAAGAAATAGCAAGCAGGGCAGGCCGTGATGGGCAGGAACACGCTGGGCACACTGGAACAGGCGGTGATGATGGTCATCCTGGCCCTGGGCGACGGTGCCTATGGCGTGGCCATCCGCGATGAGCTGAGCCGCCGCACCCGGCGGGAGCATACGCTGGGCGCCGTCTACACCACCCTGGACCGGCTGTCGGCCAAGGAGCTGCTGGAGTCGTACCTGGGCGAGCCGACGCCGACGCGCGGCGGCCGGGCAAAACGCTATTTCAAGCTGACCGGCGAGGGGCGTCAGGCGCTGGATCACGCCGTCAACGCCCGTCACGAGTTGGAATACGGCCTGGATCTGGCGGGCAAGGGGGCCTGAACCATGACGACGCCGTCCGAAAACAGCATCGCCGTCGTCACCCCAACCGTCCTGCCCCTGTTCCCCCGCCTTTGCCTGATGCTGGTGGCCACCCCCGATGAGGTGGAGGATCGCATGGGCGACCTGGAGGAATCCTACGTCAACGCTTTGGCGATCCTGGGGCCGGACGCCGCCCTGAGCCGTTATCGCCGCGACATCGCCTCAAGCATCCTGGCCATCGCCAGCCGGCGGCTGGAGAACCTGGTGCTGCTGCGTTTCCTGGACCGGGGCCGGCTGCTGCAATCGCTGGCCACGATCGCCGTGGCCTTCACCGTCTGCTGCGCCATGATGTCGGTGCTGGTGCCCGCCCCCTGGTGGCTACGGGCGGGCATGCCCAGCTATCCCGGCCAGTTCCGGGGCTTCAACCAGCCCGATTACCCCGTCTGCCAGGCCTGGACCGACTATCAGGGCCGGAGCCGCCTGGCGCGTGACCTGCACGGCCCCGGTGTCCACGTGACCGAGGTCACCACCCGGGGCGCGGTGCGCCAGGGCGCGGAACAGGATCTGGCCGTCCTGCTGCCCCAGGCGGCCAAGGTGACCGCCATCTATTGCGGCATCACCCGACCGGGTGCGGGGAAGACGGTCGTCGAAGAGTGTTCCCGCGGCGGCTGCGGCACCGGTGTCTCGGCTTTCGTCGAGGATAGCGCCTATGTCAAAGGCCGTGTCCTGACCTTGGCCATGTCGAGCCGCTCCGCCGCCCCCGAAGACGGCGTCACCGGCCATTTCTGGATCGCCTGGCGCGACGACGGCACCAGCGTCCCCTGAATCCCCGTCCGCCCCCATCGCCCTTCCTGATAAGTCGCGCTTATTTCTTCTACATTGTGTAATAAATTAAGGAAGCAGCAGCCATGCACGCGAATTTGTCGCTTGAGGCCCAGATGCCGTTCCCCGTCGCGCTCATGAGCCGGCTGCTGGTGTCCCTGATTTCGGCCGCGCTGTCCGTCAGCCTGGTCTATGCCTTGATGACCGCCTCGATACCGGACCCATGGTGGCGGCAGGCGGGGTTGCGCACCAACCCCGGTTATTTCCGGGGCGCCAACGTGGTGGACTATCCCTTCTGCCAGGCCTGGAACGATTACCAGGGCGGGAACCGCATGGCGCGGGACCTTGGCGCCCCCGGCGTGCGGGTGACCGAGGCGCAGACACGAACGGCCATCCGCCCGGGAGGGGAAGAGAACCTGTTCGTGGAACTGCCCGGGACCGCCCAGGTCGTCGCCATCTATTGCGGCATCTCACAGGATGGGGCGCCCATGGGCGAATGCGCCCGCTATGTCTGCGGCGACGGGGTCGCCACCTTCGTCGGTGACAGCATGTACACGGGCAGCGAGTACAGCGGCACCCTGCAGGACGGCAACCGGATCCTGACCCTGACCCTCATGAACAAGCGGGCCGAAACGCGGCGGCGGACCACGGTCCGCTTCTGGGTGGCCTGGCAGGACAATACTCCACCGCCCCAGGCCACGACCCCGCAAACGGTCCCTCCGGCCCTGCCCCCAAAAGCCGCGGCGAAGCCCTTTTCCAATGCGACCTGATCCGCCCCACGGGAAACGACACCATGAGAACATTGATGGCCCGGGCCTGCGTGCTGCTCTGGCTGCCGGCCCTGGGCGCGCAGGCGCAGGATGTGATGGGGGTCGGGACCTGGACCATCTGGGGCACGCGCGTCACCTTCGGGCAGGACGGCGCGGTACCCGGCGACAACGCCGTGACCGCCGCCGCGGGGGATGACAGGGCGGGGGAGCCCTGGGCCAGCGCCGCCAGTATGGCCCTACCCTTGGCGCTGAAGGCGGGCGAACGGGTCAGCGCCACCTTCTGGGCCCGCGCCGCCCGGCCGGAAACGGTGCCGGTCATGATCAATGGCGGCGCGCCGTCATACGCCGTCCTGGCCAGCCGGACGGTGGACCTGACGCCGGATTGGCGCCGCATCACCCTCAGCGGCGTGGCGCCGACCGACCTTGCTGCTGGTACGCAGTTCCTGACCCTGCATCTAGGCAGGGCACCGGCTGACGTTCTGCTGGGCCCCGTGCTGTTCCGGCCCGGCGAACCCGATGACGCCGACATGCAGGCGACCTTTGCCGGCTTCCGGCCCGCGCAGCGGGTGCAAGATGTCCGTATTCCTTCCGACCCCGGTGTAGTGCTGGCCGGCCGGTTGCGCCTGCCAGGCCGGCATGGAAGCGGTCCATTCCCCGTTGTCGTCCTGCTGAGCGGCAGTGGCCCCGGCAAGCGCGGCGTCTTTCCCCTGGTGGAGGATCGGCTGCTGGCCGAGGGCATCGCCACCCTGGATTACGACAAGCGGGGAGTAGGCGAGTCGACCGGGACGTTCCTGGACACCCTGGGGCTGATGGAACGGGACGCGGCGGCGGCGGTGGCCTACCTGCGCACCAGACCGGATATCGACGGCGGGCGGGTGGCATTTCTGGGCCTGAGCCAGGGCGCCTATGTCGGGCCCGCCGTCGCCGCCCGCGACCCAGCCATTGCCGCCGTGGTCATGCTGGCCGGGCCCGCAGGCGAGAAGGGCACGCTGTTCACCGACGACATGCGAGAGAAACTGGCCAAGGCCGGCATCGCCGGCGACGCCAACGACCGGGTCGTCGCCGCCCTTCAGGCCCTGTATGCCGCCCGTATCGCCGAAGCACCGCCGTCGGTGGTGGACCCCGCCCGCCAAGCGCTGATCGACGGCTGCGTCGCGGGCGGCTGGAGCTTGGCGCAAGCGCAAGCCGTGGTCGCCGAACTGGATACCCCGGTGGTCCTGTCCATGTACCAGGCCGCCCCCAACGAGGCGCTGGCCATGATCCGCGCGCCCGTCCTGGCCCTGTACGCGGGGCGGGACACCGTCGTCTCCACACCGCGCACCGTTCCGCAGGCCCGCGCCGCCCTTCGGAACAACCCAGACGCCACCGTCATGGAACTGCCCGGCCTGAACCATGGCTTCCAACATGTCGACACCGGCCAACCGGGACCGCTGGAACCGGCAATGTCCGCACCCGAGGCGCTGGACCTGGTGGCGCGCTGGCTGGACACGCACCTGCATCCGGCCGTGCCGGGGCCGGCCGCCCAAGGCACCGTAATCCCGCGCCGCGCACAATGAATTCCGCAATGCGGAATTATATTCCGCAAATGTTGCAACATATCGGCGCTTTGATACTGTCCTGCCGACGGCGCCGACCCAACCAGGCGCCTTGAGGGAGGGAGAGCCCCATGGACGCCAGCGGCATCGCCACCGACTGCACCCCCGTGCGCTATGAGCGCCAGGGCCGCACCGGCATCATCACCGTCAACCAGCCGCCCGTGAACGCGCTGGGCCAGGCTGTGCGGGCCGGGCTGCTGCGCGCCCTGGCCTTAGGCCAGGCGGATGGTGAGGCCGACCTGCTGGTCCTGCTGGCGGCCGGCCGCACCTTCATGGCCGGCGCCGACATTCGCGAATTCGGCCAGGCGCCGCTGGTGCCCTTCCTGCCCGATGTGGTGGCGGCACTGGAGGCCAGTCCCAAGCCCGTCATCGCCGTGCTGCACGGCACGGCCTTGGGCGGCGGGCTGGAGGTGGCGCTGGGCTGCCATTTCCGGGTGGCGCTACCGGGAACCAGGCTGGGCCTGCCGGAGGTGAAGCTGGGCCTGCTGCCGGGGGCCGGCGGCACCCAGCGCCTGCCCCGCCTGGTGGGCCCGGCCAAGGCGCTGGAGATGATCGTCAGCGGCGATCCCGTCACGACGGCCGCCGCCCTGGACATCGGCCTGGTCGACTGGCTGGCGGCGGAGCCTGAACCCCTGGCCGCCGGCCTGGCCTTCGCCAAGCGCGTGCGGGCCAAAGGCCTGATGCCCCGGCGCACCGGCGCGCGCGGCGACCGTATCGCCGCCGTCAGCCCCCTGCTGTTTTCCGCCGTCCGCGACGACCTGGCCCGGAAATCACCCCACCTGTTCGCGCCCCATCGCTGTGTCGACGCGGTGGAAGCGGCCTGCACCCTGCCCCTGGCGGAGGGGCTGAAACGGGAGCGGGAACTGTTCCTGGCCTGCATGGACAGTCCCCAGCGCGCGGGCCTGATCCATTCCTTCTTCGCCGAGCGCGCGGTGGCCAAGGTGCCGGGGCTGGCGCCCGACCTAACGCCCCGCCCGGTGGATCGCGTCGGCGTCATCGGCGCCGGCACCATGGGCGGCGGCATCGCCATGTGCTTCGCCAATGCCAAGATCCCCACCGTGCTGCTGGACACGACCCAGGAGGCGCTGGATCGGGGTTTGGCCACGATCCGCCGCAACTACCAGGCCAGCGTGGCCAGGGGCAAGCTGAGCCAGGAGGAAGCGGACGCCCGCCTTGGCCTGATCCGTCCCCGCCTGGACTACGGCGACCTGGCGGACGCTGATCTGGTGATCGAGGCGGTGTTCGAGTCCATGGACCTGAAGAAACAGATCTTCACCCGGCTGGACCAGGTGTGCCGGCCGGGCGCCATCCTGGCCACCAACACCAGCACCCTGGACGTCGACGCCATCGCCGCCGTGACCAGCCGGCCGCAGGACGTGGCCGGCCTGCACTTCTTCAGCCCAGCCAATGTCATGCGCCTGCTGGAGGTGGTGCGGGGCCGGGAGACGGCGCCCGACGTGCTGGCGACGGCCATGGACGTGGCGCGGCGCATCGGCAAGGTGGGCGTGGCCGTGGGCGTCTGCTACGGCTTCGTCGGCAACCGCATGCTGCACCAGCGGGCGCGCGAGGCCACGGCCCTGGTGGACGAGGGGGCGGCGCCGGACCAGGTGGACCGTGTGCTGACGGACTTCGGCTTCCCCATGGGGCCCTTCGCCATGGGCGACCTGGCCGGGCTGGACGTGGGCTGGCGCATCCGGGAAGAACGGCGCAAGGCCGGCGACCCCGACACCCCGCCGCCCGGCTGGCTGGACCGCCTGGCCGAACAGGGCCGCCACGGCCAGAAGACCGGCGCCGGCATCTACCGCTATGAGGCCGGCAGCCGCACGCCCCTGCCCGACCCGGTCACTGCCGACCTGATTGCCCGGGACCGTGCCGCCAAAGGCATCACCCCGCGCAGCGTCACGGACCAGGAGATCCTGGAGCGCTGCCTCTACGTCATGGTGAATGAGGCGGCGAAGATCCTGGAGGAGGGTGTGGCCGCCCGCGCGCTGGACGTCGACATGATCTGGGTCCACGGCTACGGCTTCCCCGCCTGGCGCGGCGGTCCCCTGTTCTGGGCCGACCAGGTGGGCCTCGGCACCATCCTGGGCACTATCACCAAGTTCCACCAGGCCAGCGGCGCCAAGCAATGGCAGCCCGCCCCCCTGCTGGAGCGCCTGGTGCGCGACGGCCACGGCTTCGCCAGCCTGAACTGAAGGACTCTTAAGCCATGGCCTTGGATCAAGAGACGCTGAGCCAGCTGCTGGACACCGTGGGCCGCTTCGTGCGCGACCGGCTGGTGCCGCTGGAACATCAGGTGGCGGAGGATGACGCCATTCCGCCACACATCGTGGATGAGATGCGGGATCTCGGCCTGTTCGGCCTGTCCATCCCCGAGGAGTATGGCGGCCTGGGCCTGACCATGGCGGAAGAGGTGCAGGTGGCCTTCGAACTGGGCCAGACCTCGCCGGCCTTCCGCTCCCTCATCGGCACCAACAACGGCATCGGCTCGCAAGGGTTGGTTATCGACGGGACGGAGGAACAGAAGCGGCACTACCTGCCGAAGCTGGCCACCGGGGAGTTGATCAGCGCCTTCGCCCTGACGGAGCCGGAGGCGGGGTCCGACGCCGGTTCCTTGCGCACCAGCGCCCGGCGCGACGGCGACCACTATGTGCTGAACGGCACCAAGCGCTTCATCACCAATGCGCCACGCGCCGGCCTGTTCACCGTGTTCGCCCGCACAGATCCCGCCAGCCGCGATGCCAAGGGCGTCACCGCCTTCCTGGTGGAGGCGAACACGCCCGGTGTCAGCGTCGGCCCCGTGGACCGCAAGATGGGGCAGAAGGGCAGCCACACCGCCGACGTGGTGTTCCAGGACGCGCGGGTGCCGGCGGCCAACATCATCGGCGGGCGCGAGGGCCAGGGCTTCCGCACCGCCATGAAGGTGCTGGACCGGGGGCGCCTGCACATCGGCGCGGTCTGCGTGGGCGTGGCGGAACGCCTGATCCGTGACAGCCTGGCCTACGCCCTGGACCGCCAGCAGTTCGGTCAGCCCATCGCCGAGTTCCAGCTGGTGCAGGCCATGCTGGCCGACAGCCGGACGGAAACCTACGCCGCCCGCTGCATGGTGCTGGAGACCGCCCGCCAGCGCGATGCGGGTCGCGATGTGGGCACGGAGGCCGCCTGCACCAAGCTGTTCTGTTCGGAAATGGTGGGCCGCGTGGCCGACCGCGCCGTACAGATCCACGGCGGTGCTGGCTACATGGCCGAATACGGGGTGGAACGCTTCTACCGCGACGTCCGCCTGTTCCGCATCTATGAGGGCACCAGCCAGATCCAGCAGTTGGTCATTGCCCGCAACATGATCCGGGACGCCAAGGGCGGCCGCTGAGACTCAGGCGTCGAACAGCCAGACCTGGCCGGCGCGGGCCAGGGCGGCGACCGCATCGGCCACGGCGGGACCTTCCATGTCCGGCAGGTCCCGCCGCAGGTCGCCCAGGCGGGCGCCGTCCGTGGCCAGCAGTTGCGTCAGCACCCGCCGCTGATCCGGCGGCAGTCTGGACGGAACCGGCCCCGGACCACGCGCGGCGGGATGGATCTCCGTGGTGTCCGCCAGGGTGCGATCCAGGCCCAGGTTCATGGGCTGGAACGCCTCCCGCTCCCAATCCAGCTGGGTGAACAGCGCCGCCACGTCCGGCTGTTCCAGCGCGCCGTGCAGCAGGTCGGCCTGAACCGCCATTTGCCGGCGCGTCGCCGCCTCATCGGCCAGGGCCATGACCTCTTCCCGGAAGGCGGCTTCGCCCCCCTCCAGCCGGCCGGCCAGGGCCCGCAGCATGTCGCGGGCGCGCAGGCCCCCCAGGTTGATGGTCAGGTGGACGGAGTGTCCACCCTCCGCCACTGTGGCCCAATGGATGTCGCCGCGCGGGATGTACAGCACGTCGCCGGGGCGCAAGGTGTCCTCCCACTCCACCGGCCCCGCCTCCGCCACGGTGGGATAGCTGCGGCTGACCAGGGGATGGACGGCGCGGGCGCCATGGCAATGCCAGCGCTTCTCCCCCCATATCTGCAGGATGATGACGTCGTGGTTGTCCCAGTGGGGCCCCAAAGCCCCCTCACGCTGGAAGCTGACATAGGCGTTGGCGCCGCCGCGCACGCGATAGCGCCGCTCCACCGCCGCGACCAGGGCGGCGATGCGGGGGGACACATGGTGCAAATGGTTCAGTGCCAGGCTGAGACCCTGGCCGATCTGGTCGTGCAGGGCGGCGGTCTTCAGGAACATCTGGCCCGCCTTGTTGCGGCCCACCACCGTGTCATAGGGCAAATCCTGGCCGGACCGCACAAGGCGCAGGCGGCCGTTGTGCAGGCCCGCCAGCGTCACCTGGGCGTTGATCAGCGACCAGGGCAGCAGCCGGGCGAAGGCGTCCGCCTGGCCGGTGCGCAGGTGCAGGCGCCGCTTTTCCAGGAAGGCCCGGTCCAGGTCTGCCGGATCATGAGGACGAACCAGCGCCGACACGCCACCAAGCATAAGCCCACCCCAACGCCATGATCCCGCGCCAGGATAGCACCCGGCCGGAAAGTGCTGCTACTTCGGCGTGTCGGGTGTCGCCTGGGCGGGCGATGCCGGGTCGCCCGCCGGCTTGGCCGGCTTCTTCCGGGGGGCGGGCTTCGCCTCCGGCTTGCCGTCCTCATCCGTGGGCGACAGGAAGAACAGGTTGCGCAGGAAGCCGGGGGCCAGCACGGCCAGTGGATTGACCGACACGTCCAGGTCGTCCAGCGGGCCCTTCACCCGGTACGTGGCCGACAGCAGGCCCTGCCCCTCCCCCCCCGTCAGCAGATCGCCGACGATGGGGATGGCGCCCAGCAGCTTGTTGAAGGTGCTGAAGGGCACGATGGTGCCCTGAAGGTCGGCCATGCCGCGGCTGAGGTTGATCTCCCCCTCCATGGTCAGGCCGATGGCCGCACCCGAGGTGCGCACGTCGTGGAAGCTGACGCCGGTGTCGGTCCAGTGGAAGCCGCCTTCCAGCTTGGCAAAGGTGATGGGGGCGCCGCTCATGAAGTCGGAGAAGCCCTGGAAGCTGGCCGCCGACAGCAGGCGCGCCATCACCGGCGCCTCCACCACCTGGTAATCGGTGACGTCCAGGGTGCCGTCCACCACCTCATGCGGGTCGCCGGGGGTGCTGTGGCCCTTCACCACCAGCTTGCCGCCGCGCAGATGGTCCAGCACGTCCAGCTGCTGCAGGGCCGCACCCGCGTCGTCGGAGGTGATGGTCAGCGCCATGGCGTTGCCGTCCGGCACATAGCGCAGGGACAGATGGCCGGCGTTGTCCTTGCCGATGCGGCTGTCCAGCACGACGGAGCGCCAGCTGCGGCCCCGGCGGGCGAACTGGCCCTTGCTGGCGCCAATCTCGCGGCCGCCGTTGGCCGTTACCACCTTGTCGAAGTTGAAATCGACGTCCAGCGGCGGCCGCGCGTCCAGCGCCTTCAGTTCCGCCTCGGTCAGGGGCCGGCCGTTGCCGCCCCCGCTGGCGGAGCGGCGGAAGGGCCGCGCGTCCATGGAAGGACCGGCCGCCTTGATCCGCATGCCGCCCGCATCGTCCACATCCACCGTCATGGCGGCGTCGGTGCGCCCCTGGCGGTAACGGTCGACCGCGATATGGCCGATGGAGAAATCGTGCTTCAGGTCCATGCTGCCCGACGCCTCCATCCCGTCCGCCTTCAGCTGGAAGCGGGTGACGTGCAGCGGCCGGCCCTGGTCGAAGCCGACCTCGACGTGGCCGGACGCCGGCACGCCCGTCACCTTGCGCCAGTCCATCAGGGACACGGCCAGGGCCGACTTGGTCAGGTCCAGGTCGGCCAGGATGGTCTCCTGATGCTGGGCGTCCCTGGTGTAGACCATGTTGACGCCCACGGGGCCACGCACCCAGTCGGGGAAATCCAGGTGGAACAGCTGGCGGTCGCGGTCGTTGGCCGTGGCCTGCAGGGCGACACGGGTGCCGATGGGCGCCTCCGCCGGGAAATTCTCGCGCCACAGGATGCGGGCCGGCATGCCGTTCAGGCGGGCGGTGCCGTTGGTGTCCATGCCCTTGTTGTCCAGCACCAGGTTCAGGTCCCCATCCGACGCCTTGATGTCGGCGACGATGCCGTCGGCGGCCACGTTCTTCAGGTGTGCCTGCACGCCCAGCTTCACCTGGTCCATCTTCAGGGTGGCGACCAGTGGGAAGTCGAAGCGCAGGGTCATGTCGGCGGTGCCGGCCACGGTCGCCGGCACCAGCCCCACCTTCCTGGCATAGCCCAGGGGCGGGGTGTCGATGACGGTGAGCGCGGAGGAGATGGGGCCGCTGACCGGCAGCGTCATTTCCATCTTCTGCGCCGTCTTGTCCAAGCCGGTGATGTCCAGGCGCGAGGTGCCCAGCGCCAGGTCCAGCAGGCGGCCCTGCGTCAGCTCGATGCCCAGGTGCCCGCCGTCGAAGGTGGCGGTGCCGCCCACATCCTTCACCTTGGGCAGGCCATCCATGTAGTTCACGGTGGCGCCGGAGAAGGTGAAGTTGGCCATCATGCGGCTGGGCACCATGTCCGACAGGTCGGCCGGGGCGTTGCCCTCTAAATTGAAGGTGACCTTGTCGAAGGCGCCGTCCGACAGGTTCTGCATGATCCAGGCGCGCGGCTTGGGCAGGGCGTCCAGGGGCCACAGCGCGTCCAGCGCGTTCAGCGGCACGGACTTGACCTCGGTGGCCAGGGTCACGCGATAGCTGCCGTCGTCCCGCTTCACCCCCTTGCCCGTCAGCATGACGGTGGACGCGGGCGCGGGTCCGCCGGACCCGGGCAGGGTCAGGTTCAGGTGGTTCAGGATCAGGCCCCCCGGCTCCAGCCGCGCCTGCAGATCCAGGTTGGCCACCGCCAGCGGCGCCTTCAGCCGCCCCGGCAGGGTGACGGTGCCGGCCGTGCCACTGAGCGCCACGTCGAAGATGCGGGGGGAGAAGTCGGAGGCAAGGTCCAGCGTCACCGTGCCGGCCAGGGGCATGTCGATGCCGCCCACCGCCGCCAGCACGCCGTCGGACGCGCGGGTGACGCGCGCCAGATCCGCCGGGCTGACGCCGGAGAAATGGGCCACGGCGCTGACGGTGCCGTCGGCCAGGCGATAGCCGAGGTCGGCCGCCACCTGCGTCATGTGCCCGCCCAGGTCCACCACCAGCTGGGCGTTGCCGCTGATGCCCCGTCGGTCGCGGGTCAGGGAGATGTCAGCCCGGGGGGCGGACCACACCAGGCCCAGCTGGCGGTTGTCCACCGACAGCCGCGCCTCGGACACCACCAGCTTGGTGAGCGCGCCCAGGGGTTCCAGCGGATCCGGCGGCCGCTTCAGCGCCGTGATCAGGTCCGCCATGAAGTCGTTGCCGTCGTCGGTGTCGTCATCCGACATCAGCGCCAGGCGGAAACGCCCATCGACCTCGCGGATGGCGTTCAGCCGGGGGCGCACCAGCACGATACGGGTGGGTGCCAGGCGGCCGTGCAGCAGCGCCGGCACCGACAGGGCAACGCGGAATTCCGGCAGCGTCGCCACGGTGGCGCCGCCCGTGCCGGTCAGCACCACGTCGTCGGCCAGGATTTCCAACGTGGCGCCCTTGGGCGCCCTGGCCAGCAACACCTTGTGGACGGAGATGTGGACGGTGCCGCCGGAATTCACCGCCTGCTCAAGATAGGGCGCGAACCACGAAATGGGCATGGGCCCCCGGCTGAGGCGCCAGGTCAAAAGGCCCGCCGTGACCAGGACCACCAGCAGCAGGCCCGCCGCCAGTTCCAGGATGACCAGGGCCGTGTGGCCGATCATGCCCCGGCGCTTGCGCGGCGGCTTGGGCGGCGGCGGTTCTGTAGGCTCGGGCGGGCGCCGCCCCGGCACGCGCAGGCCCACATCCCCCCCTTCGCCGGACGCCTGCGTCCCGGTCGGTACCTCGGAAGGCGCCTCGGCGGGGGGAATGGGCGGGATCGGACGGGGCAAAGGCTCAGACTTCCGGCATGGCTTGACCGGGTTGCGGACCCTTGGGCACTCTGCCCCGGGAACCCACAACCGCGAAACGGCGAACAGCGAACGGGGCCCCGCCCCATCCCTTGTCCAGTCCCAGCAACATAGGGTCATGATGGACAGGTTTACACGGGGGCAAGACCCGTTTCCTGGCATAGCCCGGTCAGACATCCATGTTCAATGCGAAATCCCTACCCCAAGCGGCAGATACCGAACTTCTGGCCCGCGGGCTGGAGTCCTGGCAGCGCCGGGCGGAGGACTCCGGCGACAGGGAACTGGCGGAATTCGCCCGAACCTACGCGGCGGATGAGACGGGCGGGGCCTTGCTGCGGGCCATCCTGGGCAACAGCCCCTTCCTGGGCCTAGCCCTGCTGAAGGAACAGGCTTTTTTCCGCCAAGTGGCCATCCTGGGCTTCGACGCCGCCTTCATGGACCTGTTGGAAGGGCTGTGGGCTGAGGTGGGCGGTGCCACCACCACCGACCGCCTGATGAAGGCCCTGCGCGTGGCCAAGCGTCGCGCCGCCCTGCTGATCGCCGCCGCCGACATCGCGGAAGCCTGGACGCTGGAGCAGGTGACCGGCGCGCTGAGCCAGCTGGCGGAGGCGGCGCTGCGCCTGACCGCCCGCCACCTGCTGCGCCAACTGGCCGCCAAGGGCGACATCCGCTTGCCCGACGCCGAGAACGACCCCGAGGCGGGCAGCGGCCTGATCGTGCTGGCCATGGGCAAGTTCGGGGCGCTGGAGCTGAACTACTCCAGCGACATCGACCTGATCGTCCTGTACGACGACGGCGTGGTGCAGGCCCGCGAACCGGATGAGATGACCCGCACCTTCGTGCGCCTGGCGCGCGACCTGGTGCGCATCATGGAGGAACGGACGGTGGACGGTTACGTCTTCCGCACCGACCTGCGCCTGCGCCCCGACCCCGGCGCCACCCCCCTGGCCGTCTCCGTTTCCGCCGCGGAGGCCTATTACGGCAGCCTGGGCCAGAACTGGGAGCGGGCGGCCATGATCAAGGCGCGGCCGGTGGCGGGCGACCGCAAGGCCGGCCAGGACTTCATGGGCCTGATCCGCCATTTCATCTGGCGCCGCAGCCTGGATTTCGCCGCCATCCAGGACATCCATTCCATCAAGCGTCAGATCGGCGCGCACAAGGGCCACCGCGACAAGGCGGTGAACGGCCATGACATCAAGCTGGGCCGGGGCGGCATCCGCGAGATCGAGTTCTTCGCCCAGACCCAGCAGCTGATCTATGGCGGGCGCGACCCGCACCTGCGCACGCCCGCCACCATGATGGCGCTGGACGCCCTGGTGGCCGCCGGCCGCGTGGGCGAGGACGCGGCGGAGGATTTGAAGGCGGCCTACCGCTTCCTGCGTCGGGTGGAGCACCGGGTGCAGATGGTGGACGACCAGCAGACCCACAAGCTGCCGGTGGACGACAAGGGCGTGGCCAGCATCGCCACCTTCCTCGGCTATGCCGACGCCGATACCTTCCGCACCGAACTGCTGGCCACCCTGGGGCGGGTGGAGGACCGCTACGCCGCCCTGTTCGAGGAGGCGCCGCCCCTGTCCGGCCCCGGCAATCTGGTCTTCACCGGGACGGAGGACGATCCCGACACAATCACCACCCTGCGGGGCCTGGGCTTTCAGAACCCCTCGGCCGTCGCCGCCCAAATCCGCGCCTGGCACCACGGCCGCTACCGTGCCACCCGCAGCACCCGGGCGCGCGAACTGCTGACGGAATTGGTGCCCAGCCTGCTGGCTGCCCTGGGCGGCACGGCCCAGCCCGACCAGGCCTTCCTGAAATTCGATGAGTTCCTGAGCCGCCTGCCCGCCGGGGTGCAACTGTTCAGCCTGTTCTACGCCAACCCCAAGCTGCTGGAGCTGGTGGCCCTGATCATGGGCACAGCGCCCCGCCTGGCCGACAGCCTGTCCCGCCGCCCATCGCAATTGGACGCCGTGCTGACGCCCGGCTTCTTCGACCATCTGCCGGACGCCCAGGAATTGCGCGAGGGGATGTCCCGCCTGCTGGCCGATGCCCACCACTTCGAAGAGGTGCTGGACCTGACGCGGCGCTGGACCAGCGACCAGCGCCTGCGCGCCGGCATCCAGATCCTGCGCCACCTGACCGATGGCGATCAGTGCGGCCCCTTCCTGACCGAGGTGGCGGAAACCGCGCTGGCGGTCCTGCATGAGCGAGTGGAGGCGGAGTTCGCCCTCCGCCATGGTCGTTTCGAAGTCGGAATGGATGACGGAACCGGCATGGCCATTCTGGCCATGGGGCGGCTGGGGGCCGGGTCGCTGTCTCTGGGGTCGGACCTGGACCTGATCACGGTCTATCAGGTGCCGGATGGGGCGGACCAATCCAATGGCCACAAGCCGCTGTCGCCCAGCGAGTATTTCATCCGCCTGACCCAGCGCCTGATCAACGCCATCACCGCCCCCACGGCCGAGGGGGCGCTGTACGAAGTGGACATGCGCCTGCGCCCTTCCGGCAACAAGGGGCCCCTGGCCGTCAGCCTGGACGCCTTCACCCGCTACCAGCGCGAAAACGCGTGGACGTGGGAGCATATGGCCCTGACGCGCGCCCGGGTCCTGACCGGGCCGCCGGCCCTGCGCACGCGACTGACCGAGGCCATCCACGCCGTGCTGGTGCAGCCGCGCGACCCGGACAAGCTGCTGGCCGACGTGGCCGACATGCGGGTCCGCATGGACAAGGAGCACCACACCAAGGACCCCTGGTCGGTGAAGCATGTGCGCGGCGGCATGGTCGACATCCAGTTCCTGGTGCAATACCTGACCCTGCGCCATGCCGCCGACCATCCCGGCATTCTGGACCCCAACACCACCGGCGCCCTGGGACGCCTGCGGGACACCGGGCTGCTGGACGCGGCGGACGCCGACGCCCTGATCGACATCCACCGCCTGTGGCGCCGGGTGCAGGCCTTCCTGCGCCTGACGGTGGAGGGCGAGGTGAGGGTGGCGGAGGCGCCGCCGGCCCTGCGCCTGGCCCTGGCCGAAGCGGTGGGCCATGGCCTTGACTTCGACGCGGCGGAGGCAAAGATCCGCGCCGCGGCGGCCCAGGCCCACGCCCTGTTCCGGAAGGTGGTGGAGGAACCCGCCGCCCGCCTGCCGGCGCCGGCCCCTTGATCCAACCGGCGGGCTGGACCGTATCTGCCCCCGTCATTCGTCCACCGTCGCAAACCTCGGCACGAACCCAGGCCCGAACCCAGGAAGGAAAAGCACTATGGCCGTTGAGGTCGGAACCCCCGCCCCGGATTTCACCATGCCCACCGATGGTGGCGGCAGCGTCACCCTGTCGTCGCTGAAAGGCCGGCCGGTGGTGCTGTACTTCTACCCCAAGGACGACACCAGCGGCTGCACGGCCGAGGCCTGCGGCTTCGGCGAATCCCTGCCGCACTTCGAGAAGGTGGACGCCACCATCATCGGCGTGTCTAAGGACAGCGTGGCCAGCCACGACAAGTTCAAGAAGAAGTACAACCTGCCCTTCACCCTGGCGTCCGACGCCGACAGCGACGTGTGCGAACGCTATGGCATGTGGGTGGAAAAGAACATGTACGGCCGTACCTATTTCGGCATCGAACGCGCCACCTTCCTGATCGACAAGGACGGCCAGGTGGCCAAGGTCTGGCGCAAGGTCAAGGTGCCCGGCCATGTCGACGCCGTGCTGGCGGCGGTGAAGGCGCTGTGACATCCTGATCCGAGCAAGGCGAAAGAGTCCCGATGCCCCGTGTTAGCTCGCTCACCATCAACGGTTTCAAGTCGATCCGAAGCTTGCGCGACTTCAAGCTGAACCCGCTGAATGTGCTGATCGGCGCCAATGGTGCAGGAAAAAGTAATTTTATCGGCTTTTTTCGCCTGCTCAATCAGATGTATGAGCAGCGACTTCAAAATTACGTTCTAACTCAAGGAGGACCCGACGCCCTCCTGCACTTCGGCCGAAAAACGACAAGCCGTATTCATGCTGAATTTTATTTCCAAAAAAACGGGTACAAGTTCGATCTGGTTCCCACAGTAGACAATCGCCTGGTATACGAACTCGAAGAAAGTTGGTTTGGGGGCGTCTATTATGAGTCAACGTCGAGTGCCATCTTGGGCACTGGCCATATCGAATCTAAATTAAAAGAGGCTGGTGATCCGTATTCACCGTACGTACGGTCGTCTGTCAGCAATTGGCGCGTATATCATTTCCACGATACGGGCGAAACCGCACGGGTTAAGCAAGCCCATGCCGCCAACATCAATCTCCGGCTGGAAACGGATGCTGGCAATCTCGCCGCCTATTTGACGCTGCTTCACCAGAAGCACCCCCAACAATACCGACGCATCGTCGAGACCATTCGCCTCGTTGCTCCTTTCTTCGGCGACTTCGTGCATAGAGACGATGCCGAATTCGTGGAGTTGGAATGGACCCAGGCCGGCAGGCCGGACACGCCCTTCAAAGCGCATATGCTCTCGGACGGCACCTTGCGTTTCATCTGCCTGGCCACCCTGCTGCTGCAACCGACGTCCAAACTGCCGGACACCATCCTGATCGATGAGCCGGAACTGGGCCTGCACCCTTATGCCATTTCGGTGTTGGCCGACATGTTCAAGCAGGTGGCGGAACAACGCCAACTGATCGTGTCCACGCAGTCGGTCGAACTGGTCAATGAACTGGCACCCGAGGACATTGTCGTCGTCGACCAGGAAGACGGCGCATCAACCTTCAAACGCTATTCCGAGGAGGAATTGGCCGGCTGGCTGCAGGAGTATTCCCTGGGCGAAATCTGGAAGCGGAATATCCTGGGCGGGAGGCCCTGACCCGTCATGGAGGTCATCGTCTTCGCCGAAGGCCAGACGGAAGAGCAGTTCATCAAGCGGGTCGTCGCCCCCACACTGCGGAGCCTGGGCATTTTCCTGAAGCCCCAGTTGTTGCACACATCGCGGGATGCCAAGGGCGGCGCCGTGACGTTCGACCGGCTGAAGGTCAACGCCCGCAACACCTTGCGGCAGGACACCAATGCCGTTCTGACGACCTTTCTCGACCTATATGGTCTGGACACGTCCTTTCCTGGCCTTGATCAGGCCAAGCGTCATACGGATCCGCTGCGCAGGGCCGAAAGTGTTGAAGTCAGCCTGGCAGCCGCGATTGTCCAGGAGGTCGGATGCAAACCCGGCCGGTTCGTTCCTCACATCCAGCCCTATGAATTCGAGGGACTGCTATTTTCCGATGTCGCTACGTTGGCGACAACGGAGCCGGGCTGGAACGGAAGTTTGGTGAAGCTCCAAAAAATCCGCGAGGGGTTCCAGACACCGGAACACATCAACGACAGCTTCGACACCAAGCCATCCCGGCGTCTGGAAACAGCCCTCAGCCCCAAATACCACAAGACCCGTCATGGCCCCTTGGCGGCGGGACATGTCACGTTGGCCGCCATGGAACGGGAGTGCGCCCACTTCCATGGCTGGATGGACAAGCTGAGAGCCCTGGCCCGTTAACCGGTTGCCGATGGCGGCCCCCACGCCGTCCTCAAAGCGGCGCCCAGGGATCGTAGGTACCGAAGCTCCAGCTGTTTCCTTCCGGGTCGCGGGCGTGGTAGCCGCGGCCGGGGTAGCCTTCATTGTCGTGCGGCGGGGTCACGATCTCGGCCCCGGCGGCGCGGGCGCGGTCGTGATGGGCGTCCAAATCGTCGACGACGATGTAGACGCAGGCTGTGACGCCCCCCGCTTCCGCCGCCGTTTTCCAGCGATAGGCGTCGGTGGACGGCCCGGGCCGGGCGGACCCCAGCATGACCATGCCATCGCCCAGCGTCAGCTGGGCGTGGTGGATGAGGCTGGGGTCCTGGTCGTCGGCGTAGACGGCGTGGCGCTGGAATCCGAAGGCGGCGCACAGGAAGTCGATGGCGGCCGGCGCATCCTGATAACGCAGGCAGGGAATCAGGGAACGGGTGGGCATGGGGCTCAGTCTCCTGTCAGGCGGCGACGATGCCGCTGGCCCGACCATAGGGCCGGACGGCACGGCCTGGATTGGATCTAAATAACCTCCACCACCCCGGCTTCCACCAGGCCGCCACCATCCGGCAGGGACCGGGCCAGGTATTGCCCCGGCGTCAGCCCGGCGAACTCCCGAAATTCCCGGATCATGTGCGACTGGTCGCAATAGCCGGCATCGATGGCAATGCCGGCCCAGCCGCCGCTGCCCTCATCCGGCTGCCCGGCCCCCAGCCGCTTGGTCAGTGCCTCGAACCGCATCAGGCGGCGGTAGGTGCGCGGCCCCACGCCCAGCGCGTCCTTCACGCGATTGGCGAGGTGCTTGGTGCTCCACCCGATGTCCCGCGCGATATCGGCGATGTCCAGGTCGGGCCGGTCGCGAAGCAGGGCCAGCGCGTGCGCCTGGGCCCCCGGCAGGGCGGGCATGGCGGCGAAGCGGCGGGTCAGCGCGTCGTCCAGCGCGGCCATGCGGCCGGTCCCGTCCGGCGCCTCCGCCAGCGCCTGGCCCAGCCGTGTCCCCGCCGGCCCCAGGACGGCATCCAAAGGCACCACACGGTCAACCAGATCCGTCAGCGGGCAGCCCAGCAGGCGCCGCAGGCTGGAGAGCGGCAGGAAGACATGCATCCCCGCCTGGGTGCCGCCCGACCGGGACAGCGCCGGCGCCAGGTGGGCACCGGCCACGAAGCCCTCACCGGCCCGCAGGGTGATCGGCCGCCCATCGCCGCCCACGATGCCGATAGGTTCCGCCAGGTTGACGATCAGGACGGCCTGGGCGTGGGGCAGTTCCCGGCGGGTGGTGAAACTGGTCCGCTCACGATAGTAGGCATACCCATCCACCAGGCCCGACAGCACCGGCGGGGGCGCCAGGCTGGCCACATGCCAGGCGTCCCGCAGGCCGTCATGGCGGCGGATGGACAGCAGACGGGAGGACGGAACGGTCATGGACGGGCCCTGACAGCGCGGCTGCCGGCCAGCTTGGCACAGAACGCCCCGGCTGGGGAGGGCCCGACGCCGACGCGCGGGCGTCCCGGTCCGCCAGCCCCTACTTCAGCGGATAGTCGAACACGGCATAGTGCCCGCCATGGTCGAACCGCCGGTTGGGCATGTCCGGGCGATGGTTCACGCCGGTGTAGTGACCGATCAGCGAGCGGCGCTCCACACCCGGGCGGTTCGGCGCCGAGCCGCGGTGCATCAGCCGGCCATGCCAGATCAGCACGTCGCCCTTCTCCCCCAGGAAACGGCGCGTTTCCACCCCCTGGGCCGCGATCTCCGCCTCGATGGCGGGGGTGACGAAGCGTTCCGTCAGATGGGGCCAGGAGGCGCTGCCGGTGGTGCCGGTGACGCGGTCGCGCTCCGCCACGGACAGGAATTGCCGCACCTTCTCCCCCTGCAGCAAGGGCCAGCGGTGGGAGCCCGGGACGTATTCGAACGGCCCGGAATCCGGGTCGATGCGGTCCAGGGCGATCCATACCGCGGCGTACCAGCCGTTGACGAAGGGCGGGCTGAGATATTCGTCCTGGTGCCAGTTGCGCTCGGTCGAGGCCCAGCCGGTGAGGTTCAGATGCAGCATCATCTCCTCCCCGATCAGGCCGTTCATGATGGCCATGAGCGGCGGGTGCAGGCAGATGCGCCGCAACTCCTCCACCTGCATGTAGGGGGTGGGGGTGATCCAGCCCAGCGCCCGGTCCACCTGTTCGCGCCGCTTGATATAGGGGTCCAGCAGGTCGTCGCCGAGGAAGCCCTTGAGCAGGACCACGCCCTCGCGCCGCCACTGCCGCTGTTCGGGTGTCAGGGCGGCCTCGTCCACCACCGGCTGGTCCAGGGGCGGCAGGCCCTTAGGCTCGGGATGGTCGCTCAACATGGAAAAGCGGATACCGCCGCTGCTGTCCGGCGGCGTGCCGTAGCAGAGGGCGCCCAGGGGCGGCCGGTCCCCCAGTGTTCGCGCCAGGCCCAGCAGCGCGGGCGCCAGCGCCTGGGCGTCCGGCGCCTCCTCCGCCTCAGCCACGAACAGCCAGTAGACAGGACCGCATCCCATGGGGAACGCCGGCACGGTGACGCGGTCGCAGCGCAGGTCGCCATCGAACAGGCCATCCGGCGTGCGTGACACCAGCGGGCCCTGGCGCGCCAGGCCGGTGGCCTCATCGACCAGCAGGGCGTGCAGCTTACGCTCCGCCCGGCCGGCCCGGATATCGCCCGGCACCTCCACGACCTCCAGGTTAGCCACCCGCGTCACCACCCGCTCCACGATCAGCAGCGGCGGAAGTGCGGCGGCCGGCGCGGCGACGATAGCGGGATCCGGCCGGCGGCCGAGGAGGCGGGACAGGAGGTTCATGGGGAAGGCCGGCTGATGGAGTGGGGGGAGGTCATATCAGGGGGGTGTGGAACACGGCGTAGTGTCCGCCCCCCTCGAACCGGCGGTCCGGCATGTCGGGGCGGTGATTCACGCCGGTGTAGTGGGCGATGAGCGACCGCCGCTCCAACCCCGGCTGCCGCGCGGGGGAACCGCGATGCATCAGGCGGCCGTGCCAGACCAGCACATCGCCCTTTTCCGCCAGGAAGGCGCGCTTTTCGACACCGCGCCGGGCGATTTCCGCCTCCACGATGGGCGCGACATAGGACTGGGTGACGCTGGGCCAGGCGTCATAGCCGCTGTCGGTCACGGCGGCGAGGCGCCGTTCCTCATCCGTCATGAACTGGCGCACGCGCGCGCCGCGCAGCAGGGGCCAGCGGTGGGAACCGGGGATGTATTCGAAGGGACCGGCGTCGGGGTGGATACGGTCCAGCGCGATCCACACGGCGGCGTACCAGCTGTTCACGAAGGGCGGGCTCAGATACTCGTCCTGATGCCAGTCGCGCTCGGTGGACACCCAGCCGGTGAGATTGAGGTGCAGCAGCATCTCTTCCCCCACCAGGCTGTTCAGCACGCTCATCAGGGGCGGGTGCAGACAGATGCGCCGCAACTCTTCCACATGCATGTAGGGCGTGGGGGAGCGCCAGCCCCCCGGCCGGCCCACCTGCTCGCGTCGGGCGATGTAGGGATCCAGCAGATCGTCGGACAGGAAGCCCTTGAGGATCGCCACCCCCTCTTCCCGCCATTGCCGCTGTTCCGGCGACAGCGCGCTCCCGTCCACCACCGGCTGGTCCAGGGGCGGCAGGGTGGTGGCCGGCGGCTCGTCGCTGATCATGGCGAAGCTGAGCTGGGCGCGGTCCAGGCGGGGGCCTTCGCAGCCCACCGCCAGCAGCGGCCGCTGGCCCAGGCTGGCCGCCAAGGCGCGCAGCGCTGGCACCAGGGCGGCGGGATCGGCTTCGCCCAACGGTTCGACCACGAACAGCCAGAAGGCGGGGCCCGTCCCGTCCGGGAATTCCGGGAAGGCGATGCGATCGACGCCGGGAGCGGACTGGGTGATCTGCCCCACCCGGACCTGGGCCCCCGCCTCATCCATGACGATGGCCTGCAGCGGCCGCCCGGCGCGGATGGCGCGCAGGTCACCGGGCACGGTGATGGCGTTCAGCCGATGGATGAAGGCATGGAACGGTTCGGCGATGACCACGTCCGGCAGAACCGGCGCCGCCACCTCCACGGTTGCGGGCGAACGGCGCGAAAGCAGGCGCGACAAGATTTGCATGGCAACCCCAACCCAGCGCCGCCCAAGCCCCCCAGGCGGCTGGTCGGGTATACACCGCCGCGCGCGGCCCATGCAATGAAGGCGCCCGCGCGGGTGGCGCCCGGCCCTAGGCGCTGGCGCTGCGGGTTCCGGACGCCAGGGTGCCGCCCAGCCGGGCCAGGATTTCGCCGGCCAGGGCGGCGATTTCCTCCGACCCCTTGGCGCGGCGGTCGGTTTCCTGCAGCGACAGGCCATCCATCATGGCACCGGCGAAGCCGACGCGGTTGCCGATGGCGGCCTCGGCCATGGGTACGCCCAGGCCCGCCACCGCCTCCGTCAGCCGGTCCGCCAGCTTGGCGCGGGGCGGCACGCGGTTCAGCGCCACCAGCACCGCCCGCTTTTCGGCCTTGGCCATCTCCAGCGTGGGGCGGGTGGCCCACAGGTCCATGGGGCTGGGCTGCACCGGCACCACCACCAGGTCGGCCACGCGCACGGCGATGCGCGCCTCCGTCTCGGCATGCGGGGGGCTGTCGACCACCACCACGTCATGTTCCCGCGCCAGGCGTTCCACCTCTTTCTGGGTGCGCCAGCCGTTGATCTGCATATGGGTCAGACCGGGATCGTCCAGGGCCTGGGCACGCAGGCCGAACCAGGCGGTCAGGCTGCCCTGGGGGTCGATGTCCACCACCGCCACGCGCAGCCCGGCCAGCGACCAGGCGACGGCCAGCTGGATGGCCAGCGTGGTCTTTCCCGCCCCGCCCTTCTGCTGCGCGATGGTGACGACGTGCCCCGCCATGATGGCTCCCCCTTTCAGGAATGACCGTGGCCGGCAGTGTGGACCCGGCGACGGTGGCGGGCAAGTGTGCAGTGCACAACGGGTGATGCCCCAAAAGGCGAGGCCGGCCCTGCGGCCACTACCCTTGGACCGGGCGCACGGGTGGGCTAGATAAGGTGACCCCTCTTGCCAGGTGCCGCCCCGTGACCGAGTCCCATACAGCCCCCGACATGTCCCCGCCCACCCAAGAGGCGCTGGAGCGCGCGTCGCAGGCGCTGGCCGGCGGCAAGCTGGTGGCCTTCCCGACGGAGACGGTCTATGGCCTGGGCGGCGACGCCGGCAACGACCAGGCGGTGGCCGACATCTTCGCCGCCAAGGGCCGCCCCAGCTTCAACCCCCTGATCGTCCACCTGCCGGACGTGGCGGCGGTGGAGCGCTACGCCGTGATGGATGAGCGGGCGCACCAGATGGCCGACCTGTACTGGCCCGGCCCCCTGACCCTGGTCCTGCCCCGGCGGGCGGATGCCGCACTCTCGCTGCTGGTCAGCGCCGGGCTGGACACGGTGGCGGTGCGGGTGCCGCGCCATCCCACCGCCCGCGCCCTGCTGCAGGCCAGCGGCCGGCCCATCGCCGCCCCCAGCGCCAACCGGTCCGGCCACGTCAGCCCCACTGCCCCCATCCATGTGCGCGAGGAATTCCCCGATGGCGGCGGCGGCCGGCTGGCCCTGATCCTGGCCGATGGCCGCTGCCCCGTGGGGGTGGAATCCACCGTGCTGGACCTGTCGGGTGAGCACCCCGTGCTGCTGCGCCCCGGTTCCATCACGCCGGAGGAAATCGAGGCCGTGCTGGGGCCCATCCAGCGCGCCGCGACCCCGGGCACGGGCATAAAGGCGCCCGGCATGCTGGAAAGCCATTACGCCCCGGGCCTGCCGGTGCGACTGAACGCGCTGAACGCCGCCAAGGATGAAGCGCTGCTGGGCTTCGGCCCCGACCGCTTCGTCCTGGGCGGGGCGGAGCGGCTGAACCTGTCGCCCACCGGCGATTTGAACGAGGCCGCCGCCAACCTGTTCGCCATGCTGCGCAAGCTGGACAAGCCCGGCCTCAGCGGCATCGCCATCATGACCATCCCCGACGTGGGCCTGGGCCTGGCCATCAATGACCGCCTGCGCCGGGCGGCGGCGCCCCGGCTCTAATAACGTGCGGTATTTGATCGTGACCGCTCAAATACCCCCTCAGGCGCCGGGCGGCCACATCCGTGGCCTTGGCTTGTCCTCGATTTCCAGTCCGCCTCCGGCTCCCCAGAAATCTCCGGCACCCGCAGTCGCGGGCTACTGCGGCACGAGTCGCTATCTCGTGCCGCTGGTATAAGACGGAACCGGTTGACGGACCACACCGTTAGCACTTGATCACAGCGGGCGGGAGCGGACACTCTGGCGCCAAACGCCCCTGGCTTCCCGAGGTCCCGCCCATGGCCGATCCCCGGCACATCGTCCTGCTGGCCCAGTACAACGCCTGGATGAACGCCAAGGTGCTGGAGGCGGCGGCGCGCCTGCCGGCCGAAACCCTGACCGCCGACCGGGGGGCCTTCTTCCGCTCCATCCTGGGCACGCTGAATCACCTGATGGTGGCCGACCTCATGTGGCTGCGCCGTTTCCGCACCCACCCCGCCGGCTATACCACCCTGGACCCGGTGATGGCCCTGCCGCCCCCCACCCGCCTGGATGAGGCGCTGTATGCCGACCTGGCCAGCCTGGCGGCAGATCGCCAGGTGATGGACACGGCCATCAGCCAGTGGGCCGCCTGCATCCGCCCCTGCGATTTGAACCACGTGCTGGCTTACACCAGCAGCACCGGCACAGCCTGCGCCCGCCGCTTCGGCGACCTGATCGTGCATTTCTTCAACCACCAGACCCATCACCGCGGCCAGGTCACCACCCTGCTGACCCAGGCCGGCCAGGACGTGGGCGTCACCGACCTGGTGGCCCTGATTCCGGATGAAGCCCCATGAGCACCCGCCTTTCCGAATCCGCCCAGGCCTGCCTGAAATCCCTGTCCGACTTGCTCGGGCCCGGCGGCTACATCACCGATGCGGACGCGCAGGCCCCCTACCTGACGGAAGCGCGCGGCAACGCCGTCAGCACGCCGCTGGCCCTGCTGCGCCCCTCCAGCACGCAAGAAGTAGCGGCCGTGGTGCGCCTGACGGCGGAGGCGGGCATCGCCCTGGTGCCCCAGGGTGGCAACACCGGCCTGGTGGGCGGCGCCCTGGCGGCCGAGGGCAGCCTGCTGCTGAACCTGGGCCGCCTGAACCGCATCCGCGAGGTCGATCCCCTGGACCACACCATGACGGTGGAGGCGGGCGTGATCCTGGCCACGGTGCAGCAGGCCGCCAACGACGTAGACCTGATGTTCCCCCTGAGCCTAGGCGCCGAGGGCAGTTGCACCATCGGCGGCAACCTGTCGACCAACGCCGGCGGCATCCTGACCCTGCGCTATGGCAACGCCCGCGCCCAGGTTCTGGGGGTGGAGGTGGTGTTGCCCGACGGGCAGGTGTGGAACGGCCTGCGCCGCCTGCGCAAGGACAACACCGGCTATGACCTGAAGCACCTGTTCCTGGGTGCAGAGGGCACGCTGGGCATCATCACCGCCGCCACCCTGTCGCTGGTGCCCCGACCGCGCCAGATGGAAACGGCGCTGGTGGCGGTACCCGACGTGACCGCCGCCCTGCGCCTGCTGAAGCGCCTGCGCCAAGCCAGCGGCGACGCCGTCTCGGCCTTCGAGATCATGCCGCGCTTCGCCATCGACGGCGCCGCCCGCTACCTGGGCGAACAGAACGACCCGCTGTCCGAACCATCCCCCTGGTATATCCTGACGGAACTGACGGCCGGCACCCCCGGCGATGCCCTGCGCGACACGGTGGAGGCGGCCCTGGCCGAGGCCATCGACGCGGGGGAGGCGACGGACGCCACCCTGGCCGCCAGCGGCGACCAGCGGCACAAGCTGTGGCGCCTGCGCGAGGGCCTGCCGGAGATCGGGCGCAAGGTGGCTGGCGCCCTGCACCATGACGTGGCCGTGCCGGTCAGCCGCGTCCCCCAGTTCATCGAGCGGGCCAACCAGGCGGTGGCGGCCTTGTGCCCCGGCGCCCGGCCCTACCCCTTCGGCCATTTGGGGGACGGCAACATCCACTACAACATCGCCCGGCCGGACAGCGACGACCCGGCCGACCGCGACGCCTTCCTAGCCCTGGGCGAGCGGATCATGCGGGCGGTGCACGACGTGGTGCTGGACCTGGATGGGTCGATCAGCGCCGAGCACGGCATCGGCAACAAAAAACGCAACGAACTGGCACGCGCGCGGTCACCCCTGGAAATCGATCTTATGGCAAGCTTGAAACACCTGCTGGATCCGCGCGATCTCATGAACCCCGGTAAAATCTTACCCCAATAGGCAGGATTTTTCGGGAAAACCGGGCCCAGGCATAGACCAGTACTGACCTTTGGCGTCAATTGACGGCGACTCGGGGGACATGAGACCCTTGGTTGTAGAGATAAAGGAGCCCCGTGGTGCCGCCGCGTATGAGTCGCCGGCCCACCCCAAGAGAGGGAGAGAGCCTATGCCTGGCAAGACCTCGACCCCCATTGGCCCTCACCCCTCGCCCGTGCCCCTTTACCTTAGGCTGCTACGGGGTGGTACCCTGGCGGGGCAGGCCCCGTTGGCCGATGACGGCGATGCCGCCGTATCCGTCCCGCGCCAGATGACGGGTGGCGTGTGCGGCGGCCAGATGATGGCCGGCCGGTCGGAAGATCCGGCCCTGGTCCATTTCTAACGGCTGTACTCCCAACAATTCTAGCCATCCGCAGTAGTGCGTTCGGCCGAGGCGACTGTATGATCAGCCGCCATGAAGCCGTTCATCACGACCTTCCTGTCCCTGCGACGGCGATCAGCGCCCGTACGCTATATCGGGGCCGCCCTGCTGGTGTGCCTGGCGTTCGGCGTGCGTCTCGCGCTGGACGACGTGCTGGACGGCTATCCCGTCGTGCATTTCTTCCCGGCCCTGGTATTGGGCACGCTGTGGTTCGGGGTCGGGCCCGGCCTGGTGGCCGTGGTCCTGAGCACGACGCTGGCCCTGCCCTTCTTCGCACCGGCCGACGACGGCATGCCCTGGCCGCAACAGCTGGCCACCCTGCCCGATCGGCTTGCGGCCCTGCCGCCCAAGGGCTGGGCGGGCCCCGCCCTGTTCGTCGTGATCAGCCTGGTGGTGGTTTCCATCATCGCGGCATTGCACGACGCCCTGGACACCCTGGCGGCGGGGGAACAGCAGCAGGCCATGCTGTTGCGTGAAATCTATCACCGCATCCGCAATGACCTGCAGTCCGTGTCCAGCCTGTTGATGGTGGCGGAAAGCCGGGCGGGCGCCAAGGAGGCGGGTGAACTGGCCAAGGCGGGGGAACGGGTGCGGGTGCTGGGCCTGGTCTATTCCAGCCTGCAGCGGCTGCAGCGCGAGCCCTTCGTGCCGGCCCGCGCCTTCCTGGGCCAGCTGGTGGAAAACCTGGCCGCCGCCCATGTCGCCGGCCGTCCCATCACCTTCACCGTCGAGATCGAGGACCTGAAGCTGCCGCAGCGGGCCGCCGTGACCCTGGGCCTGGCCGCCAATGAGCTGCTGACCAACGCGCTGAAATACGCCTTCCCCGCCGGGCGGCCCGGCACCGTGGCCGTACGCCTGGGCACGGAGGGACAGCGATGGGTGCTGCGGGTGGAGGATGACGGCGTCGGCCTGCCGCCGCCCACCCCCAACGGCGGAAGCCCGGCAACAACGGCCGGGCCGGCAGAAGATTCCGGCACGGATGGCATCCATCATCCCCGCCCGGCCCCCACCGGCCTGGGCCACCTGCTGCTGGAACAGCTGGCGCGACAGTGCGGCGGCGAGCTGGGGCAGGTCAGCGACGGCGGCGTGAAGGCCTGGCTAGCCGTACCGGCGACGCCGGAGGCCGCCGCCCTTTAGGCGCTGGCCATGTAGGCGGCGGCCATGTTGGGCGCACGGTTGGTGGTCATGCGCTGTTCCTGCTGGCTGTAGCCATCCTTGTTGTCCTGGTCCTCATCCTCGGTGGGCGCGGCCAGGGCGTTCAGCATCATGATGGTGTAGGTGGACAGCGGCATCTTGGACGAGCTGGCGCCCCGCACCATGTCCCACGGCTGGGACGTGCTGTCGGCCGTCTGCACGGTGCCCAGCGTGGTGGACCCGGCATATTTGTCCGCACTGGCACCGCCCGTGCCGTCGAACTTCTTGGCGAAGCGGTCGTAGACCTGGCCCAGGGACAGGGCCTTGCCGTTGGCGTCGTAGAAGACGGCGTCGTTGGCGTCGGCCGCGTCCGGCACCACGGCGTCGGCCGCCTGGTTGGGGTTTTTCTTCAGCGCGTTCAGGAACTTGGAGGCGCCGCCGGCGCCCAGGAAATGGGCCAGGTACAGCTCCGTCCCGCCGATGGTGCCGCCCACCTGCTGCTGCAGCGTGGTCTTGTTGTCCTGGGCCAGCGCCGCCGCCATCATGGCCGAGGTATCGGCATCCTTGCGCAGGTCGAGAATCTTTTGCCGGGTGGCGGGATCGGAGACGTAGGCGCTGCCGTCGCTGCGGGTCTTGATGGCGCTGGCGTACTGCCCCAGGCCGACCTCCGCGCCATGCTGCTGCACCATGTTCAACCACGTGGAGTCGGTGAACTGGTAGAGGCCGGTGGCGCTGCTGGTGCTGGCCTTGGCATTGGTGTTGTAGCCGCTTTCCACCGACGCCTGCTTCAGCAGATAGGAAAAATCTACCCCGGCCCTGGTGCTGGCCTGCTGCACCGCCGCCACGATCTTGGCGGGGGCGGAAGACGCCAAACCCTGTGCTGCAGTCAACTGCGTGGTGGACAGTGCGCTGTTCACGACCGGACCTCACTTACCTGGAAAACGACCGGCCGATGGGGGCCGATCCGATGCTGGCCTACAGGGAAAGCAAGGGCCGTGCCAATCGGTGGTGGCGGCGGGATCCGGGCCGGGCTTTCGGCGACGCTTGCCCGCCCGCCGCCGTCCCGGCAGGATGGGCCCCGCGTCGATGGGACGTGGCCCTTCCGCTCAATGATCGGGCCCGCCCGCCCAATAACATTGAGCACCCCCGCCGGCCGTGCCGGGCCCCGCCCCCATCCTGAAGCGACGGGCGCCGGGCCCCACCGGCGGGACCCCCGGGAGGACCCGAGAGACCATGACCTATCAAGCGCCCCTGAAGGAAATCCGTTTCGTCCTGAATTCCGTCGTCGGCCTGGACAAAGTTGCCGCCTATCCTGCCTTCGAGGCCGCCACCCCCGACCTGGTGGACGCCGTGCTGGAGGAAGGGGCCAAACTGGCCGACAATGTGCTGGCGCCCCTGAACGTGGTGGGCGACCGCCAGGGCGCGAAGCTGACGGACACGGGCGTGCGCACCCCTGACGGCTTCAAGGACGCCTACCACCAGTTCGTCGAGGGCGGGTGGAACAGCGTGCCCTTCGACCCCGATCACGGTGGTCAGGGCCTGCCCTGGACCCTGTTCATCGCGCTGCTGGAAACCTGGACCAGCGCCAACATGTCCTTCGCGCTCGGGCCGCTGCTGACCCAGGGGGCGGTGGAACTGCTGACCGCCCACGGGTCGGATGAGCAGAAGACGCTGTACCTGGAAAAGCTGATCTCCGGCGAATGGGCCGGCACCATGAACCTGACGGAGCCGCAGGCGGGTTCCGACGTGGGCGCCGTGCGCACCCGCGCCGTGCGCCAGGACGACGGCACCTATCGCATCAGCGGCCAGAAGATCTTCATCACCTATGGCGACCATGACTGGACGGACAACATCGTCCATCTGGTGCTGGCCCGCACGCCGGACGCCCCCTCGGGCACCAAGGGCATCTCGCTGTTTATTGTGCCGAAGTTCCTGCTGAACGCCGACGGCACCCCGGGTGAGCGCAACGACGCCTATTGCGTCAGCCTGGAGCACAAGCTGGGCATCCACGCCAGCCCCACCGCCGTCATGAGCTATGGCGACAAGGGGGCCTGCGTGGGCTACCTGGTGGGCGAGGAGAATCGCGGCATCGAGTATATGTTCACCATGATGAACAATGCCCGCTTAGGGGTCGGCCTGCAGGGCGTCTCCATCGGCGACCGCGCCTACCAGCAGGCGCTGGCCTACGCCAAGACCCGGGTGCAGAGCCGCGACGTCGCCGGCGGGCCGCAGCCGGTGACCATCATCCACCATCCCGATGTGCGCCGCATGCTGCTGACCATGCGGTCCAAGGTGGAGGCCGCGCGCGCCATCGTCTATTTCACCGCGTCGTCCCTGGACGGCCGCCACCATCATCCGGACGCGGATGCCGCCCAACAGGCCGGCCTGCTGAACGACCTGATGACCCCGGTGGCCAAGGCCTGGAGCACCGACATCGGGGTGGAGGTCGCCAGCCTGGGCGTGCAGGTGCACGGCGGCATGGGCTTCATCGAGGAGACGGGGGCCGCCCAGTATTACCGCGATGCCCGCATCGCCCCGATTTACGAGGGCACCAACGGCATCCAGGCCAACGACCTGGTGTTTCGCAAGCTGGGCCGGGACGGTGGCGCCACCGCCCGCGCCCTGTTCGCCCTGATGGCGGAAACGGCCGACGCGGCGGCCGCCCAGCCGGGCGACGACCTGGCCGCCATCGCCCAGGGCCTGAAGCGGGGCATCGCAGCGCTGGAGGACGCGACGTCCTTCCTGGTGGACCATGTGAAGGCGGACGCGCGCGCGGCCGCCGCCGGGGCCGTGCCCTACCTGACCCTGTTCGGCAACGTCACCGGCGCCTTCCTGCTGGCCCGCGGCGCCATCGCCGCCAACCAGGCGCTGGCCCAGGGCCATGACACCGCCTTCCATGAGAGCAAGCTGGTCACCGCCCGCTTCTTCGTGGAACAGGTGGTGGCCCCGTCGCTGGGCCTGGCCGAGCTGATCCGCACTGGTCACCGCACCCTGATGGCCCTGTCGGAAGACCAGTTCTGAGCGACATACCGGCGGCATGGATTGAAGCCGCAGGCCCGCGCAGGAGCCTGCGGCTTCAAAAGCTCTTGGACTCTATAATTTCGCCAACTCGGCAAAAATGGAGCTGACACTACGCCCTTAAGACTTCAAGGGTAGGGGCCACATCAAGCATTTGATGTGGCCCTGATATGCCATCCAAAATCTTCGCGGCCTCTTTTACACCAACGCGTTCGTTATGGATCATGATAGGCAGCACGTCGGCCAGCCGAGGAAGTGCCGTAATGCCATAGTCAGCAAGCATCCGCTCAGCGGCTTCCCTCGGAGGCCCAGATGACCAACTTCCATTTTCACTAAACCAGTGCCTATTGCGATACGGAGGCACTACAGCTGTCGGTTTAAGCCGCTCCACTTTGCCGCTGGTGATTCGCCAGAGAGGGAGATAGTCACGGGAGAAAAGCGTCCGACTGCCATCCTCCATGTCCATCCAACCATAAGGTAGCCAAAGACGCCGCGGAACGAAGTCTTGAAGTCGGGTACGAGGGACGATCGCTTCAGACTTCGCACATAAACCTCTATCTGCGGAGTGACTGAGGAAATGGACAGCGTAACTGGACTGACGCCACCAGTGGGATTCCGTTTCTGAGAAACCGGCGCTCTTGATACGGAATATCACCCCAGGATTACGACCCTTTTGCCAAGGAATTGGCCCTGCCCGCCAGCAAGCTGTGCGGATTACTTCGTGATCCTCGGTGCTGAACGCACGGTTCCCGGTCAGCCTCATATCGGGCAAAGCTGCCTGCACATCGCCATCATGGACGTTCAAAGTCGCTGCTATACTGCGCGCCAGGATCACAGCCCGTTCTCGGAACGCACTCTGGGGCAAGTGCTCATCCAATAAAGTTGATTCGGCGGCAGCATGGCTAACCTCAAGCTCATGCCAGTCACGATAACCACAAGCTACGGCGATAGCGCGCTGGCTTTTGGACAGAGGAACGCCAGGAAAAGCTGCTGTTAGATGCTTGGCAGCTTTTTTGGGGCGGGTCAAATTTGGGAAAAAAAACCGCATGCCAACCTCCTTCTCGGCGCTGGAGAAAGGCGTGTCCACTAAGCCCTGAGCGCCTCGAAAGAAGAGTCAGGATTGTAAAGCACCTGCCCCGAAGGCTTCGCCATTGTGGACGGCATGACCGGTTAGTCGGGCTTTAACATAGCACTGGGGGTATAAGGCTGCAATGTGCACCCCGGTCTTTTTCTCAAATCCCCCCGCCGTCCATCAGGTCCGACAGGCGGTCGCGGATGCGGGTGGCCAGGGCACGGGCGGCGTTGTCGTCGCGGGCGCGGGGACGGGCGGTGACTATCCTGTCCTCCGACCGCACGGTGGCGGGCGATCCGGCCAGCAGGATGACGCGGTCGGCCAGGTAGACGGCCTCATCGATGTCGTGGGTGACGAACAGGATGGTCTTGGACGTGCGTCGCCACAAATCCAGCAGCTCGTCCTGCAGGGTCTGCCGGGTGATGGCGTCCAGGGCGCCGAAGGGTTCGTCCATCATCAGCAGGTCGGGATCGACCGCCAGGGCACGGGCGATGGCCACGCGCTGGCGCTGCCCGCCCGACAGCTGGTGCGGCCAGCGGCCGGCCTTGTCGGCCAGGCCCACCAGAGCCAGCGCCTCTTCCGCCCGCCGGCGGCGTTCGGCGCGGGACAGGCCCAGCCCTTCCAGGCCGAAGGCCACGTTGGACCGCACAGTGCGCCAGGGCAGCAGGCGCGCATCCTGGAACACCAGGCCGTAGGGCCGGCGGCCGTTCGACGCGCCATTGGGGGCATGAGCCACGGCGCCGCTGTTGGGCGGCACCAGGCCCGCCACCACGCGCAGCAGGGTGGACTTGCCCACGCCGGACGCGCCGACGATGGCGATGAACTCGCCCGGTGCCACCGACAAGTTGAAGTCGCGCAACACCACGGTGCGTCCGTCAGGCGACGCGGGATTCGGAAAGGCCAGGCTGAGATCGCGGATCTCGATCATGGGGGCAGTCTGCGCCATCTTAAGCCTTCCACCGCATCATACGGTCGCGCAGGGCGACGAAGCCCATGTCGACCAGGCCGTAGAACAGGGCCATGGTGGCCATGTAGACGATGACGATGTCGGTCGCCAGCAGGGAACTGGCCTGCATCATGCGCTGGCCCAGGCCCGGCACGCCGAACAGCTCCGCCGCCACCACCGACATCCAGGCCTGGCCCAGGCCGGTGCGCAGGCCCGCCAGGATGGCGCCGGACGCGGCCGGCAGCACGATCTTGACCAGTTTGGCCGGGGTGGAGCGGTGGCCGAAGGCGTCGGCCAGTTCCAGGAGGTCACGGTCCACGGCCTGCACCGCGCCCAGGGCGGCGAAGTAATTGATCCAGAAAACACCAAGCACAATGATGAAGATGGCGGCCGTGGGCGTGATGCCGAACCAGATGATGGCGAAGGGCACCCAGGCCAGGCCCGGAATGGGGCGCAGCAGGCGCACCACCCAGCTGGTGAAGTCCTCAAGCCGCCGGGACATGCCGGTCAGCACGCCGGCGGCGATGCCGCCGACCGAGCCGATGACCAGGCCCCAGAGATAATGCCCCAGGCTTTGCAGGATGGCGTCCGTCCAGGCCCCGCTGCGCACCTCCGCCGCGAAGGCCTGCGGTATGGCGCTGGGCGGCGGCAGCAGGACGGGGCGCACCAAGCCCAGGCGCGGCACCGCTTCCCATACCGCCAGGAAGGCGATGACGCCCAGCAACGCCCACAGGCCGCGATACCGCCGGGACGGCTTGGCCAGGAAAGCGGACGGCGGTATGCGCTTGCCCGGGGCCGGCAGGGCGGCCCCGGACTGATCCGGCGGTGTTGGGGAGGTCAAACGACGACGCTCACTTATGGAGTTTTTCGTAATAGCTGGCGTCGAACAGGGTATCCAGCGGCTCCGCCTTCTTCAAGACGCCGGTCTTCACCTGGAAGTCCTGCAGGATCTTGGTCTTTTCCACGATACGGCGCGGGTCGACCACGAATTGCGAGGCAGGGGAGGTCAGGGCGCGCTGCATGGTCTTCACGTCCACGATGCCGCGACCCAGCACCTTTTCCACGTCCGCCGCCGCGCGCGCCGGATCCTGGGCGATCAAGGTGACAGCCTTGTCCACCAGTTCCACCAGCTTCTGCACCAGTTCCGGATGGTCCTTGGCCAGGGCGCCGGTGACGCCCAGCACGGTGCCCGGCTGGTCCTTGATCATGTCCTTGCCGTAGGCCAGCACCTTCACCGTGGGCAGGCGGTCCTGGATGATGGTCAGGGCCGGTTCCCGCACGGTGGCGGCGTCCACCGCCCCGGCCAGCAGCGCCTGCTGGGTGGCGTCGATGCCCATGGGCACGATCTGCACCTTGGTCGGGTCGACGTGCTCATCCTCCTGCAGCCAGTACTTAAGCACCGTGTCGGGGATGGAGCCCACGGGCTGGGTCGCGATCTTAACCGGCCGGCCCAGC
Organism: Nitrospirillum bahiense; assembly: GCF_007828025.1. Taxonomy (NCBI): domain Bacteria; kingdom Pseudomonadati; phylum Pseudomonadota; class Alphaproteobacteria; order Rhodospirillales; family Azospirillaceae; genus Nitrospirillum; species Nitrospirillum bahiense. Next base: position 228,427 of record NZ_VITO01000009.1, read on the forward strand.
TTCGCCGCCAGGCGGGAAATCGCCTCCGCCTTGGTGCCGCCCTTGGCCGCCTCGGCCGACAGCTCCGGCCCACCGGCCACCACCAGCTCCTCCACCGCGGTAGAGGCCACGACCTTGACCGTGATGCCCTGCGAGCCCGCGACCATCAGGGGGCCGATGCCGCCCATGTAGGCCTCCAGCGTGCCCGAGGCCAGGCCCAGGATCATGTTGGGGCCGCTGTCGAACTGCGTCAGCTTCAGCTCGAAGCCCGCCTGCTTGTCCCAGCCTTCCTGGCTGATGATGTAGGCCGGTGCGGCACCCAGCACCGGAATGTAGCCGATGTGGACCACCGGGTCGGCGGCCTGGGAGGCGGGGGCCGCCAGCAGCGCGCCGATCAGCGGCAGGGCCGTCAGCAGGGACGAGTGGGCACGACGCATGGGGGCAATTCCCTTCGAGGGTGGGCAGGCGAATGACGGGGATTAAGCCGGCCGGCATAGGATCAACGAGCGGGGGCAACTGTCAATGCCCGTGCCCGCGTGCGGGATCTACCATAAATTCAACACAGCAATATGTTGAATTGCCGCATGCCCGAACGGAATAGGGGCAGCGTGACAACCGTCACCGACATCGGCTGGCCCTATCGGCATTCTCCGCCCCGCCACTGCGAGGGGAAGGCCCCAAGGAAAACGGCCGATGGTGACGCCATCCTCAATTCAACATTAAAGATTCGTCATTATTATCTTTATTGACAGTGCGGACTGCGGATGACAGCCTTGGCGTCAAGGAAGGGGCGCTCCCAGCCCTCCTTCCCGGCCAGTGCCGGGCCCTTCGCCGTTCAGGAACAACCGCCCGTTCGTTCCCTTTTCCGGTGTTGGGCCCGGCCAACCGGCCCGCGGCCATTTGACGGAGCAGCTTGCGCCGCGTCACCAACCGCTAAAGCGCCACGAAGCCCCTTCGTGGTTCCTCCGGAACGTGAAGGACCAGCCATGACCCGCACTTTCCCGACCCGACGCCCATTCCACCGCCAGGCTTCCGCCCTGGCCGGCCGCTGTCCCCTCATGCGCATGGGCTGCCGCTGTTGACGATCCGCCGGGCGCGCATATCCACGCCCCGCCCTTGTCCAGCCGCAGCGCTCCTCCCCCACAGGGTCCGAGCCATAAAACCATCGTGTTGTTTTCACACCTCCGTAATGGCGGGGGTGTAGAGGGAGCTCACCATGAGCCAGCGAATTCAAAATCAGGACATCGCCCGGGCGCCCGCGCCCGCCGCGGTCATCATCGAGACCGCCCGCCACACGGCGGGGCTGGCCGTCCAGGACGGCCGGGACGTCCAGTTCTTCGCCTCGCACAGCCTGTTCCAGGCCCTGGACGGGCAGCGTTTCCGCAGCGTGCGGGCGCTGGAGCGGGCCGTGAGCAGCCTGGAGGCCGCCATCGCCGACCAGCGCCGCACCCGCGACAGCCGCGGCCAGATCTGGCGCAGTTGGGAAGGCCCCCAGCTGGATGGCAACGGCACCGATCAGCCGGAAGCGGCCTGATCCTTAGCGGCCCTGTCCTCGAAATACGTATCTCCGAACTCGGCGATCATCGCCTGGGCCTCGTCCACCAGGGCGCGGACCAGGCGCCGGTCGGGATGGGTGCATAGCGTCTCGTTCATCGCCTTGCCCAGCAGGGCTTGCGCCTGGGCCAACAGCTTCACCGCCAACCGGTCTTCGAGTTCCATGCCGCTCATCCCTCTCCTAATGACCCCGGCGCCGGGGTCATTTCCCTTACCGCAAGCTTCTCAGGCCGCCTCGGCCAAGACCTCGGCATAAAAGGCCGGGTCGACATTGCCGCCGGACAGCACCACGGCGATGGTGCGGCCGGCCGTTTCCACCTTGCCGGCCAGCAGCGCCGCCAGGGCGGCGGCCCCGCCGGGTTCCACCACCAGCTTCAGGTTCGCGGCCGCGAAACGCATGGCGACGCGCACCTCCGCCTCCGTCACCACCAGGCCGGGACCCAGCAGCGCCTGGGCCAAGGGGAAGGTGATGGTGCCGGGAATGGGCGCCAGCAGGGCATCACAGGAGGATTTGCCGCCCGGCGCGTTGGCCACCCGTTCACCGGCGGCCAGCGACCGCGCCATATCGTCAAAGCCTTCAGGCTCCGCCGTGTGCACACTGGCCTGGGGACAAGTCTGCTTCAGGCCCAGGGCGGTGCCCGTGGCGAGACCCCCGCCGCTGCAGTTCACCAGGCAGGCGTCGACCGTCAGGCCCAGGGCCGCCGCCTGGCGCCCGATCTCCAGCCCCACGGTTCCCTGGCCGGCGATGATGTGCACGTCGTCGTAAGAAGGCACCAGCACGGCGCCGGTGCGGGCGCACAGGTCGCGCCCGATGACCTCACGATCCTCGGTGTAACGGTCATAGAAGACGATCTCGGCGCCTAGGGCCCGTGTGCCGGCCACCTTGATGGCGGGGGCGTCGGCCGGCATGACGATGGTGGCCTTGGTGCCCACCAGGCGGGCGGCCTCCGCCACACCCTGGGCATGGTTGCCGGACGACCAGGCGACCACGCCCCGCGCCCGCTCCTCGGCGGTCAGGCGGCCCAGGCGGTTGTAGGCGCCGCGGAACTTGAAGGAACCGGTGCGTTGCAGCACCTCGGGCTTCAGCAGCACGCGGGCACCCACCGCCGCGTCCAGCGCCGCGTTGGTGACCAGCGGTGTGGCCACCGCCCTGCCCGCCAGAAGCTGGGCCGCCGCCTCGACATCCGCGCCCGTCACCGCCATCGCCATGATCGTTTCCCCTCATTGAAACCGAGGGGGTCAGGCTGGACCGCCGCCCTGCCCAAGGCAAGCCGCCGTCAGGCATGGCGCCTATTCGGCCATCTTATTCATACCGCAACGCCGTGACCGGCTTGGCCGAGGCCACCCGGGCGGCGTGGCCCGCCACCGTGGCCCAGGCGATAAGCAGGGCGGCCAGGCTGGCCAGGGCGAAGACCAAGGGATCCATCTGGATGCGGTAGGCGAAACCGCCCAGCCAGCGGCCCATCACCATCCAGGCCAGGGGCCAGGCGATCAGGTTGGCCACTAGCACGGGCTTGCTGAATTGCCAGACCAGCAGGCGCACGATATCGGCCACGGTGGCGCCCAGCACCTTGCGCAGCCCAATCTCCTTGGTTCGCCGCTCCGCCGTGAAGGCTGCGAGGCCGAACAAGCCCAGGCAGGCGATCAGGATGGCGAGGCCGGAGAACAGAGCCAGCAGCTGACCCTGCAGGGCCTCGTCGGCATAGACCTGCCGCACATGCTCATCCAGGAACTCGCGCTTCAGGGGCAGGTCGGGGAACAGGCGGCGCCAGGTGTCATCGATGGCGGCCAGGGTGGCCCCGTCGGCGTTGGGCGCCAGGCGGACCAGCATCGACGACAGCTCATCCCGCAGGGCCAGATAGACCGTGCCCTCCAGCGTCTCCCGCGCCGTGCCGAACTGCACGTCCGCCACCACGCCGATGACGGTCAGGGGCAGACCGCCGCCGTAAACCACGGTGCGCCCCACCGCCCGTTCCGGCGTCCCCAGGCCCAGGCGCGCCGCCGCCGTGAGCGACAGCACCACGGGAATGGTGGTGCCCGCCGTTCCCGCCTGGATCGCCGCGTGGCTGGTGACATCGCCCGGCCGCGCCGGGTCGAACAGGCGACCGGCCAGCAAGGGCACGCCCAGCGCCTGCAGATAGTCCACGTCCACCGGCTCGGTGCGGAACAGCAGATCGCGGGTGTCGTCCGGCGCCTCGGGCAGGCGATAATTGTTGGTCCACTCGCTGCGGTCGTTGGGCACGTTGGCGGTGGCCCCCACGGCGCTGACACCTGGAATGCGCAGCACGGCGTCGTGCAGTCCCTGCAACCCCGCGCGACCCGCCGGGCGGCCCAAGCCGCGCAGCACCACCGCCCCCTCCGCCCGGTAGCCCAGGCCTTGGGTGCTGGCGTAGCGCGTCTGCTGCCCCATCACGATGGTGGCGATGACCAGCACGATGGCGGCGGTGAACTGCAGCATGACCAGGGCGGCGCGCAGGCGCCCACCCCCGGCGGCCTGCGCACCGCGCAACAGGTCGGTGGGCCGGGGGCGCGACAGCACGACCGCCGGATACAGCCCACCCAGCAGGCCCACCAGCAGCGTTGGCGGCAGCACCGCCCCCAGCAGGCCGGCGCCACCCAGGAAGCGCGCGTCCAGGCGCACGTCCAGCAGCGCCAGGAAACGGGGCATGGCCAGTTCCACCAGCACCAGACCCAGGAGGCCGGCCACCAGGGCCAACAGCATCGATTCCAGCAGGAACTGCGCCATCAGCTGGCCACGGCCGCCACCCAGCGTCTTGCGGATGGCGACCTCGCGCGCCCTCAGGGAAGAACGGGCGGTGGACAGGTTGACGAAATTGACCACGGCGATGCCCAGCACCAGGCAGGCGATGGCGATGAAGGCCGCCAAGGTGCCGGGCGCGATGCCCAAGCCGGCCATGGGATCGGTATGCATGACGGTAAGGGGCTGCAGTTCCAGCGTTTCCACCAGGCCTGGGACCACGGACTGCCGGCCTTCGCGGTGGGCCGCCAGCAGGGCGGGAAACCGCGAAGGCAAGGCGCCCGCGTCCGCGCCCGGCGTCAGCATCACGAAGGTCTGGAGGAATTCATCCCGCCAGCGCGTGTCCTTGTCGGCGAACTCGGCGTCCCAGCCATCCTGGAATCGGGTGGCGAGGTTGGTCCACAGCGTCGCAGGAAACTCGCGGGCGAATATGGTGTTGGAGGGCAGGTCGCGGACCACGCCCGCCACCACCAGCCTGACGCCCGAGGTCAGTTCCAGGGTGCGGCCAAGGGCATCAGACGTGCCGAAGTAGCGCCGCGCGCGGCTTTCGGTCAGCACCACCGTACCGGGCTGCGCCAGGGCCGTGGCGGGATCGCCCGCCAGGAAGGGAAAGTCGAACAGGCGGAAGAAAGGCGCGTCCGCCAGGTAGATGGTGTCCTCCACCGGTGTGCCGCCGTCACGCAGTACGATGGCGTGGCGCACCACCCGCACCGATGTCTCCACCTTCCCGGGCAGATCCTGCGCCAGGGCGGGGCCCAGGGGTTTGGGCGTTTCGATGCGGCGGATCGGGGCCTGGGCCGGCACGTGCTGGGCCTGGACAATGCGGAAAATGCGGCCGGCATCGCGATAAAAGCCGTCGAAGTGCGTCTCATGCCAGACGAACAGCGCCATCATGGCCGCCGTGGCGATGCCCAGCGCCAGGCCCGCCACGTTCAGGGCGGCGTAAAGCCGCTGGCGCACGAGCACACGAAACGCGACACGCAGATAGTTCAGCAGCATGGGCGGCATCCTATTCGTAGCGCAGGGCGCGCACCGGCTTGGCGGCGGCCACCCGGGCGGCGTGGCCGGCCACCGTCACCCAGGCGATCAGCAGCGCCACCAGGCCGGCGATGACGAAGACCAGGGGATCGCGGTCGACGCGGTAGACGAATTCGCCCAGCCAGCGCCCGGCCAGCACCCAGGCCACCGGCCAGGCGACCAGCGTCGCCACGACCACCGGCTTGCTGAACTGCCAGACGAGCAGGCGCACGATGTCGGGCACGGTGGCGCCCAGCACCTTGCGCAGCCCGATCTCCTTCGTCCGCCGCTCCGCCGTGAAGGCGGCCAGGCCGAATAGTCCTAGGCAGGCGATGAGGATGGCGAGGCCGGAGAACAGGCCCAGCAGCTGGCCCTGGTGCGCCGTCGCGGCGTAGGTGTCGCGGATGTGGTCGTCCAGGAATTCCCGCTTCAGCGGCAGGTCGGGGTAGAGGCGGCGCCAGGTGTCGTCGATGGCGGCCAGGGTGGCGGCCCCGCTGCCGGCGGCCACCCGGACCGCCATGACGTCCATGAACCGGGGTTCGATCAGGTAGAGGGTGGGTTCCAGCACCGACTTGGCGCTGTCGAACTGGACGTCGTCCACCACGCCGATGACGGTCAAGGCCGTGTGGTCGCCATAGATCACCGTGCGGCCCAGGGCCTGTTCCGGAGTGCCCAGACCCAGGCGCTTCACGGCCAGGGCGGATAGCACGATGCTGTCGCCCTGGGGCGCCTCCTCATCCTCTGGCGGGTCCGGCCGGGTGACCTGGCCGTCCTGAGGATGGGCCTGATCGAACCGCCGGCCGGCCAGGATCTTCATGCCCACAGCTTCCATGTAGCCGAAGTCCACCCCCTCGGTACGCAGCGCCAGCTCCTTTTCCTTAGGCGTGTCGGGCAGACGGTAGGAGGAGAAACGGTCGGCGCCGTCGCCGGGCGTCCACAGGCTACCGCCCGCCGCGATCACGCCCGGGATGCGCAGCAGCGCCTCGCGTAGGGCCTGCTGGTGGGCATGGCCCGCCGGCGTGTCCAGCCCGCGCAGCAGCACGACGTTTTCCGGCATGAAACCCAGGCGCTGGGTGCTGGCGTAGCGCGTCTGCTGCAGCATGACGACGGTGGAGATGCCCAGCACGATGGCGGCGGCGAACTGGGCCACCACCAGGATGGCGCGCAGCCGTCCGCCGCCGGTCGCCATGGGGCCGCCCTTCAGCAGGTCGCCCGGCCGGGGCCGCGACAGGACCAGCGCTGGGTAGAGGCCGCCCAGCAAACCCACCACCGCCACCAGGGGCAGGGATATGGCCGCGATCCACAGGCCGGACATGAAATGCGCATCCATGCGCAGGTCCAGCAGTGCCAGGAAGCGCGGCATGGCCAGTTCCACCAGCACCAGGGCCAGGGCGCCAGAGATGAGGGCCAACAGCACCGATTCCGTCAGGAACTGCATCACCAGCATGCCGCGCCGCCCGCCCAGGGTCTTGCGGATGGCCACCTCCCGTGCGCGTAGGGAAGAGCGGGCGGTGGACAGGTTGATGAAGTTGATGACTGCGATCCCCAGCACCAGCCCCCCCACGCCCAGGAAGGTCACCAGCAGGCTGAGAGGCACGCCGTCGTCGCTGATGCCCTCGACATGCACCCGGGTCAGCGGCTGCAGGTCCAGGGCCACGCTGGGCTTGCCCGTGGCCGTGTCCAGGTACTCCGTCATGCGGGCCGCCAGGAAGCCGGGGAAGCGCGCCACCAGGGACGCCGGCTCCACCCCCGGCTTCAGCAGCAGGTAGGTGCGCAGGAAGCTGTGATGCCATTGGGTGTCGGCCGCGGCGAAAGGCTCATCCCAGCCGTCGTTGAGACGGGTGGCGATGTTGGCCAGCATCTCCATATGGAAGACGGTGTTGGACGGCAGGTCGCGGATGACGCCCGCCACCGTCAGCGTCACGCCCGAGGTCAGGGTGACGGCGCGGCCCAGGATGTCGACGCTGGAAAACAGCTTGCGCGCCGTCGTTTCCGTCAGGACCACGGTGCCGGGTTGGCTGATGGCCGTGGCGGGATCGCCCGCCAGGAAGGGCCAGTCGAACAGGCGGAAATAGTCCGCGTCGGCCAGGGTCAGGTGCACCTCGAACACGGCGCTGTCGCGGCGCACGGCCACGGCATGGTTCACCACCCGCACCACGGCCTCCACCTCCGGGAAATCGCGCGCCAGGGCCGGGCCCATGGGCTTGGCCTGTGCCGCCACCGTCACCGCGGCCCCGCTGGGCGTGTGGAAGGTGCGGATCAGGCGATGGATGCGGTCCGCGTGAGAAAAGAAGCCGTCATAGTGCATCTCATGCCAGACGAAGAGGCCGATCATGGCCGCCGTGGCCATGCCCAGCGCCAAGCCGGCGATGTTCAGGGCGGTGTAGAGGCGCTGGCGCACCAGGACCCGCACGGCGACCTTCAGGAAATTGCCGAACATGATGCCCCCTTCCTCTTCGTTCCTCTCTAGCGTCGGGCGCCCACATCCCGTGCTGCGGTACCCACTCCGGCGGCTGCGGTAGCGGCCTGCGGTCTGTCGCTACTCGTACCGCAGCGCATCCACCGGCTTGGCCGCCGCGACGCGAGCGGCGTGGCCGGCCACCGTCACCCAGGCGATGACCAGCGCCGCCAGCCCGGCGACGGCGAAGACCAGCGGGTTCAGCGCGATGCGGTAGGCATAGCCCTGCAGCCAGCGGCTGAGCCCCAGCCAGGCCAGCGGCCAGGCGATCAGGTTGGCCACCATGACCGGCTTGCTGAACTGCCAGACCAGCAGGCGGACGATGTCGGTGACGCCGGCGCCCAGCACCTTGCGCAGCCCGATCTCCTTCGTCCGGCGCTGCGCGGTGAAGGCGGCGAGGCCGAACAGGCCGAGGCAGGCGATCAGGATGGCCAGGCCGGTGAAGCCCGCCAACAGGGTCCCCTGGCGCATTTCGCCCGTGTAGGCGTCGCGGATATGGTCGTCCAGGAACTCCCGGTTCTCGGGGATGGTGGGGAAGGTGTCCTTCCACAGCTGGTCGATGGCGGCCAGCGTGGCGGCCCCGGCGGCGGGCGTCAGGCGGACGGCCATGACGTCCAGGCCGCGTTCGTCCAGCAGGAAGGCGGTGGGCTGCAGTTCCGTCCGGGCGCTGTTGAACTGCAAGTCGTCCACCACGCCGATGATGGTCAGCGGATAGTCGACGTCATAGATCACCTGGCGACCCACCGCCTCTTCCGCCGTGTGAAAGCCCAGGCGCTGGACGGCCCGCCAGGACAGCACCACCGTGCGGCCCAGGGGATCGGTGGGGCGCACGCTGTTAATGCCCTCACTCGGGGCCGCCGCCGCCGGATCGCGTAGCGCGTCCGCCGTGGCGGCACGGTCGAACAGGCGGCCGGCCAGCAGCCGCACGCCCATGGCCTGCAGATAATCCTGCCCGATGAATTCGCTACGGAAGACGATGGTGCCGTCGTCCACCGTGCCGGGCACATGATAGTTGTCGGTGCTGTCCGACCCGTCGCTGGGTGCGTGGAAGCTGGCGCCCGCCTGGGCCACACCCGGGATGCGCAGCAGCGCCTGGCGGAAGCTTTCGATGTGGGCGCGCGCCTCCGGCTGGTGCAGCTCGCGCACCAACAGCACGCCCTCGGCGTTGAAGCCCAGCTGCTGGCTGCTGACGTAGCGCGTCTGCTGGAAGATGACGATGGTGGAAATGGCCAGCAGGATGGCGGCGCTGAACTGCGCCACCACCAGCAGGGTGCGCACCGCCGATCCGCCCGACGACACCGTCCCACCCTTCAGCAGGACCGAGGCGGTGGGCCGCGACAGGACCAGCGCCGGGTAGAGGCCGGCCAGGCCGCCCACCGCCAGCACACCCACCAGTTCCGCCACCAGCAGCCAGGGGCTGTAGAGGTAGCCCCGGTCGAACCGGATGCCCAGCGCGGACACGAAGGTGGGCATGAGCATTTCCAGCAGGACGTACCCCAGCACCGCCGCCACCAGGGTCAGCAGCACCGATTCCACGATGAATTGCCCGATCAGCATGCCGCGCGGCGCGCCCAGTGCCTTGCGCACCGCCACCTCGCGCACCCTGAGAGAGGACCGCGCGGTCGACAGGTTGACGAAGTTGACGATGGCGATGCCCAGCACCACGGCGGCCACGGCCAGAAGGCCATGCAGCACGCCCAGCAGGTTGGCGCTGACCCCGGTGGGATCGGTGTGGATGTGGGTCAGGCCGGTCAGGACCAGGGCCTTGGCCGGCTTGTTGGTGCCGGTCGACAGATAGTTGGGGTCGCGCGCCGCCAGGAAAGCGGGAAAACGCGCCGTCAGCGCCGCCGGATCGGTGCCGGGCTTCACCAGGATGTAGGTCCGGATGAAGTTGGTGTTCCAGGTCGTGTCCATGCGGGTGAACCAGCCGTCGAAGTTCTCGCCCAGCCGGGTCCCGATGTTGGTCAGCATGGCATCGCGCCGCAGGTGGGTGTTGGTCGGCAGGTCGCGGATGACGCCGCTGACCGTCAGGCTGATGCCGTTGGTCAGCGTCAGCGTGCGGCCCAGGATGTCCACGCCATTGAAATACTTCCGCGCCAGGCTTTCCGGCAGCACGACGGTGCCGGGGGCGGCCAGCGCCGTGCCGGGGTCGCCGGCGATGAAGGGCAGGTCGAACAGCCGGAAGAAGTCGCTGTCCACCACCTGCATCCGCTCGCGGAAGGCGTTGCCGTCGCGCGACACCACCACCGCCTCGCTGTGGACGCGCACCATGGCCTCGACTTCGGGGAAATCCTGCTTCAGCACCGGACCCAGGGGCTTGGCCGTGGAATCGTAGGTGATGGGCATGCGGCCGGGCACGAATTCCGTCTTGTCGACGCGGTAGATCTGGCCAGCCTTGCTGAAGAAGCCGTCGTAGTGCGTCTCATGCCAGACATAGAGGCCCAGCATGCTGGCGGCGGCGATGCCGATGGCCAAGCCGGCCACGTTCAGCAGGGTGTACATGCGGTCGCGCACCAGGATGCGCACCGCCACCCGCAGGAAATTGCCCAGCATCTTCATGGCGAGGACTCCTTATTCATAGCGCAAGGCGACGACGGGTTTGGTGGCCGCCACCCGGGCGGCGTGCAGCCCCACCGTGGCCCAGGCGACCAACAAGGCCGATAGGCCGGACGCCACGAACAGCAGGGGATTAAGGGAAACGCGGTCGGCGAAGCCGTCCAGCCAGTGGCGCATGGCGACCCACGCGACGGGCCAGGCGATGACGTTGGCCACCAGCACGGGCTTGGAGAACTGCCAGACCAGCAGGCGCACGATGTCGGTGACGCCGGCGCCCAGCACCTTGCGCAGGCCGATCTCCTTGGTCCGCCGCTCGGCGGTGAAGGAGGCGAGGCCGAACAGGCCCAGGGCGGCGATGACGATGGCCAGCCCCGAGAAGGCGGCGAACAGCTGGCCGGTCTTGGTCTCGCGCTCATAGACGCTTTGCAGCTGGGCATCCAGGAAGACGCGCGGCACCGGCCGGTCCGGCACCAGCTGGCGCCAGCTGCGGTCGATCAGGTCCAAGGCTCCGGGCATCTCCCCCGCCTTCACCCGGATCAACAGCTGGCTGTAGTTCTTGGGCGTCACCAGGAACATCTGCGGCGCCACGGCGGTGTGGACGCTGCCCTGGTGGAAGTCTTCCACCACGCCCACCACCGTGATCTCCACCCCCGCCTCACCCTCCTTGCCGGGCAGCATCAGCGGCTGGCCCAGAGCCGCTTCGGGCGAGGCGTAGCCCAGGCGCCGCACGGCCGACTGGTTCAGGACCACACCGCCATGGCGCAGCTTCTGCGGATTGGCCGGGTCGGCTGGAGGAATGGTGTCGGCTGGATGGTCACGATCGAAGACGCGGCCGGCCACCAGCCGAACGTCGAGGGTGACGAAATAGTCCGGGTCCACGGCGTCGCGGCGCAATACCACCGCCCCGTCGTCAGCCGGCGCACCTGGATGGTTCACGCCCGTGTTGTTCTCCGTGCCGCTGCCGGGATAGGACTCGGCCAGGGCCGCCGCGGCGATGCGCGGGTCCTGGCGCAGGGCGTCGCGCAGGGTTTCCGCCTTCTGCTGCAGCTCGGGCCCGTACAGATCGGTGAGGACAACGATGTTTTCCTTGTTGAAGCCCAGCGCCCGGCCCTGGGCGTAAGCCAGCTGGCCGTAGACCACACCCGTCGCCACCATCAGGCTGATGGAAATGGCGAACTGCAGAACCACCAGAACCACGCGCAGGCGCCCGCCCGCCCCGCTGCCGCCGCTGTTGCCCTTCAGCACGGGCCCCGGCTGGAAGGCCGACAGGAAGATTGCGGGATAGAGACCGCCGGCGCCCCCCACCAGCAGCACCAGGGCCGCCAGGCAGCCCAGCACGCGCGCATCGCGCAGATAATTGAAAGCCAGCGACGGCTTGCCCAGGAAGGCGGCGAAGGACGGCAGCAGCACCTCCACCAGCGCCACCGCCAGGATCAGCGCCAGGCCCGTCAGCAGGATGGATTCGCCCAGGAACTGCACCATGATCTGGCCACGGCTGGCACCCACCACCTTGCGCAGCGCCACCTCGCGCGCCCGCAAGGAGGCCCGCGCCGTTGCCAGGTTCATGAAGTTGATGCAGGCGATGGCCAGCACCAGCACGGCGACGGCGGTGAAGATGCCGACCTCCAGGGGGCTGGTGCCCTCCACCATGGCGTTGCGCACGGGATGCAGGTGGGCATCGGCCAACGGCACCAGGTAGAACTTGAACATGTCGCCCAGATGAACCTCACCCGTGTTGGTGCGGATGGGCGGGATGGCGGCACCAAAGGCGGGAAGGCCGGCCTGGATGGCGTCGGCGCCGGCCTGCGGGTCGACCTCCGGCTTCAGCTTCAGGAAGGTCAGGGTAATCAGCCCTCCCCAGTGGTCCCTCAGGTAGTCCGGGGTCTGGTTGGCCTGGCTGCCCATGGGCAGGAGCAGGGCGAAGGCGAACTGGGTGTTGGCCGGCAGGTCGCGCATGACGCCCGTCACCCGCAGCGGATGCCCGTCCACCAGCAGAGTCCGGCCCAGCGCGTCGGCGTCGCCGAAATACTTGGCGGCGGTCTTGCGCGTCAGCACCACGGAATTGGGGTCGTCCAACGCCGTGGCGCGGTCGCCGGCCAGGAAGGGCCAGTCGAACAGTCGGAAGAAGCTGGTGTCGGCCACGGCCACCTGTTCGCTGAACAGCGTTTCATCCCGCTTGAGGCTGGATGTCTGGGGCAGGATGCGGGCCATCTCGGCCACCTGCCGGGGGAAAGCCTGCTTCAGCGCGGGCCCCACGGGCATGGGCAGCGACGCCCCATCCTCCGACGCGCGGCCGGGCAGGGTGGCGGTGACCAGCACCTGCTGGATGCGGTCTGCGTCGGTGACGTCGCGGTCATAGGTCAGTTCGTTACGGACGAACAGGCCAATCAGGATGGCCGCCGCCAGGCCCAGCGCCAACCCCGCCACCGTGATGGCGGAATAGAGCCTGTGCTTGATCAGCGTGCGCAGCGCCACGGTCAGGTAATTGGCGAGCATGGGGCGGCATTCCCCCTTTGCGGCGAAGGGCGGCGGCAGGAACGGGCGGGACGGAAGCGGAGCGTCAGGCGGCGCGCAGGTTTTCCGCCACCACTTGGCCGTCGAACAGGTTGATGATGCGCCGGGCGTACTGGGCATGGGGCATGGAGTGGGTGACCATGACGATGGTCGTGCCCTCGCCGTTCAGCTCGGTCAGCATGTTCATGACCTCTTCGCCATTGGCGCTGTCCAGGTTGCCCGTGGGCTCGTCCGCCAGCAGCATGCGGGGGCGCGAGACGACGGCGCGGGCGATGGCCACGCGCTGCTGCTGGCCGCCCGACAGCTGCTGCGGCAAGTGGCTTTCACGGTGGGCGATGTTGACCTTGGCCAAGGCCTCCTTCACCCGCTCCTTCCGCTCGCGCGCCGGGATGTCGTGGTACAGCAGCGCCAGCTCCACGTTCTCGAACACCGTCAGCTCGTCGATCAGGTTGAAGCTCTGGAAGATGAAGCCGATGTTCTTCTTGCGGATGTCGGCCAGCTTGCGCTCGCCATAACCCGCCACATCCTCATCCCCGAACCAGTATTGGCCGCTGCTGGGGTTGTCCAGCATGCCCACGATGTTCAGCAGCGAGGACTTGCCGCAGCCGGACGGGCCCATGATGGCCACGAACTCGCCCTGCTTGATGTGGATGTTCACCTGGTTCAGGGCCGTGGTCTCCACCTCTTCCGTGCGGTAGACCTTGGTCAGGTCGACTAGCTTCAGCATCCTTGCCATCCCCGTCTTATGACAACAAATTCAATGATCGTTTCGAAAGCGGATCAATTCAGTTCGATACGGTCCATGCGCGCCAGGTCTCCGTAGGAGGAGACAATGACCCGGTCGCCCGCCGCCAGGCCGTCGCGCACCTCGATCATCTGGGCGTTGCGCCGGCCCAGGTGCACGCGCCGCTTCTCGGCATAGGCGCCACCCGGCTGTACCACGAAGATCCAGTCGCCGCCCGTATCCTGGTAGAAGCCGCCGTTAGGGATCAACAGCGCGGTGGTGGCCGCGCCCAGCTTCAGGCGCATCTGCAGGGTCTGGCCGCTGCGGATATCCTGCGGCGCGGCTCCCAAGAATTCCAGGTCCACCTGGAACTGGCCGTCGCGGACCTGCGGATAAATCTTGGCGACCTTCAGCTTGTACTCCCCGGCGCCGATGGCGGCCTCCGCCGTCTGGCCCAGTTCCAGGCGCGACAGGTAGAACTCGTCCATCTGGGCCTGGACCTTGAAGCCGTCGTCGCGGTCGATGCGGCCCAGGCGCTCCCCCTTCTGCTTGGTCTGGCCGATCTCCACATCCAGCACGGTGATCTGGCCGTCCACCGGCGCCCGCACCACCAGGCTGTCCAGGTTCTTGCGCGCCATGGCCAGGTTCTCCTCCAGCCGGCGGGTGCTGTCCTGCATCTCGGTGTACTGGCTGGCGCGCATCTTGTCGGTGGTGCGCATGGTCTCCAGCGTCAGGTCGCGCCGGCGCTCATACCATTTGATCTGGTCGCGGATGATGTCGATGTCGCGTTGCGAGGACGCGCCCGTCTTGATCAGCGCCGTCTTGCGCTCCAGGTCCTTGGACAGCCAGGACACATTGTAGTCGCACTCCGCCAGCTCACGCTGGTTGCTGATGCGGTTGGTTTCCAGCTGCAGCTCGGTGTCGTGCAGGCGGTTGATCTGTTCCATCACCTGCGCCTCACGCGAGATGATGTCCAGCTGCAGCTGGGTGTTGGACAGCTCAACCAGCGGCTGGCCGGCCTTCACCTTCTGGCCCACCTCCACCAGCTTCTTCTCCACCCGGCCGCCCTCGATGCTGTCGAGGTAGACGCTGTTCAGGGGCTCCACCGCGCCGCGCACGGGGATGAAATCCTCGAACGTGCCCTGGGACACGGTGGCTACGGTCAGGCGGGACTCCGCCACACGAACGGTCTGGCCGCCCTGGGTCTGGGTCAGGACGACCACCCCGCCGGTCAGCGCCAGCAGCGCCACGCCCGCCGCCCAGGCGCGCCTGTCGGTGCGGGCGCGGTGCACCCAACCCTTCCAGCCCTTGGGCTTCTCCACCCGGCGGTCCATGCCGATGCCCATGCCGCCGGTGCCACCCACGCCCGTCGCCTTGACGATGTGGACACCGCCAACGGAACCCTCCACGCTGGGCGAGCCAGGCGCGCCCATCACAGCGCCCCCAGGCAACGGATGGCCACGACCAGCAGGGCGCTGACTAGCCACAGGTCCGGATTGACCGACAGCAGCGCATCCTCCACCCGCTCGATCAGCGACCGGGTGTCAGCGACCTCTTGCATATCCATCAGGATGTCGTTCCGGACCATCATAACCCCACTTCCTTTTCAGTCGGACAGGGCGGGCCGGGAAGGGCCACCCCGCCAGCGTCCCATCACAAGGCGGACGCTGCGGGCTTCCAGTGGCAAAGGGTATGCCAGATCCGGATTCGTTTATTTATCAATGGATTGAACGTGAATTCCCCCCGTCCGTTTGCGAACAGTGTCCGGATGCGGACACCCCTTGCCGCTTGAATCCGGACTCTCCGCCGAAACGGACAGGCCAGACGGGCGGGATGGAACCACCCATCGACAGTCCCGCCCAGCTTCAGGCCCGATTGAACGTCACGCCGCCCGGATGCCGGTGAGGAAGGCCTCGATCTCGCGCTTCAGGGTCGCGGCCTGGCCGGAGAGGGAGCCGGCGGCGGACAGCACCTCGCCGGCCGCGGCGCCCGCCTGGCCGGCGGCGCGGGTGACGTGCACCACGCTGCTGGTCACCTCCCGCGTGCCCACCGCCGCCTGGGCGACGCTGCGGCTGATCTCTGTGGTGGTGGCGTTCTGCTGTTCCACGGCCGAGGCGATGGTGGTGGTGATTTCCGAGATGTCGCCGATGGTGGCGGCGATGGCCTGGATGGCGTCCACCGCCCCGCCCGTGGCCGTCTGGATGGCGGCGATCTGGCCGGAGATCTCCTCGGTGGCCTTGGCCGTCTGGTTGGCCAGGCTTTTCACCTCGCCCGCCACCACGGCGAAGCCCTTGCCGGCCTCACCCGCCCGCGCCGCCTCGATGGTGGCGTTCAGCGCCAGCAGGTTGGTCTGTCCCGCGATATCCTGGATCATCTGCACCACGGCGCCGATGCGGGTCGCCGCCTCCGCCAGGCCCTGCATGGTCTGGTTGGTGGTGCGGGCGTCATCCACGGCGCGCGACGCCACCTGGGACGAGCGCACCACCTGCCGCCCGATCTCGGCGATGGAGCTGGTCATCTCCTCCGTCGCCGCCGCCACGGTCTGCACATTGGCCGAGGTCTGCGCCGCCGCGGCGGACGACACGGTCGCCTGCTCCCGCGTCTCGTTGGCCATGCTGTTCATGGTGCCGGCGGCGCCGTGCAGCCGGTCGGCGGAGGTCGAGACATTGTCCAGCACGACGGCGACGGCATGGTCGAAGTCCATGATCAGCCGCTCCACCACCTGGGTGCGGCGCATGCGCTGTTCCTGCGCCGCTACCTGTTCCAGGGCCAGCATCTCCGCCCGCTGGGCGTTCTGTTTGAACACCTCCAGCGAGCGGGCCAGCGAGCCCACCTCGTCCTTGCGGTCCGTGCCCTCCACGATGATGTCCTGGTCGCCGCCGGCCAGGCGTTCCATGGTGTGCGCCATGCGCACCAGCGGACGCGCCACCAGGCGCTGCACGATCAGCCACAGCACGGTGACGGCGGCACCCAGGCCGATGGCGCTTGCCACCACCAGCAGCATGATGGCACGGCGACCCTGCTCCGCCGCCGCCGCCTTGCCGGCCACCAGCTCGCCATCCGTCATCTTGACCTGCAGGGCGATGGCGGCGGCGGCGGCCTTGCGGGCGGTGCGGCCTTCCTTGGCCGAGAAGTCGTAGGCCTGGTCCAGTTCCTGGCGCAGGCCCATGGGCGCGACGATGTCCGACACTTCGGCCCGGCGCTTCACCGCCTTGACCATATCCTCCGTCAGCTGGCGGTCGGCGGTCGTGTCCACCTGGGCCAGGCGCAGGTTGGCGAGGTCCACGGCCTGGGCGAAGTAGTCGTGCCGCTGCTTGTCGAAGCCGGCGCGGGCCTCGGCGTTGCGCTCCAGCAGCAGGTTCTTCTCGGCGATCGTGCCCTCATTCATGGCGTTGGCCAGCTGCATCACCGTCTGCCGGCGCAGGGCCAGCACGTCGACCAGCTGGTCCGCCTGGCGGTTCAGCGCGGTCATCGCCGCCCCGGCATAGAGGATGAGGCCGCAGACCACGATCAACAGCATGCCCAGCGGTATGGCCATCTTGCGGGTCAAGGCCAGATCGGAAATCCAACGCATCGCCATCACTCCCAAAATCCCAAAGGGCGAACCCCGTACAGGCGCCCCCTCGCTGACGGCATTCTCCATGATGAGTCTGGTGGATTCGGTTAACGCCGGCGACATATGCGGAGGGATATGACCTTGACCTGGATCAACGCCCCGCCGGCGGGACAGGTGGAAAAGAGGGCATCGCCAGAGGGTCCGTCCCGGCTGGCCCCTCTCAAGGTCTCCGCCCCATGCCCGCCCTTTCCTCCCCCGCCCCGTCCGTGGCCCCGGTGCCGCCGGCCAATCGGACGGATGGTGTCCTGAACCTGGATGGCCTGCGCGCCCTGCGCCCGGCCACGGAGCCGTTTCCCCACCTGGTGATGACCGGCTTCATCGCCCCCGTCGTGGCCGTCACCGCCCGCCACGACTTTCCCGACAGCCCCCATGGCGGCCTGGTGCCGGCCCCGTCGCGGGCGGAGCTGGAGCGGGGCGACCTGGACGGCTTCACCCGCCTGCTGGCCGCCTTGACGGCACCGGAGACGACGCAGGCCTTCGCCGAGACCTTCGGCCTGGACCTGGACCCCGATGCCCTGATGGTGACGGTGCGCAGCCGCTGCGTGCCCAAGGACGGGCGCATCCACACCGACAGCGTGACCAAGCGCCTGACGGCGCTGCTGTACCTGAACGACACGTGGACGGCGCCCGGCGGCCGCCTGCGCCTGCTGCGCAGCGCGGACAATATGGAGGACATGCTGGCCGAGGTGCTGCCCCTGGACGGCACGCTGGTGGCGTTCCGCCGCACCGACAATTCCTTCCACGGCCACAAGCCGCACGACGGCGTGAGGCGCTACATCATGTTGAATTGGATGGTCGATGCCGGCACCGCCCGGCGCGAGACCCTGCGCCACGGCGTCACCGCCGGCCTGAAACGCCTGGGCAACGCCTTCTCCGGCAAGGGGGAGATGTGATGAGCTTTCCCGCCCCCAACCTTCGCGACTCCCAGGCCGACACGCTGGCCTTTGACCCGCAGGCCTTCGATACCGCCACCGGCCAGCATGTGCGTGCCTGCCTGGACGCGGCGGACCGGGACGACCATCCCTACCGCCACTGGTATCTGAACAGCGTCTTCCCAGCCGCCGTGGCGGAGGCACTGGCCACCCTGCCCTTCGCAGCGCCGGAGATCGACGACACCCAGGGCCGGCGGGAGACGCACAACTCCACCCGCACCTTCCTGTCGACCGACAACCAGCTGCTGTACCCGGTGTGCGGCGCCGTGGCGGCCGCCTTCCAGGCGCCTGAGACAGTATCGACCCTGGCGCGCCAGTTCGGCGTGGACCTCGGCGGATCATCGCTGCGCATCGAATATTGCCTGGACCGCGAGGGGTTCTGGCTGGAGCCGCACACCGACATCGGCGCCAAGCTGTTCACCATGCTGGTGTATCTCAGCACCGGGCCGGACGCGGAAAACCTCGGCACCGACATCATGGACGGGCCTGAGGGCGGCCACGCCGGCCGGGCATCGGGCCGCTTCAATACCGGGCTGGTGTTCATCCCCGGCGGCGACACCTGGCACGGCTTTGCCCGACGCCCCTTCCAGGGCATCCGCCGCACCATCATCATCAACTATGTGAAGCCGGAGTGGCGGGCCCGGCACGAGCTGGCCTTCCCCACCGAGCCTGTCGGCCTACCCTGAGTTCAACTAAAAGGATAGGCCGCAACGCCATTGGAGATTGCGTAAACCAGACCATATGATCGGTCCTGGCGTAGGCTGAGGGACGCAAGGACGGTCGTGACGGTCAATTCCGACATCGGGGCGCCGCGGGTGACGGAGGCGGAGCCGCCGCGCGCGCCCTCCACCATCGCAGCGTTGCGCCTGCAGATACTGGCCGCCGTGCTGGTCCCCCTGGTCCTGCTGGCCGCGGCGGGGTTGGAAAGCCGCAGGGACATCGTCGCACAAGCCGGCGACCGGGTGGAGCGCATCGCCGCCGCGGTGGACGAACACGCCCAAAAGGTGATCGAGAGCGACCGGCTGATCCTGGACCGGGTGCGCGACCTCGACCCCACCCATCTCGACCTCGCCCGCCCCCGGGACGCGGATCAGGTGGGCGCCGCCCTGGCCGGCATGGTCGCCGGCATTCCCCAAATCCAGGCGCTGTGGCTGTGGGATGCGCAGGGCCGGCCCCTGGCCGCCAGCCGCCACTCCGCCGCCGCCGGCAGGCCCGACATCACCGACAGCCCCGCCTATGGCCAGTTGCGTGCCGGCCAGACGGAGATGCTGGTCCCGCCGTCCGACAGCCTGGCGGCCAGCAGCGGGACCTCGGGCGATCAGCGCGTCTTCAGCCTGGCCCGCCGCCTGAGCCACCCCGACGGCAGCCTGGCCGGCATCGCCGCCGTTTCCATGTCGCTGGCCTATTTCGACGATTTCTACCGGCGGGTGACGCAGGACGACCCGGCCACGACCGTCCTGCTGGTCAACCGCGAGGGCATGATCATGGCGGGCCGCCGGCTCGCGTTGGATGGGGCGCGGATCGATCCCACCTGTCCCGGCCTTCACGCCGTCTGGCGCGCCGGCGGTGCTGCTGCCGGCCCAAACGGCACCCCGGATGCCGGTTCCCGGGACGCCAATCCGCCGGACGCGGGCGCCGCAAGTGAGGGGCGGCAGCGGCTGACGGCCTGCCGGCTGATCGCCAACGCGCCGCTGACGGTGATGGTGGGCGTGGACAGGGCCCAATTGGACCGCCAATGGCACCGGCGCCTGGGGTGGCTGGCGCTGCTGGCCTTGCCGGTCATGGGGGCGCTGTGCGCCACCACGCTGCTGGCCATGCGCCGCGCCCGGCGGGAGCGGCAAGCGGCCCACGCCCTGCGCGCGGCGGAGGCCCGGCGGGAACAGGCGGAGGGCGCACTGCTGCGCACCCAGCGGCTGCAGGCGCTGGACCAGATCACGGGGGGCATCATCCACGACTTCGCCAACCTGCTGATGACCGTGCGCAGCGGGGCGGAGGTGCTGTGCCGCCGCCCGCATACCGAGCCCCAGCGCGAGGTGTTGGACGCCATGCTGCAGGCGATCGCCTGGGGGGAACGGCTGACCCACAATCTGCGCACCTTCAGCCGCCGGCCCCGCCTGCACCTGGACCTGGTGCAACTGTCGGACATGGGCGATGACATCGCCGATCTGCTGCGCCCGGCGCTGCGCGGCGACATCCACCTGGAAACGGCGCTGCCGCCCAGCCTGTGGCCCCTGCGCGTGGACAGGACGGAGTTCGACCTGGCGCTGCTGAACATGGCGGTCAACGCCCGCGACGCCATGCCCCGGGGCGGCGTGCTGCGCCTGGCGGCCGCCAACGTCCACATCGATCCCGCCAGCCACGAAAGCGAACGCACCGGCGGCCTGATGGGCGACTTCGTGCGCCTGACGGTGTGCGACACGGGGTCGGGCATCCCGCCGGATATCCTGGACCGGGTCTTCGACCCGTTCTTCACCACCAAGCGGGACGGCAAGTCCACCGGTCTGGGCCTGGCCCAGGTGCACGGCCTGGCCCGCCAGTCCGGCGGCGCGGCCCTGGCCGACAGCCTGAACGCGGCCGCCCCGAACAGCGCCGCGGCCGGCACCACCATCACCCTGTACCTGCCCCGGGCAGAAGAGGACGCCGCCGCCGCAGGGACCGGCACCGTGCCGGCCACCGGCGTTGCGGCCAACGGCGTTCCTGATGTCGCCGGCAACGGGCGCCAGATCCTGCTGGTGGAGGACAATCCGACGGTGGCCAAGGTCATGCGGGACATGGTGGAGGCATTGGGCTTCCGCGTCCTGGCCGCAACGACGGCCGACGCCGCCCAGTCGCTGCTGGCCGACCGGCCGGACATCTCGCTGATGGTGAGCGACATCGTGCTGCCCGGGGGGCGCAACGGCCTGGAGCTGGCCCAGGCCGTGCGCCACCTGCACCCCGGCCTGCCCATCCTGCTGGTCAGCGGCTATGGCGACCGCGTGGCGGAGGCGGAGAGCCTGGGCTTCGCCATCGTGCCCAAACCCCTGGATAGCACCCAGCTGAGGCAGGCGATGGCGCGCTGTCTGGGCACCCCGTAGCGATCACTGTCCCAGGAGCGGGACTACCCCGATAAGAACGGCGTCACCCCTCCCCCATCGCGCCGGGTTTCATGAAACGCCCGTCGCTGCTATATCTGGGGGGCAGACCAGCCGCCGACAGTTGACGCCGGCGCGAATGGAGGACGGGTGTGACCAGACACGAGGAACGGGTTTTCCGCTCCGCCAAGCCGAAAACGGACCTGGCGACCTTGCGCAATCAGTTGCAGCGCCTGAAGGGCGACCTGGAACAATATCTGGCCCGCAATCGCAGCAGCCCGATGATCGCCCCCTTGAAGGAGCGTATCCGCGAACTGGAAGGCACCATCGCCGCCGCCGAGGAGCGCAGCGCGCGTCCGCGGTCGTCCGGCTGGACCGGTTCCATCGACGGCGCCGCCGCCCAGCGGGCCGAGGCGCCGCCACGCAGCCATGGCGGTCCGGCCGGGGGCGACCGCTTCCCCCCGCGCCGCCGCGCCGCACCGGGTGCGGCCGCCGACGGCGACAGCGAAGAGTAAAGGTCAGGGACCCGTGGGGCCGGGCCTTATGCCCGCGCCCCGCTGTCTTCAGCCTCAGGCGCCGGTCGTTCCCGGCTTCGGGGCATCCTTGGGCGCCGCGTCCTTGGCCGCACCATCCCCATCCCTGTCATGGTCCCCGCCCTTGCCCTTCGGGTCCGGCGGCACGGCGATGATCTCCCGCACCGGCACGCGCAGGTGCAGGGGCTCGCCGATGATCTCGATATCCATGGGGGAGCAGACCCAATCCGACCCGCCCGGTTTGGTCACGATGGCCAGTTGCAGGCGGGTGGACAGGTCGGGCTGCGGCATGAACAGCTTCAGGTCATAGCGCTTGTTGACGCCCACACGGATGCGCACCGTGTAGGGGTCGATGCTGTTCCAGCCATCGATGTCACGGGTGAAGAAGCAGGCCGGCTGCGCCGCCATGGGCTGAGCGCCGGGCGCCTCGTTCGCCTGGGCCACGGCACCCCCGGCGGGGCCGTTCTTGGAGGCCGCGCCCGGCGGGGCGGACTGGCAGCCCGCCAGGGCCAAAGCCATCACCGCCCATATCTGCACGTACCGCTTGGTCATCGTCCTACTCCCGAATTGCCGAGGAAACGGCCCTGGAAGGCCCCGGTTCCACACCCCTTATACGGGGGAGTCCCGGCCGGACCCGCTTGCGACAAAAATTCTATCCTGCCGCCGGGGCCGGGTGTACTTTCCCTAGTGGTTCAGGGACCGTGGCATGACTAAAGCCCGGCCCTTCCGGAACAATCCGGCGGCATCATCCCGCCGGACAGGAGACGACGATACATGGCGATCCGGGTACGTGAAGATTACCGGGGTCTGACGGGGCCGGAAAAGGCCGCCGTGCTGATGCTGGCGCTGGGCGAGGAGCATGCCAGCCGCCTGTTCGCCCTGATGGCGGAAGACGAGATCAAGGAACTGTCCCAGACCATGGCCAACCTGGGCTCGGTCAGTTCCAACATCGTGGAGCGCCTGTTCGTCGAGTTCGCGGAGCAGATCAGCTCCACCGGTTCCCTGGTCGGTACCTTCGACAGCACCGAACGCCTGCTGATGAAGGTTCTGCCCAAGGAGAAGGTCGACACCATCATGGAAGAGATCCGCGGTCCCGCGGGTCGCACCATGTGGGACAAGCTGGCCAACGTGAACGAGCAGGTGCTGGCCAACTACCTGAAGAACGAATACCCGCAGACCGTCGCCGTCATCCTGACCAAGATCAAGGCCGACCACGCCGGCCGCGTGCTGCAGCTGCTGCCCGAAAGCTTCGCCATGGAAGTCATCATGCGCATGCTGCGCATGGAATCGGTGCAGAAAGAGGTGGTGGACGACATCGAGCGCACGCTGCGCACCGAGTTCATGTCCAACCTGGCGCGCACCAACCGCCGCGACGCCCACGAGATGATGGCGGAAATCTTCAACAGCCTGGACCGCAGCACGGAAAGCCGCTTCATCGCAGCACTTGAGGAACGCAACCGCGACAGCGCGGAGCGCATCCGGGCCCTGATGTTCACCTTCGAGGATCTGGGCAAGCTGGACCCATCGGGCGTGCAGTCGCTGCTGCGCTCCGTCGACAAGGCCAAGCTGGCCACCGCGCTGAAGGGCGCCTCGGAAACCCTGAAGGACCTGTTCTTCACCAACATGTCCGAGCGGGCCGCCAAGATCATGCGCGAGGACATGGCCGCCATGGGCCCGGTGCGCCTGCGCGACGTGGACGAGGCGCAGATGTACATGGTGCAGTTAGCCAAGGACATGGCCGCCCGCGGCGAAATCGTCATCGCCTCCGGCAAGGGTGACGACGAACTGGTGTATTAGGGTTGTCGCTTGGGCCTGAACGGCGGGAGTCTCCGCTTCATACCGTTGCTGTGATGGGGACCACGGCATAGCGCCCCTGACTGATGCAGGGTGCCTGCCTCAGCCCCCGCCTGCCGGAAAGCCTGTCCCATGTCCAAGCGCCTCAGCATCGACTTCGTCTCCGACGTTTCCTGCCCCTGGTGCGTCATCGGGCTGAAGGGCCTGCAAACAGCACTGGCGCGGCTGGAGGGGGAGGTTGAGGCCGACATCCACTTCCAGCCGTTCGAGCTGAACCCCCAGATGGGGGCGGCGGGCCAGGACCTGGATGAGCACATCAGCCAGAAGTACGGCTCCTCCCTCGACCAGATGGCCCAGACGCGGGAGATGATCCGCGCCCGCGCGGCGGCCGTCGGTTTCACCATGTCGGCCACCGGCGCCAATGGCGGCAAGCGCCGCATTTATAACACCTTCGACGCCCACCGCCTGCTGCACTGGGCCGAAACCCAGGGGTCCGAGCGCCAGCTGGCGCTGAAGCTGGCCCTGTTCGAGGCCTACTTCACCCGGGGGCAGGATCCGTCCGATACTGGGGTGCTGCTGGCAGCCGTAGCCCAGGCCGGCCTGGATGTGGAGGAGGCCCGCGTTCTCCTGGCCGGAGACCGCTATGCCGCCGAGGTGCGCGAGGCGGAACAGCTGTGGCTGTCACGCGGCATCCAGTCGGTGCCCGCCGTTATCGTCAATGGCCGCTACCTCATCTCCGGCGGCCAACCGCCGGAGGCTTATGAGAATGCCCTGAAGAAGATCGCCGCGTCCTGACCGGCTGGGTCAGCGGTTGGACTGCAGTCCCCGCTTCTCGAACCAGTGCTGGGCGTAGGGATTGTCGTTGTACGGCGGGATCTCGCCATAGCCATTGCGGGCGTAGAGCTTGCGCGCCTCGGTAAGGGTACCGTTCGTGTCCAGTTGCAGGATGTCCACGCCGGCGGCGACCGCGCGATCCTCCAGCGCCCGCAGCAGCCGCTGGGCGACACCCAGGCCGCGAACGGACGGCGCCACCCACATGCGCTTGATTTCTCCGTAGCCATCCCCTTTGATTTTAAGCGCCCCGCAGCCCACGGCCGCGCCGTCCAGCCGCGCGAGCAGGAACCAGCCCGAGGGCGGCACGAGTTCGCCAGGCTCCGCCGGGGCGCTGCGCATCGGATCGAAGCCGGTGTCGAACCGCGCCGCCAACTCCTGGAAATACGCCTGGAGGCAGGCCTGGACCTCATCGCTGAAAGGGTCGGCGGGCTCGATCATCACCGCCGACGCCCGCAGGAACCGCTCCACCTCCGCCATCGCGTCCAGCAGGCGTTGGCGCTGCGACGGGCCCAGCGACTCCAGCAGTGCTGCCGCCCGGTCCCATGAGCGCTGGTCCAGCAGGTCCCATTCCCGCCGGCCCTTGGGCGTCAAGGTCACGCGCCGTACCCGCGCGTCCCGCGCGTCGGGCGTGGAAGCCGTCAGCCCCTCCGCCTCGAAGGCCCGCAGCATCCGGCTGATATAGCCCGAGTCCAGGCCCAGGCGCGTGCGCAGGTCACGCACCGTCGTACCGTCACGGCCGATCTCGAACAGCAGGCGGGCCTCTCCCAGCGGGCGGCCGCTGCCCAGGTAGTTGCCGTCCAGCACACCGATGCGGTGGGTGACCGCCCGGTTGAAGCGGCGCACGCGGGAGAGTTGATCGTTGTCCATATATCTGACTTTAGTCAGATAATATTCGGGCGTCAATCAGCCCCGCCGGATAACAAACGGCCCGGCAGGTTTCCCGCCGGGCCGGTACGCTTTAAAAGCCTGCCCCTTACCAGGCGCAGGTTATTCACCCGCCGCCTTCGGCCCTCTTATTCACCCGCCGCCTTCGGCCGTCTTATTCACTCGCCGCCTTCGGCGGCTGGGCAAACTGGATCAGGTAATTGGCGTAGTCGGCGACCTTCAGCTTGAAGTCCAGGCTTTCGTTGCCAGCCATGGCGCGGGCCACGATCAGGTGGTTGCCCACCGTGGTGGGCGTCAGCTTGTAGACGCCGGCAGCCCCCTTCAGGCGGGGGTAGTAGTTGGGGTCGACGGGCTTTTCCTTGGCGGACAGGCGTTCCAGCGCCTCTTCCTCCGTCCAGTCGCCGACCTCGACCTTCTTCACGAGGGTCCAGTCCTTTTCCGCCGCCCAGCCGGCGGCCAGCGCCGCGGCCACGGCATCGGCGCCGCCCTCGACCACGCTCACCTTGAAGATGTTCTTGGGCAGGCCGACGTCGGACGCCCATTTCGACAGGTTGGCGCTGCGCGCGACGAACAGGGTGGCCATGATGAAACCGGTCTGTTGTTGATAGGCGATGTCCTGGTCTACCCCAGGGCGCAGGCGGAGACCAGATTTAGACGGCCTCCAATCGCGACACTTTCGGAATTCGCGCAAACGTGTCACGGAAGCGGATGCAACGCCGCCCGCATCTGGGTATGGTGGGGCCGCAAACGCCGGGGGGCGGCGTTCAAGTAGACCCATATACCGTTATTTAACACCTGCGGCCGCATTCACACGCGCTGTACTAAAACGCTACAAGAGTCGGGCGATCATCCATGTCGGCACTTCACCGGTTCCGTTTCTCCCGCTTCACGCGGATCCTGGCCACGACCCTGGCGGGCGCCCTGATGCTGTTCACAGGGCTGCTGTCCACCGGCGCGCTGGCCTCGTTCCGCCTGATCCCCATAGAGATGGACATGGAGCCCAGCGGGCGCGGCGCCACCCAGATCTTCCGGGTGGAGAATGACGGCAAGGACCCCGTGGCCATTGACGTCAAGGTCATGGCGCGCGGCATGGACCAGGACGGCCAGGATGTCCTGACCGACGCGGAGGACAGCTTCGCCATCGTGCCCGAGCAGATCATCCTGCAGCCCGGCGAGAACCAGTCCATCCGCGTGCAATGGTCGGGCGATCCCAAGCCGGCCAAGGAACTGCCCTTTCGCCTGGTGGCCGAACAGCTGCCCATCGACCTGGGCGGTACGCCCGTGCAAGGCGGCCAGGTGAAGTTGCTGGTGAAGTACGTCGCCTCGCTCTACGTCGTGCCGGAAGGGGCCAAGCCCAAGCTGACCGTGGTGTCGGCCGGGCCCAAGCCTGCCACGGCACCGGCCACCGGCACGGTCATGGAAGTGGTGGTGCGCAACGACGGCACCTCGCGTCAGGTCATGCGCGACCTGGAGGTGACCGCCCAGGTGAATGGCAAGACCGTCACCCTGCGCAAGGAGCAGCTGACGGGCATGGTCGGTGAAAACGTCCTTGCCGGGGTCACCCGCCGTTTCCATATCCCCTGGCCGGCGGATCTGCCCCAGGGCCCCGCCACGGTGACCCTGTCGGTGCCCTGACCTTCCCCCGAGTACCCTGAGACGAGGACGGCGTTGCGCCTGTCGCGCCTGAATACCGGTAACCGCTTGACTGGCGGCGCCTTTCCCCTTGACCGCCCCGGCCGACTGCGCCGGGGCGCGCTTGTTTGCGCCCTGTTGGCAGCCCTGGCCGGATCGGCTCTGGTTTTGCCTGGGGCAGCGCGGGCCCAGACGGCCCCGCCGGCCAACCAGAACACCGAAGCGCTGTTCGAAAAGACCTTCGGCAAGAAGAAGAAGGCGGAGAAGCCCACCACCCTGGACCTGCCGGTGAAGGTGGAGGGGCGCGAGGTCGGCCAGGTGCCGGCCAAGGTGGCGCCCGACCCCGCCGAAACCCAGGTGGACCTGAACCGCCTGGCCCTGCTGCTGCGCGATTTCGTCCAGGCCAAGGTGCTGAGCGACCTGGTGGCCCAGGCGGGCCCCGACGGTTATGCCAAGCTGAGCGCGCTGAGCCTGGGCGGCCCGGCCGGCGGCCCCAGGAGCGGCCCCAGCGCCGCCGCCATTTCCATCACGGTGGACCCCAAGGAGCTGACCCTGTCGGTCAAGGTGCCGCCGCAGCTGCGCGCCGTGCGCAACCTGACGGTGGTGAACCGCGCCAACGCCGCCAGCGGCTACCAGGTGCTGGAACCGGCGGACGCCGCCGCCTACATCAACCTGCGCACCGCCCAGGTCTTCCTGGCCCAACCCGCCACCGACAGTGGCAACTACCGCCAGCCCCTGAACATCGGGCTGGATGGCGGCGGCAACATCGACGGCTGGTCCTTCGAATGGGAGGGGCAGTACCAGGAACAGTACAGCCATCATTTCATGCGCGGCACCACCCGGCTGATCCGCGACTTTCCCGAGGACGCCGTGCGCCTGCAGGCCGGCGACCTGGACTATTCCATCACCGGCATCCAGACCAACCGGCCCCTGACCGGCCTGTCCATCGCCCGCAACTACACCCTGCAGCCCTATCGCGCCATCCAGCCCACGGGTAGCCGCGACTTCATCCTGGATTCGCCATCGACGGTGGAGGTGCTGGTGAACGGCCGCCCCACCCGCGTCTTCCGTGAAGATGCCGGGCCCGTGAACCTGTCCGACTTCCCCGGCACGTCCGGCACCAACGACGTGCAGGTGCGCATCACCGACGCCTATGGCCAGACGCGCACCATCGACTTCCCCTTCTTCTTCGATTCCGAGCTGCTGGCCGAGGGGGTGTCGGAGTTCAACTACACGGTGGGCATCCCCTACACCACCGGCACCGACCGCCTGATCTACGACCGCAGCCGCCCCACCTTCTCCGCCTATCACCGCCAGGGCATCACCGACGACCTGACCCTGGGCGCCAGCCTGCAGGCGGACAAAAGCCAGCAGGTCATAGGCACGGAGGTGCTGTTCGTCACCGGCCTGGGCACCATCGGCATCAACCCCGGCGCCAGCCTGGGCGCGTCGCGCGGGGCGTCGGTGGACCTGACCTACCGCGACTATACGAATGACGAGCAATTCTACCAGCAGCGCACCCTGACGGCGCAGGGCAGCTGGCGGTCCGGCGGCTATGCCAGCCTGGGCACCCTGGACCCGCGCAACACCGTGTCCTACGACCTGTCCGCCCGCTATGGCCAGCCGCTGGACGAGGATCTGACCGCCACGCTCAGCGGCCGCTACCAGCTGGTGCGCGACGACAACCAGATTGACGGCTATTCAGTCGACCTGGGCTTCCGCCGCCGCTTCGGGCGCCACGCCACGCTGGAGCTGACCTTCAGCCGGGCGCGCAACACCGTGACGCGCGAGGCGGACAACAGCGCCTACCTCGCCTTCCGCTACACCTTCGGCGACGGCGTGCAATCCGCCGGCTTCACCATGGACACGCTGAGCCGCCAGCGGGAGCTGGACTGGCGCTACCAGGATCCCTGGCCCACGAATTCCTGGAACCTGGGCGTGGACGCGACCAATACCACCGGCACCTACCAGGCCAGCGGCTCCGTCGGGTACACCATGGACCGGTTCGAAGCCTCCGTCCGCCATGACTACAGCCAGCGCCTGTCCACCCTGGACGGACCGCTGCAGAATGACGAGCGCACCACCCTGAACTTCGCCACCGGCCTGGTCTTCGCCGATGGCCATGTCGGCGTCACCCGGCCTGTGACCAACAGCTTCGCCCTGGTGGTCCCCCACCCGCGCATCGCGGATGAGGAGATCGGCGTCGATCCCGTCACCGGCCACTACCTGTCATCCAGCGACTGGCTGGGCCCGCCGGTGGTGCCCAACATCTCCGCCTACCTGGTGCGGCCGCTGCTGCTGGACGTGCCGGACGCGCCCATGGGCTACGACATCGGCAACGACCGCCCGGCCATCGTCCCCGGCAATCACACCGGCACCCTGGTGCCCATCGGCACCGACGCCACCGTGTCGCTGGATGGCGTGCTGCTGGACCCGGAAGGGCGGCCCGTGCCGCTGGCGGCCGGCATCCTGCACCGCACCGATGGCAAGGGCGTGAAGGCCGCCAACGCCAAGGACCCCAAGGCCGGGCAGGAGGTGCAGTTCTTCACCAACCGCAAGGGCCGCTTCCGGGTAGAGGGCGTGCGCCCCGGCGAATGGCAGATGCAGCTGACGGGCGTGCCGCACAAGCC
The DNA here is from genome assembly GCF_007828025.1 of Nitrospirillum bahiense. Lineage (NCBI taxonomy): Bacteria > Pseudomonadati > Pseudomonadota > Alphaproteobacteria > Rhodospirillales > Azospirillaceae > Nitrospirillum > Nitrospirillum bahiense. The sequence goes on from NZ_VITO01000009.1 coordinate 257,914, forward strand.
CATCCCTGTGACCGTGCCGGCCGAGGCCGAGGGCATGTTCCCGCTGGGCACACTGAAGCTGGAGGCGCTGCCCGGCCAGACCATCAACCTGTCGCCCACCAAGCCGGCGTCGACGAGCAGCGGACCATGAGGATCATGGGGATAGGGTTGGGCCGCCAAGCCGCGAAGCATGCCGGGCCGGAACGTTTCTTGCTTGATGACGCGGCACCGCCCGACGGCCTCCGCCGCCGGGCCCATTCCCTTGGCCGGGTGCGCTCGGCCTGGGAAGCCGCTATTTTGGATGCCATGGACCAGCCGACCCGCCTTCGCCCGCCCTTTGCCGCCCGGTTCCTGGGCGTCCATTTATGGGCCCTGCTGGCGCTGAGCCTGCTGATGGCCCTGCCCGCCACCCCGGCCCGCGCGCTGCAGACGTGCTTCGCCCAGCTGAGCGGCCTGTCGCAGGTGACGCCGGTCACCAGCTACGACCCGTTCGCGGCCCTGCAGCCCCCGACCTACAACACGGTGACGGTGCAGTACATCGCCGGCAGCAACTGCACCTTCGGCATCGGCATCGACAGCGGCCTGTGGGGCAGCACGCGGCGCATGCTGGGCCTCAGCGGCAATTGGCTGAGCTATGACCTGTACAAAGACGCGGCGCTGACCCAGCGGGTGGGCGACTATGGCACCGGCAACGTCAGCAACCTGATCACCGGCTCGGTCAACAACGGCCGGGGCACCCAGACGGTCACCACCGGCTTCTACGCCTCCGTCCCCGCCGGCCAGTTGGTGGGATCCAATTACTATTTCGATCAGGTGACGGTGACGCTGTACCAGCTGAACAGCTCGGGCAACATCGTTGCCGTCATGGATAGCGCCATCGTCCAGGTGCGGGCGACCGTGCGCACCTCCGTCTCCGCCACCGTCAATGTCGGCGGCGTGCGCACCAACCTGGGCGCATCGGCCGCCAACGTGGATTTCGGGGAGCTGACCACCGGCGCCAGCCGCAGCTTCGACCTGGAGGTGTCGGGCAACACCGGCTACAGCGTCTCCATCCAGTCGCAGAACGGCGGCCGATTGGTGAACGGCAGCGCCGGCACCTCGATCCCCTACAGCATGACCGTGGACGGCCGGGGCGTACCGTCCAGCGGCACTACCCTGACCTATTACAGCTATTCCAGCCTGGACCGGCACACCTTCATCGTCGTCATCGGCGACGTCACCAAGGTCATCGCCGGCACCTACACCGACTATCTGTTGATGACGGTGACGGCGAACTGACGTAAGCTCTGGACCAGCGTCCAGGATCGCCCAATTGATCCAGGACAGGGTGCCGCAGAAGGCGGTGGCCCATCATGAACGACAGATGGCGCCGGCCCTGCCGGTGTCCTTGGAGACTAAAATGTCCCAGCATCTGCCCGATATGCCCCATGCCCCCGCGCATGGTGTTTGTTTGGCCCTGACCGTCGCCGCCACCCTGGCCCTGGCCTCCGCCGCCTGGGCGGCCGGCACCAGCGGCACCATCCACATCGGCGCGACCGTGCCCACCGTGTGCACCGTCGCGGTCACCGACAGCAACGCCACGCTGGATCTGGTCAACGGCCAGAACGCCGTGACCGTGGGATCGGTGACGGAGCAGTGCAACGCCGGCAGCGGCTATACCGTCTCGGTCGCCTCGGCCAACAGCGGCACGCTGAAGAGCAGCGCCACCGGATCGGGCGCCGTGGCCTACAACCTGACCTACGACAACACGGCCGCCGCCAAGAACGGGTCGCTGACCACGGACCGGTCCGGTTCGGGACAGGCCCGCCAGGGCACCCTGGCCGTCAGCCTGCCGGGTAACAACCAGGCCGTGGCCGGTCAGTACCAGGACACGGTCACCATCTCGATCGCCGCGAAATAGCCCTTCAAATCGCTTGCCCTTGGCCGGGCCCAGGACCGATCCTGCGGCCTGGAAGGCGGCCCCCCTTTTTCGGGTGAGATGGCCGCCACGAGGAATGAAGGGGAAGCGATGCGTCGTTCGATGGTAGCCGCCCACCTGGCGGCAGCCCTGGTTTGCCTGTCCACCACCGCCTATGCCGCCGATGCGGCCAAACCCGCCGCGCCCAAGCCAGCGAAGACCGGCCCCATCGCGGCCGATGTGCTGGCCGCCTCCAGTCCTGCGGATTGGCGCTCCCCCGACCCGGAAAACCTGCTGTACATGGATCTGGCCCAGGGCCGGGTGATCATCGAGCTGGCGCCCGCCTTCGCCCCAGCGCACGTCGACAACATCCGCAAGCTGGTGCGCGAGGGCTGGTTCGACGGTCTGGCCGTTGACCGTGTGCAGGACAACTACGTCACCCAGTGGGGCGACGCCGACAACACCCGCACGCCCAAGACGGCGCAGACCAAGTTGGCGCCCGAGTTCGTGGTGCGTGGGGCCGCCGTGGCCAAGCTGCCCTTCACCCCCCTGCCCGACCGCGACACCTACGCCCCAGAGGCGGGCTACAGCGACAGCTTCCCCACGGCGCGCGACGCCAGGGGCCAGCAAGCCTGGCTGATCCATTGCTACGGCATGGTGGGCGTGGGCCGCGACATGGCGTTGGACAGCGGCAGCGGGGCGGAACTCTATGCCGTCATCGGCCAGGCGCCGCGCCACCTGGACCGCAACATCACCGTCGTGGGCCGGGTCCTGCGCGGCATGGACATCCTGAGCAGCCTGCCGCGCGGCACCGCCGCCCTGGGCTTCTATGACAAGCCGGAACAGCGCGTTCCCATCACCAAGGTGAGGTTGGCGGCCGACTTGGCCCCCGACCAGCGCGAGAAGCTGACGGTTCTGCGCACCGACACCCCCACCTGGGCCGCCTATGTCGAGGCGCGGCGCAACCGGCGGGAGGACTTCTTCCCCGTGCCGGCGGGGCACGTGGACGTTTGTAATATCCCCCTACCCGTCCGTATGGCGGACGCATCCAAATAAGCCCCTTAGGGTAAGGGCGGGGGCATCACCCCCCGCCCGACCCTAACCCAAAGAACACGTCGGCGCCGTTGCATCCTGCAAGGTCCGACGTTGACAGCGCTGGACGATTGCTTGAGAAACTGCAAGCTGCAATGCCCGACGCATTTCCGGTAAGGAGAGGCGCTGGCTTCAAGTCTCGGTGAAAGCGTCCGCCCCATGGAAACCCGTCCGCGCCGCGTCCTGATCGTCGAACCCACGCCGTCCCTGGCGGCCGCCTACAGCCAGGCGCTGCGCAAGGATGGGCATGCCCTGCAGGTGGTGGACACGGCGCCGGCCGCCCGCCGCGCCCTGGCGGAGACGCCGGCCGACGTGGTGCTGCTGAACCTGCAGCTGCCGGGCGGCAACGGCCTGGATCTGCTGAAGGAACTGAAGGCCGACGCCAAGGCGCCGCAGGTGGTGGCGCTGACGGCCCAGGGCTCGGTGCAGATGGCGGTGGATGTCATGCGCGCGGGTGCTATCGACGTGCTGCTGCTGCCGGCGGGCACGGAGCGGCTGCGCCAGGCCATGGCCGCCGCCCTCGCCGAACGGGCGAAGGTGCTGGAGGCGGCCCCGCCCACCGCCCCGGTGGAGGATCCGCTGGGCTATCTGGGCTTCGTCGGCACCTCGCCCGCCATGCGCGGCGTCTATCGCATGATCGAGGCGGCGGCGCCGTCCAAGGCCACGGTGTTCATCACCGGCGAGAGCGGCACGGGCAAGGAGGTCTGCGCGGAGGCCATTCACCGCCGTAGCCCGCGCGCCGGGCGCCCCTTCATCCCGGTCAACTGCGCCGCCATTCCCAAAGACCTGATGGAAAGCGAGATCTTCGGCCACGTGAAGGGCGCCTTCACCGGGGCGACGACGGATCACGCCGGCGCGGCGTTGCAGGCCGACGGCGGCACGCTGTTCCTGGACGAAATCGGCGAGATGGACCTGTCGCTGCAGGCCAAGCTGCTGCGTTTCCTGCAGACCGGCATGGTCAAGAAGGTGGGCAGCGAAAAGGCGGAGGCCGTGGACGTGCGCATCGTCTGCGCCACCAACCGCGACCCCTTTGCCGAGGTGCAGGCCGGCCGCTTCCGTGAGGATCTGTTCTATCGCCTGCAGGTCATTTCCATCGAGCTACCGCCCTTGCGCGACCGTGGCGACGACATCCTGATGATCGCGCGGGAATTCCTGGCCAAGTACACGCAGGAGGAACGCAAGTCCTTCACCGGCTTCAGCGATGAGGCGGAAGAGATCATGCGCACCTACAACTGGCCGGGCAACGTCCGCCAGCTGCTGAACGTGGTGCGCAACGTCGTGGTGCTGAACGATGGCGCCGTCATCCAGCCCTTCATGCTGCCGCCGCCGCTGAACAAGCCCACCATGATCGTCCCGCCCATGCTGAACGACCCGCGCTGGGCGGCCATGGCGGGCCCCATGCCCTTCCCCTTCACGCCACCGCCGCCCGCCAACCTGGCGGGTCCGGCCCCCGGCGGAACCCTGGGCGGCGTCGCCCCCACCGGATTCGGCCTGCCGCCGATGGCACCGACGGCCCCGGCGCCGGGGGGCGTGTCGGTGGGCGGTGCCCGCATCCCCGGCGTTCCCGCCGGCGCGACCAGCTGGGCCGCCCCCATTCCGCTGGACGACGCGCCCGCCGCCCTCGAGTCCGATCCCAATCCCGAGCGCCGCATCCGGCCGCTGTGGATGGTGGAGGAGGAGACGATCGAAGAAGCCATCCGCCTTTGCCAGGGCAACATCACCCGCGCCGCCGCGCTGCTGGAGATCAACCCCTGCACCATCTACCGCCGCCGCCAGAAGAAGCGCGCCACGGCCTGACGTCCAAGGAAACGGTCATGATCACGGAAATCCGGCACATCATTTTTTCCAATGACGAGCTGAAGCTCATCTTCCAGACCGTGCCGCCGGAGGAATTCGACGCCGGCCGCCGCATCCTGAGCATCCAGGTGGTCGAAGGCCCCCCCCCGACGGTGAAGCTGACCAGCGAGCTGCCCACCGGCGGCGGGCGTGAGGTGATGCAGCTGGAGTCGTACCAGCTGGCGCGGCTGATCGTGGCCTACTGCCAGAAGAAGCGCATCCCCCTGCCCAAGGACGCGCTGAAGACCCTGCACGCCCAGGGTGACCAGCTGTGCTTCAGCATCATGAGTTCGCTCAGCTAGCCAAACCTTCACGACTCTATCCCTTGAGCAGCCGGCCGATCGGCGCGATAGTGCGAATGATGGGCCGGCCCCGAAGGGCACACCCCCGGAGTAGTTGAGATGCAGATCGACAGCCAGGCCGCCGCGGCCACCGCCGCCAACGTGCTTCAGGCCAGCCTGAAGTTCCAGGTGCAGGCCCTGAAGCAGACCACGGACGCCCAGTCCGCCGTCGCCACCGAACTGCTGACCGGGCAGAGCGCCGGCCCCGCCCCCACCGACGGCCGCGGCCAGCTGGTCGATATCAGCGCCTGATCCCCCTTGGCGTCCCTGTCCGAAGTACTGTCCACCGCCGTCGCCCATCATGGCGCCGGCCGACTGGATGAAGCGGAGGCCATTTACGGGGCTATCCTCGAGCAGGTACCGGACCAGATCGACGCCCTGCACTTGATGGGCGTCTTGATCCTGCAGCGGGCGGTGGGCGCCGTTCCCGCCGACCCCGCCCGGGTGGCCGCCGGTGTGAAGCTGATCCGCCGCGCCCATGCCCAGCCGGGGGCCACCGCCATCCCCGACATCGCCGCCAACCTGGGCCGTGGATTGAGCGCGCTGGCCCGCGCACACACCTTGGCAGGTGCCCGGACCCGGGCGCTGGAAGCCTTGCTGGAGGCGCATGAGTTGGGCTTGGCCCTGACGCCGGCCGACCGACTGACCCTGGCCGACAACTTGTCGTTGGTGCAAGCCGTGACCGAGGCGGAAGGGCATTACCGCGCCCTGCTGGCGGCTGGCCCGGCTGCCCGCGCTGAAGAGCTGCCGGCCCGGGTGGGCCTTGCCAAGCTGTTGGTCGCACGCGAACGCCGGACCGAGGCCTTGTGCCTGCTGGACGGCCTTGCGCCACCCGGCTCCCCGCAGGCCGTGCCCAATGCCGTTGCCCAGACCATGGCCCAAGGCCTGCGCGCGCAACTGCTGATGACCTCAAGGCTGCAGGACGCGGCGGCCGCCCTGGTCGAGATGGAAAGCGCCGGGGGTGTCAGCGCCGACCTGCGCCATCTGTCGGGCATGCTGCTTCAGGTCCAGGGGAACATCGCCGGCGCCCGGGCCCTGTATGCCCAGGCCCTGGCGCTGGAGCCGGGCCACGCTGCGGCCCGGCTGGCCCATGCCGAAGCCTGCCTGCGCCTGGGCGCGTGGCGCGACGGCTTCGCCGATCTTTCCTGGCGCTGGATGCGTCCCACCGCCCCCCGGCTTCATGGGACCTTCCCCCTGTGGGAACGGGCCGACCAGGACGTTTCCGGACGACGTCTGCTGGTCTGGGACGAGGCGGAGCTGGATGTTCTGCCCCACCTGGCCCGCCTTCTGCCCCGCCTGCGGGATCGGGGGGCGGAGGTGGTCGTGGAGGTGTCGCCCGGTTGGGCCGCCCTGCTGCCCACGGGGCCGGGCGAGCCGTTGGCCGGCATCACCGTCGCCACGCGGGGAACGGATGCGGTGCGCGCCGATTTGCAGGTGCCCCTGCAGGAACTGCCCGACCGGCTGTCGCTGTGGGGTGCCGGTGATTTCTGGACTGGCCCTTATCTGGCGGCGCCGGCCGGCACACCGCCGCAGCCCTTCACCGGGCGGGGGGTGGGGGTGGCCGCCAACGCGCCGCCGCACCTGGCGCCGCCCTTGCCGCCGGGCGTGACGGCCGTGCCCTTGGCCGTGCCCGACACGAACCAGCCCGAAGCCTGGGGCCGATTGGCGGCAACCCTGGCCGCGCTGGACGCCGTGGCGCTGCCGGCCGGCCCGCTGGCCCACCTGGCCGGCGCCATGGGCCGCCCAGGTGTGGTGCTGGTGCCGATGGATGCCGACTGGCGCTGGCCGGCGGGGACCGAGCGCACCCCGTGGTACCCGTCCCTGCGCCTGGTCCATGGCGCCAGCTGGCCCGCCAGCCTGGGCCTGAACCTGGAGTCGCCGTCATGAGCGGCATCCTCTATGTCACCGGCGCCGATGAACGCTACTTCGCCACCATCCTGCTGCTGCTGGAAAGTTTCGGCCGGCAGTTGCCGGACGCGCGGTTGATGGTCTGCGACTATGGCCTGGCGGCCGGGCAGCGCGCCTACCTGGCGGAACGCGGACAGCTTCTGCCCCGGCCGACCGGTTTGCCGGAAACCCTGCATCCCTATGCCAAGAAAGCCGCCATCCTGGACTATGTCGGCGACCTGCCGTGGCGGGCGCTCTGCTGGATCGATGCCGACATGCTGGCGGTCGGGCTGGATGACACCGTCATGGCCCAGTTGCTGCAGCGTCTGGAGGCGAGCGGCGCCGACATCGCGCTGACGACCGACATCAACAGCCTGGCTCTGTCCGATGTGGCGGCCATGGACAAGGGGGGCACCGGCATGGCGCCCTTCCGCGCCCTGCTGGCCGAGAGCGGCGCCGACCCCGCCGCGCCCTATATCAGCGTGGGCTTCTGGCTGTGCCGGTCACGGAACCTGCTGGTGGAATGGGACCGGCGCAGCCGGGGGATGCGACCGCATTCCCTGTTTGAGCAGAACGTCATGGCCCTGCTGATCCACGGGCCACGCTGGGGTCAGGCCGGCCGGGCGCTGCTGCTGGATCCGGTGGAATGGCAGCCGCAAAACCATCTGCTGCCGCTGATCCGCTCGTCCGGCGATGGCTACGGGGTGCGGGGCCGTACCGTGCGGCTGGTGCACTGCACCTCCTGCGGCTACTGGTTCATGGATGTTTATAAAAGCCATGTCGAAGTCAACGGACGGGCCTTGGCTGGGTATTTCCGCATCCTGCACAATCCGGTGCTGCGCGCCCTGCAGACGGACCTTTTGCACGATCATGTGACGCGCCATGGTGACGCACTGGCCCGACACGGCCTGCTGGGGGACGCGCCGGCCGGGCGAAATCCCTGAAATAACCGGTGAATCGGCGCCCAGTGGGCATATCTTGCCTCTGTTCACCAGCGGCGGCGCCCCCTATCCTCTCGCGATGAGAGAAGCAAGGCGGGCCCCAGGGGCAATCCCGGGACGGGGCCGGCCGGCGGAGGAAGCATGACCGACACGACCGACAGCACGCCCGCCACCCCGGAAGACGCGGCCGCCCTGACCCTGCAGGCGGAAGGCCTGGCGGCATTGGAAAGCGGCGACAACACCCAGGCGGTATCGCTGCTGACCCAGGCCGTGGGCCTGCGCCCCGACGATGCCGTCCTGCGCGCCGACCTGGGCATGGCCCTGGAACACCAGCAGGACAATGAGGGCGCCAAGGGCGCCTATGCCATGGCCGTGGCGCTGGATCCGGACAACCCCATTTATCGCTTCAACCTGGGCGCCGCCTGCCAGCGCCTGGGCCAGGGCCACGAGGCCGCCACCCATTACCTGGACGCGCTGGAGCGCGAACCCATGCTGGCGGAGGCCTATTTCAACCTGGCCACCCTGTTCCAGGACGCCGGCCATCTGGACATCGCCGAGCAGCACTATCGCAACGCCCTGGAGGCGCGGCCGGCCTATGTCGAGGCCGCCGCCAACCTGGGCTTGGTCCTGCGCCGCCTGGGCCGCCTGGGCGAGGCGCTGGATTACCTGCGCGCCACGGCCCAGGCCCAACCCGACGTGGCGCAGACCTTCTCCAACCTGGGCCTGGTCCTGAACGAGGCCGGCCAGTACCAGGAGGCACTGGCCGCCTTCGATCGGCTGGCGGCGCTGCGCCCCTTCGAGGCCGCCCCGCACGTGGGACGCGCCCATGCCCTGCGCGGCCTGGGACACCTGACCGAGGCGGCCAACGCCATCCGCCAGGCTCTGAGCCGGCCGGAACCGACCATTTCAGCGGAGCTGGAGGCGGCGCAGATCGCGGCCGCCCTGCAGGCCGGCGGCAACGGAGCCGCCGCCCAGGCCCTGGTGGGCGCGTGGCGGGCCTGCGGCGTCACCCCCATCCTGCGCCATACCGAGGCCGCCCTGGGCGTGGCCCCCACGCCCCCGAGGGCCGACCCCGCCTATCTGCAGCAGATGTACGACGCCCAGGTCGCGATGTTGACGGAGCAGACGGTGGCCAGCGCCGCCGCCACGCTGTCGCCGACACTGGCCAGCACCTTGGCGCGGCATCTGGGACCGGCGGCCGGCACCCTGCAGGTCCTGGAGATCGACTGCGGCGCGGGCGCCCTGGCGCCGCTGCTGAAGCCGTACGCCAGCCATCTGGTGGGCGTGCACCCGTCCGATCCCGCCCTGCGAATGGCGGCCCGTAGCGGCCTGTATGACCAGTTGGTGCATGGCGACCACGCCCAGGTGCTGGAACAGTCGGCCGACAGCGCCAACCTGATCGTATCGACGGACATCGCCAACCACCTGGGCGACCTGGCGCCCCTGGCCGCCGCGGCCGCCGACGCGCTGCTGCCCGGCGGCATCGTGGCCCTGGTGATGGACGCGGCCGAGCCCTGGGCCCCCGCCGTGACGCTGAAGGAAAACGGCCGCTATCTGCATCGCCGCGATGCGGTGGAGACGGCCTTGCGCCAGGCGAGCCTGGCGGTCGTGGAAGCGGTACCCCTGCCGCCCGCCACCGCCGCCGGTGTCGAGCGCCTGCTGGTCGTCGCCCGCAAGGGCTGAACGCGACCCCTTGCGTCCGCCCGCCATGCCGCCACTTCCGCCCCCCGCCTCCCACTCTCCGGGGCGGGTCTTGGCCTTGCCCCGCTATGACCGGCTGGGAGCCAGCAGCCGGCTGCGCTTCTTCGATCCGCTGCCTCACCTGGCGGCGGCGGGCCTCGACGTGAGCACGGCGCCCTTTTTCGACGACGACTACCTGCGGCGGCTGTACGCCGGCCAGCCGGTTAAGGGCTGGACGCTAGCCGGCCGCTACCGCCGGCGCATAGCCGCCCTGAGGGCGGCTGGGCGAACGGATCTGCTGTGGATCGAGAAGGAGGCGCTGCCCTGGCTGCCGGCGGGGGCGGAGCGCCTGCTGTTCGGGGGCCGGCCCTACGTGCTGGATTTCGACGACGCCTGGCATCTGCGCTATGCCGGCCATCGCCTGGCGCCGGTGCGCGGGCTGCTGGGCGACAAGCTGGAACGGCTGGTGGCGGGCGCCACCCTGACGGTCGTGGCCAACGACGCCCTGGCCTCATGGGCGGAAGCCGCCGGCGCCCGGCGGCTGCTGCGCCTGCCCACGCCGGTGGATCTGGCCCGCCACCAGGCCGCGCTGGCACCGGATTGTCCGCCTTGGGACCGCCCGCCCGGGGAATTTCGCGTGGGCTGGATCGGCACCCCATCGTCCGCCCGTTACCTGGCCGCCTTGGCCGAGCCGCTGGCGGCGCTGGCGGCCAGCGGCCCGCTGACTCTGGTGACCATCGCCCGCCACCCCGTCGCCCTGCCCGGCGTGCCGGAGGAATTCATACCCTGGAGCGAGGCGGGCGAGGCCGCCGCCCTGGCCGGCATCGACGCCGGCATCATGCCCCTGCCCCACACGCCGTTCGCGCAGGGCAAGTCGGGCTTCAAGCTGCTGCAGTACATGGCCGCCGGCAAGGCGGTGGTGGCCAGCCCGGTGGGAGAGAACCGCCGCATCGTGGCCGATGGCGTCACCGGCCTCTGGGCCGACAGCCCGGAAGGCTGGGTACAGGCGCTGGAAGCGTTACGCACCGACCTGGATTTGCGCAACCGCCTCGCCGCAGCCGGCCGCGACCTTGTGGCGCGGGAATATGACCTGGCGGTCCTGGGCCCCCGCCTGGCGGCGGCGCTGGCCCAGGTGGCCAGGGCCTGAAACACTCAGGCCGGGAACGGCGTGCCGATATCCGCCAGGGTGGGCTGCTTGCCGTCCTTGTCCGACAGCACGGCGCCGGCGAACTCCGGCCACGGGATACCCAGCGCCGGATCATTCCACAACAGGCCGCGGTCATGGGCCGGGCTGTAAAGCGCCGTCACCTTGTAGGCGATCTCGGTATCGGGGACGAGGGTGCAGAAGCCGTGGGCGAAGCCCACCGGCACCCACAACTGCCAGCCTTCTTCGGCATCCAGTTCCACGGCGACGTGGCGGCCATAGGTGGGGGAGCCTTGGCGCAGATCCACCGCCACATCCAGGATGCGGCCGCGAATGACGCGGATCAGCTTACCCTGGGCCGCCGGTGCCAGCTGGAAATGCAGCCCGCGCACCGTGCCCTGAATCCGCGACAGCGACTGGTTGTCCTGGACGAAGGGACCGGTGATGCCGGCGGCCGTGTGCTTCTCGTCGTTCCAGGTCTCCACGAACCAGCCCCGCTCGTCGCCGAAGCGACGGGGCTTCACCATGACCAGGCCATCGATGTCCAGACGCTTCACGTCCATGCTGGGTTCCCACTTTATCTGCCGGTTGTGCCGTGCCGCCCGGGATACGCCGGAGGCCATCAGAAGTCCAGGGCCGTACCGTTCCGCAGCACGGCGTCGGCTGCCGGCGTGTAGCGTCCGCCCTCATCATGCAACACCAGGCCCGACAGCAGCCGGGCCGGGGTGCGGGCGCCCAGGCGGGCGCGGACAATGACGCGCTTGGCCTCCGTCCCGGCGCGGGGCCACAGGGGATAGAGCACCACGGCACCAAAACGGCCGGCCAGGCGGGCCAGGATCTCATCCACCCGGTCGGCGCGATGGATCATGGTCAATGTGCCGCGCGGCGCCAGCAGGCGGGCCGCCGCCGCGACCCAGGTCGCGAGATCGGCCGTGCCCTCGCCATGCGATACCGCCTTGCCCGCCCGGGGGGAACGGGTATGGCGGCCGCCGGGATAAAAGGGCGGGTTGGTCATGACATGGTCGAAGCGGCCGGCCACAAGGTCGGGATCCGATCCCGGCGGCAAGTGAGCCGGCGCCTGGGCGGCGTCGCCCAAAGTGATGCGCACCCGGTCGGTGACGCCGTTGAGTTCGGCATTGCGCCGGGCGAGGTCCGCCGCCTCAGGCTGCAGCTCCAGTCCCGCGACGCGCGCACCGGGCAGCCGGGCGGCGAGACAGAAGGACGCCGCCCCGGCGCCGCAGCCCAGGTCCAACACCCGCTCGCCCCCCTCGGCCGGCGTGGCGGCGGCCAGCAGCACAGGGTCGATGGCGGCCCTATATCCTTGCACCGGCTGCAACAGACGCACCCGCCCATTCAGCAAGCGGTCCTCGGTGATACCGCCGTCCGAGGAACCTTGCATTGGGGGTTCCGGGGCAGCGGACGCGGGAATCACGGCGCGGCCTCCAGCTGCGCCCGTGCTACGGCCAGCGCGGCGGTGGCGGCCGTGACGGCGCCATCGGCCACCATCAGGCGGCGCGGAATGGCGCTGATGCTGCCTTCCACCGCGGCGGTGTAGTCGTCCAGCAGCACGGCCTCGATGCCGGCGTCAGCCAGCACGGCCCGCGCCCAGGATATCTCCACCGCATTGTTGCTGGTCAGGATGGGTTGCATGAAGGCCTCATAAGAAGTGCGCCGGTTGGCGACGCATCGGGTGCTGATTGACGCACGCGGCATAGATGGGGGGCGGCGATGTGGTCTGCCAGCTTGACCACAGGGGTTGCGCCGGTATGCTCGCTGTCCTATCCAGGGCCGTCAACAGGTCTGCGTTCCGCCACCGTTGGCCCCTACTGGCAGGAGTTCGTTTCGTGGCCGTCGTCACCCCCCTCGATCCCAAGCGCCGGAAGGCTGGCACCGATGCCCTGGAGGCGCTGGTGGAGTTGGTGGCGACCGACCTGGCGGCGGTCAACGACCTCATCATCCGCCGCATGCATTCCGACGTGGAGATGATCCCCCAGCTGGCGGGCTATATCGTGGCCAGCGGCGGCAAGCGCCTGCGCCCGGTGTTGACCCTGGCCGCCGCCCGACTGTGCGGCTATCAGGGCGAACGCCACCAGCCGCTGGCGGCCTGCGTCGAGTTCATCCACACCGCCACCCTGTTACACGACGACGTGGTCGACGAAAGCGACCTGCGCCGCGGCCAGCCCTCGGCCAACGCCGTCTTCGGCAACAAGGCCAGCGTGCTGGTGGGCGATTTCCTGTTTTCCCGCGCCTTCCAGGTGATGACCGAGGACGGGTCGCTGGACGTGCTGCGCATCCTGTCCAGCGCCTCCGCCGTCATTTCCGAGGGCGAGGTGCTGCAGCTGATCACCGCCAACGACACCACCACCAGCGAGGAGGCCTATCTGGAGGTCATCCGCGCCAAGACGGCGGAGCTGTTCGCCGCCGCCTGCCGCATCGGTGCCGTGGTGGCCGGCCGCCCCGCGGCGGAGGAGGAGGCGCTGCGCAGCTACGGCCTGAATCTGGGCATCGCGTTCCAGGTGGTGGACGACGTGCTGGACTATTCCGCCGTGCAGGCCCGCTTAGGGAAATCCATCGGCGACGACTTCCGTGAGGGTAAGATCACCCTGCCCGTCGTCCTGGCCTTCCGCCGGGGCGATGACGAGGAACGCGCCTTCTGGCGCCGCACGCTGGAGGACATCGACCAGCGGGACGGCGACCTGGAGCATGCCCTGGCCCTCATGCAGCGCCACAACACCCTGCGCGACAGCGTGGAACGCGCCCGCCATTACGGCGCCATGGCCCGCGACGCCCTGGGCCTGTTCCCCGCCAGCCCCATCAAGCGCGCCCTGCTGGACGTGATCGACTTCGTCGTCGACCGGGATTTCTGATCCCTTTCACTATATTCTCATTAGAAGGGCGCGCCTCCCGACGAGTCGCGCCCTTTCCATTTACGGGGTCGGTTAATGAATATGGATGATCCACCGATTTATGGTGCCGTCTACTCTCCCCCTTCAGAAGGGCTACCCTTCGTAGCGGCGATCTTCAAGGGACATGCACTCATGGCGTTCAAGCAAGCATCTTCGGCAGCAGACGCCGAGGCCATGCTTGCCCACGCCATTCCGAACGTGATCAGGCTGGAAGCAGAGGGTGATGCCGAAGGTCTCCCCGGGCAAAAAGCACCCACTCCCTGACGGAGCGTGCGTCCCTGTCCCACCTTCGCGGAAGCCCGCCACCATACTGGCGCCGGACGTCCCCGTTTCCGGCAGCGCGACGGCGCCTGACTACGGCGCCCTGTGGCAATGCTGAAAAAGCGAAACGGCCGGCTTCGGAAGAAGCCGGCCGCTTATGCGTCCCTGAGATGGTCGGAGAGAGAGGATTCGAACCTCCGGCCCCTGCCTCCCGAAAGCAGTGCTCTACCAGGCTGAGCTACTCTCCGTCTCGGGGTGGGCGGGTATATATCGACATCCGCCGGCCGCCGCAAGCCTTCTCTTTCATCCAATCGCACATCGCCGCCGCATGGGTGTCCCGCAGGGGGTACGGGGGCGACCTGTTGCCCATCGGCCACAGGGTCCCAGGAGTCTGCGCCTGCCCCGGGAAGTTCCGGTTCTCGCCATGGTTCCGCCACGGTTGGCCGCGAGTTTCAATTCCACGCCCATCAGTCGTTCGGCCTAGCAACAGACGCCGCTCAGGGCCGATCGTTTTATGGAGGTGGTATTATGACGACCGTTCGCAGCCTGCTCACCGGCCTGTTCCTGGGCCTGCCCTTCCTGGTCGCCCCCGCCATCCTGGTCGCCGCACCGCGCCCCGACGTCGCCGCCGTGGCGCAGGGGACGCCCGCGCCGGCCGCGACGCTGGCGGCCACCCCCTCCGGCAAGCTGAAGGTCATCCCCGCCAACCTGCCCACCCGCATGGACGGCGGCAAGGCGGGCGGGCTCGCCGTACCCTGCAAGGCCACGACCACCACCATCATCAAGGCCCATGCCGGACGTAGCGTCCCGCATCAGCTGATCGCCCTGAACTGATCAGCGACTATTGGGATAGGTACCGGCACCCCAACGACCGGCCCGCCCACCCGAACATCCCTCATGAAGGTTGAAGTGCCGAAGGGCCGGTCAGCGCCTCTGCTGACCGGCCCTTTGTGTTATGCCTGCCAGGCCCTGAGGCGGCGGGCCGCCTCCACCATCTCGGCCTCGGCGCCGGCGAAGCTGATGCGCACGGTGTGATGGCCGCGCAAGGGGTCGAAATCCACGCCGGGGGTCAGGGCCACCCCCGTCTCGTTCAGCAGACGGGCGCAGAAGGCCTGGGAGGCATCCGTTCGGTCGGAAATGTCGGCATAGATGAAAAAGGCGCCGTCCGCCGGGGCCAGCTTGCCGAATCCGGCGGTGGGCAGCAGGTCCAGCAGGATGTCGCGGTTGCGGCGATAGCGCGCGACATGGCCCTCCAACTCCTCCACACAGTCGAAGGCCGCCGCCGCCGCATGCTGCGACAGGGTGGGCGGGGAGATGTAAAGGTTCTGGGCCAGGCATTCCACCGACCGCACCAGCCGCTCCGGCACCACCGCCCAGCCCAGACGCCAGCCGGTCATGGAGAAGTATTTGGAAAAGCTATTGACGGTGATGGCGCCCTCGCCCCCATCGACCGCCAGCGCCGTGGCCGCCGGCACCGTGCCGTATTCGATGCCGTGATAGATCTCATCGGAAATGAGCCAGACGCCATGGCGGCGGCACCAGTCGCCCAGGGCGGCCATGGCGGCCGGATCCAGCATGGTGCCGGTGGGGTTGGACGGACTGGCCACGATCAAGCCCCGGAGGGGGGCATCCCCTTGCGCCAGCAGACCGTCCAGCAAGGCGGGTGTGGGCTGGAAGCGCGTCTCGGGCCCGGTGGGCAGCTCGACCGGCACCAGGCCGGCCGTCTTCAGGATGTTGCGGTAGGCGGGATATCCCGGGGCCGCCAGGGCCACGCGATCGCCCGGGTCGAAGGCCGCCAGGAAGGCCAGGAGGAAGGCGCCGGACGATCCCGTGGTCACCACCACCCGTTGCGGCGAAATCACCACCCCATGGCGATCTTGGTACCAACGTGCTATGCCCTCTCTCAAGGCTGGCAGGCCCAGGGCATCGGTGTAGGCTAGGCGATCGGCGGCCAGGGCGTGGGCGGCCGCGGCGATCACCCCCTTCGGTGCCGGGGTGGACGGCTGGCCTATTTCCAGATGCAGGACGTCGCCGCCGGCGGCCTGCCGTGCGTTGGCGGCGCGCAGCACCTCCATCACCATGAAGGGAGAGATGGTGCTGGCGCGTATAGCGACAGCCGGGCGCCTTGCCGCGCGTGGAAATTCATCCTTGGAGTATGTAGGGATCATACCTTACCGCTCGCCTGTTCGGGTATCGACGGCACCGCCGATGGAATTGACAATGTTCTTGCGACCGCGCCGCCTTGCCCGCCTGATCCTGGTCAGCCTGCTGTCCTCGGCCCTGGCCGTGGAGCCGGTGCTGGCCCAGGATCGCGGCATCAACCTGGTGCGTGACGCGGAAATCGAGCACACGCTGCGCGTCTTCGCCACCCCCATCTTCCGCGCGGCCGGTATCGTTCCCGACGCGGTCACCCTGGTCCTGGTCAATGATGACGAGCTGAACGCCTTCGTGGCGGGCGGCCAGAACATGTTCGTCAACACCGGCCTGATCATGGCGGCCGACACGCCGGAGCAGCTGATCGGCGTCATGGCCCACGAAACCGGTCACATGGCCGGCGGCCACCAGGTGCGCTCACGCGACGCCATCGAGAACGCCGTCATCCTGTCCACCCTGGCCACGCTGCTGAGCGTGGCGGCGGCCATTGGCGGCACGCGTCGGGGCGACGGTGGTGGCGCCGCCATGGGCGGCATCGCCGGCGCCCAGGAACTGGGCGCCCGGTCCTTCTTCGCCTTCAGCCGCGCACAGGAGGCATCGGCGGACGAGGCCGGCCTGTCCTACATGGAGGCCAACGGCTATTCGTCAAAGGGCATGCTGGAGTTCATGGAGAAGCTGCGCCGCCAGGACGCCGGCCTGCCGCAGACCAAGCAGGTGGAGTTCCTGATGACCCACCCGCTGACCAAGAACCGCGTCGAATACATCGAGAACTTCGTCGACCACATCTCGAAATTCACCAACGCCAAGATGCCCTCGGCCTATTACGACATGCACCAGCGCATGCGGGCTAAGCTGTACGGCTTCATCCATCCCGACCTGGCCCTGCGCAAGTATCCGGAGAGCGATACCAGCGTCCCGGCGCGCTACGCCCGGTCCATCGCCTATTACCAGGTGGGCGACATCAACAAGGGCCTGAAGATCGTCGACGGCCTGATCGAACAGGAACCGAAGAATCCCTACTTCTATGAGCTGAAGGGCCAGATCCTGTTCGAGAACGGCCGCGCCAAGGAAGCGGTCGACCCCTACCGCAACGCCGTCAAGTATGCCCCCGACAGCGCCCAGCTGCGCATGGCCCTGGGCCACGCCCTGCTGGAGGCCGGCGACGACAAGCTGGTGCGCGAGGCCATCGATGTCCTGCGCTCCTCCGCCCGGGACGAGCCGCTGGTGGAGCTGACGTGGCTGTTGCTGGCCAGCGCCTACGCCCGCGCCGACATGGCGCCGCAGCTGGCCTATGCCCGCGCGGAAGAGGCCCTGGCCCGGGGCGACATCCGCGCCGCCCGCTATCACGCCGACCGGGCTGAGCAGATGCTGCCGGCCGGGTCGCCCGACTGGGTGCGGGCCCAGGATATCCGTGTGCTGGTGGAAAGCCGCCTGCCGCACAACATGCGTCCGCAACTGGCGCCCAGCAGCGGCCTGGCCTCGCCCGACACGCCCATCATCTCCACCGGGCGCATGCCGGAAGACGCCCTGTCCACCGGCGGGATCTCCGCCATCGGGCCCGGCTTCCCCAGCGTCGCCGACCTGCCCAACGCCACCACCATCGGCAGCGGTCCCACGGGCCTGGGCACGTTGGGGACGGGCGGCCCGATGGGAGGCACGCCTTTGGGCGGCGCGGGCCGTGGCGGTCCACAACCCGGCGGGCGCTGATCCTTCGGCTGCTTTCTTATTGAGGCACCGCAGCGGGTTAGCCGCCCTTAGCCCGGCCCGTCAGGCCGGGTCGCGCGCCTGTTCCAGGGCCCAGGCGGTGACCAGCGCGTCGGCGATGCGCATCATCATCAGCAGGGCCAGCCGGCGCGCGATCTCATCCAGAGGGCGCGCCAGGTGCAGATGCAGCATGGCGACCGCCCCGGCATGGGCACCGCCGCCGCTAGAGGCCTGGGGTGTCAGCGGCCAGGCCAGCGTCATGGCGTCGTCGGTGAACTCGTGCCGCAGGTCGCCGGGGCTGCGCAGGGCGGTGGCCAGGGCGCCGGTGTCGGCCACGGTGGCCAGGGGATGGCCGGCCGCGTCCTGATAGCGCCCGCGCCCCGCCAGAATGCGTGCCGACAGCCGGTCGGCACCATAGATGACGCAGAACAGGCCGTCCGCCGGCTGCTCCAGCACCTCGGCCATCTGGTCAAGCGCGGCACCCGCCGCCGAGGACGGACCGGACAGGGCCATCTGGCACAGGCCCAGGCCCGCCACACGCTCCATGCCCAGGCAGGAGCGTTCCAGCGTGCGGATGTGGTGATAGGCCCGCAGCGCCGTGATGGTGGCGGTGACCAGCTTGCGCGCGGTCAGTTCCGTCTTGGCCTTGTAGTCGTTCACGTCATAGCCGGCGATCACTGCATCTTCCGGCGCCTGGCCCGGCTGGCCCGTGCGCAGGATGATGCGCACCGCCCGGTTGCCCAGCTCGTCACGGATGCGGGGCACCAGCTTCAGGCCCGCGTCATCGCTTTCCATCACCACGTCCAGCAGGATCATGGCGATGTCGTGCTCCCCCTTCATGACCTCCAGCGCCTCGGCGGCGGAATAGGCGGAGATGAAGGCCAGGCCGCGGCCCTGGAACGCGAACTTGCGCATGACCAGGCGGGTCATGGCATGGACCTCGGGATCGTCGTCGACGATCAGCACCTGCCAGGGTGGCATGCCCGGAACCAGTTCCGAGACCTCGTCGGCCTCGTCCTCTTCCTCGTCCTGGAACAGGAAATCGTCGTCATCATCCGCCATGGTCATGGCCAACCCCACCGTCGTGCCCGGGCGCGGAAGCGCATCCCCGCCGGCGCGGTCCCTCATGACCCGGGCCCGTCCATGACCGCACAGCACCGCGGCCCTGGCAAGCGCGACGATAGGTAGCCTACAAACGTAGGCGGCCGCCCGTTCGCGCACGACGCCGCACCCGGGTCCCGCCAAGGCTTGCGGCATTGCGCCCCGCCGCCGGCTGGTCCATGCTGCCGGCCTTCACCGTTCCCCGAAGGTTCGGGCCGCAAACCGGAGTTCGTCTCGATGTCGCGTACCATCGCCGCCACCCTCTACGCCACCGTGGCGCTCGCCGGCCTGGCGGTCGTCAGCCCCGTCTTCGCCGCTGACAAACCGATGGGCGACAAACCGATGAGCGACAAGCCGGTGGCCGACAAGGGCCCCTACGACAAGGCGCAGGTGGAACAGATCGTCCACGACTACCTTCTGGCCCATCCCGAGGTGATCGCCGAGGCGGTGCAGGCCCTGCAGGACAAGAGCGAGGCGGAAGAGGCCAAGGCCGCCGCCGACGCGCTGGTGAAGCACAAGGATGAGCTGTTCGCCTCCAAGACCTCTCCCGCAGGCGGCAACCTGAAGGGCGACGTGACGATGGTGGAGTTCTTCGACTACCAGTGCGGCTACTGCAAGCACACCCAGCCGGAGATGGACGCCGCCATCAAGAAGGACGGCAAGGTCCGCATCGTCTACAAGGAATTCCCCATCCTGGGCCCGGCGTCGCTCATCGCCGCCAAGGCCGCCCTGGCCGCCAACATGCAGGGCAAGTACGACACCGTGCACGCGGCGCTGATGGCCGCCACGGGCAAGCTGGACAAGGACCGCATCCTGTCCATCGCCAAGGACGCCGGCGCCGACACCGACCGCCTGGCCAAGGACATGGAGTCCCCCGCGGTGCAGAAGGAGATCGACGCCAACCTGGCGCTGGCCGATGCGCTGAACATCCACGGCACGCCGGGCTTCGTCATCGGCAACACCCTGGTGCCGGGCGCCATCGGCGCCGACGCCTTCAAGGACCTGTTCGCCAAGGCCCGCAGCGCCAAGAGCTGATCCCCGATCGGTCGCGCCAGCAGGCGTCAGGCCGGTTTTCTGGGCGACAGGCGGACAGCGGGGCGCATGGGCGGGCCCCGCCCCATGTGTGCGTGGATTCTTGCCCCCGCTGCTGCCCGTGTTATAAAGCGGCCTTCGACGAACGCCGCGCGGGGGACGCATACCCCCGCACGTTCGGTTTTTGAGACGTACGTACGCAAAGGCGATACATCCTTGGCCATCGCGCCCTCCGTCCTGATCCTGAACGGTCCGAACCTCAACATGCTGGGGATTCGCGAGCCGCACATCTATGGCGCGGAGACGCTGGAGGATATCGAGAACGCCTGCCAGGAGACGGCCGCGCGCCTGGGCCTGGAGGTCGATTTCCGCCAGTCCAACCATGAGGGAGAACTGGTCACCTGGATTCAGGATTCCCGTGGCGAACATGACGCCATCATCCTGAACGCCGGCGCGTACACACATACATCCATCGCCATCCACGACGCGCTGAGCGCCGTGGGCCTGCCGGTGGTCGAGGTGCATTTGAGCAACATCTTCCGGCGCGAGCCGTTCCGGCACCATTCCTATGTGTCGCCGGTCGCGAAGGGCGTCATCTGCGGCTTCGGCTCGCAGGGTTACCTGCTGGCGCTGCAGGCGGCGGCCCGCCTGATCGACAGCCCACCACCCGCGTGACCCGTGACAGGGCAACCGTAACGCCGGCACCGGCGCAGCACCTACGGGCAACCGGCCTACCCCAACAAATCGATCGACCCATCGGCGGCTTAACCGCAGCCCAGTACCCAGGATCATGACAATGGCGACCTTCGAACTCGACAGCGAATTCGTCCGCAAGTTGGCCGAGCTTCTCGGCGAGACCGGTCTCACCGAAATCGAATACGCGGAAGGCGAAAAGCGCATCCGCCTGTCCCGCGCGGCACCGGCCGCCGCCGTGGCCCCGGTCGCCGTGGCCGCCCCTGTGGCCGCCGCGGCGCCGGCTGCCGCCCCGGTGGCCGCCGTGCCCCCGGCCCAGCACCCGGGTGCGGTGAAGTCCCCCATGGTCGGCACCGCCTACCTGGCACCGGAGCCGGGCGCCGGCACCTTCGTGAAGGTCGGTGACGCGGTGAAGGTGGGCCAGACCCTGCTGATCATCGAGGCCATGAAGGTCATGAACCCGATCAAGGCGACCAAGGCCGGCACCGTGACCCAGATCCAGGTTGGCGACGCCCAGCCGGTCGAATACGGCGAAGTCCTGCTGATCATCGAGTGAGGGTTTGACCATGGGCGGCCTGTTCGAAAAGGTCCTGATCGCCAATCGCGGCGAGATCGCGCTTCGCATCCACCGCGCCTGCCGCGAGATGGGCATTAAAACCGTGGCGGTGCACTCCACCGCCGACGCCGACGCCATGCACGTCCGCCTGGCGGACGAGAGCGTGTGCATCGGCCCGCCCTCGGCCAAGGAAAGCTACCTGAACATTCCGGCCATCCTGTCGGCGGCGGCCATCACCGGGGCGGACGCCATCCACCCGGGCATTGGCTTCATGTCCGAGAACGCGCAGTTCGCGCAGATGGTGGAGGAGCACGGCTTCGCCTGGATCGGCCCGTCGCCGGAACACATCCGCATCATGGGCGACAAGGTCACGGCCAAGCGCACCGTGCTGGAGCTGGGCCTGCCGGTCGTCCCCGGCTCCGACGGCCCGGTGGAGACGGTGGAAGCCGCCCTGGTGAACGCCGCCCGTATCGGCTACCCCGTCCTGATCAAGGCGGCGGCCGGCGGCGGCGGCAAGGGCATGAAGGTGGCCTGGGCCGAGTCCGAGCTGCGGGAGGCCTATCAGCTGGCCCGGGGCGAGGCGCGCGCCGCCTTCGGCAACGACCAGGTCTACATGGAAAAGTACCTGGCCAAGCCGCGCCACATCGAAATCCAGCTGCTGGGCGACCACCACGGCACCGTGGTGCATTTCGGCGAGCGTGACTGCTCCATCCAGCGCCGCCACCAGAAGGTGGTGGAAGAGGCGCCGTCGCCGGCGCTGAACGCGGAAGAGCGCGCCTTCATCGGCAACTTGGCGGCCAAGACGGCGGCGGCCTTCGGTTACCGCGGCGTCGGCACGATGGAGTTCCTGTACGAGAACGGGCAGTTCTACTTCATCGAGATGAACACCCGCCTGCAGATCGAACACACCATCAGCGAGATGGTCACCGGCGTCGACCTGGTGCGCGAGCAGATCCGTGTGGCCACCGGCGCGCCGCTGGGTTATGGCCAGGACGACATCAAGTTCAACGGCCATTCCATCGAATGCCGCGTGAACGCCGAGAACCCGGTGACCTTCGCCCCCAGCCCGGGCAGGATCGACGGCTACCACGCCCCGGGCGGCCTGGGCGTGCGCGTCGACAGCGCCCTTTACGATGGCTATCGCGTGCCGCCGCACTACGACAGCATGATCGCCAAGCTGATCGTCCACGGGAACAGCCGTAACGAGTGCCTGATGCGCCTGCGCCGCGCCATCGAGGAATTCGTCATCGGCGGCATCGACACCACCCTGCCCCTGCATCAGCGCATCATCGCCCAGCCGGACTTCATCAACGGCGACTATGACATCCGCTGGCTGGAGGAATGGATGAAGAACCAGCCCGCCGGCTGATTTCCATCCTTCGGCATCGCTTGAGCGCGGGCCCGGGAGCGACCGTGACGGTCGGTCCC
The DNA here is from genome assembly GCF_007828025.1 of Nitrospirillum bahiense. Lineage (NCBI taxonomy): Bacteria > Pseudomonadati > Pseudomonadota > Alphaproteobacteria > Rhodospirillales > Azospirillaceae > Nitrospirillum > Nitrospirillum bahiense. Next base: position 280,546 of record NZ_VITO01000009.1, read on the forward strand.
GGGCCCGTCGCTTTTCCGGGCCTGCACGGACCGGGGAAATGCACTACCCTTCCTGTCACTGAGCGCAACCCTGGGACCGGCATGGCCTTTCTTGTCTTCATCGTCCTGATGGTGGCCCTGTGGGCCCTGATCCGCAGTGAAAGGTCGGAACGCCGTCTGGCGGAGCTGAACGCCCGGCTGGAAGCGTTGACCCACCGGTTGAGCCAGCTGGACGGGGGTGCCCAGCCCGCCCAGCCCGCGGTGGCGCCGCCGCCCGCCCCCGCCCTCCCAGCCTCCGTCCCACCGCCTGGCCCAGTCGCCCCACCGCCGCCGGCGCCCATTCCCAAAGCCGTTTCCCAGCCTGCTTCCCGGCCCGCCGCCCCGTCGCTGGAACAGGCGCTGGGCACGCGCTGGCTGGTGTGGCTGGGTGCGCTGGCCGTGGCGCTGGCCGGCGTATTCCTGGCCAAATATGCCGTGGACCAGGGCCTGCTGGGGCCCGCCGTGCGCCTGACCCTGGGCGGCCTGTTCGGCGCGGTCCTTGTCACCGCCGGCGACGTGATGCGCGGCCGCGCCGGGGACACGACCACGACCAAGGCGCCCCTGTCCGCCGCCTCCATCCCCGCGGCCCTGACGGCGGCGGGCTTGGCCATCGCCTTCGCCTGCATCTACGCCGCGCACGCCCTGCACGGGCTGATCGGCGCCGGCGCCACCTTCGCCGGCCTGGGCGCCCTGTCGGCCGTGGCCTTCCTGCTGGCCCTACGCCATGGCGGGGGGGATGGGCTGTCGCCGGGCGCCTTCATCGCCCTGCTGGGCCTGGGCGGCGGCCTGGCCGTGCCCGCCCTGGTGCCCAGCGATCACCCCTCCGCCTGGGCCCTGTTCGGCTATCTGGCCCTGCTGAACACCGCCACCCTGGCCGTAAGCTGGCGCCTGCCGGCTACCTGGCTGGGCCTGCCCGTGCTGGCCGGGGCGGCGTTATGGGTGGTCACCGCCGCCGCGCATAACGCGGAAGCCGCCCCGATCGTCCTGTTCCTGGTAGCCTTGTCCTCCGCCGGGCTGGGCTTCGGCCTGCTGGACCTGCGGCGGGAGCAGCCGGTCGTCACCGATGCCTGGATCGTCGCCGCCCTAGGCGGCCTGCCCATGGTGCTGGATTGGCTGCTGCTGGTGGCTACGGACTATGACGCCGCCGGCGTGGCCGGGCTGGCGGCCCTGGCCCTGCTGGCCGTCACCACCGCGCGGGCGCCGTCCCATAGGCCGGAGGTGACGGAGGGGTTGGCGCCCATCGCCGCCCTGCTGGTCACACTGGCGCTGGCCCAGGGCTATACCGTGCGCACCGCCGGCCTGTCCTATCCCGCCCAGCTGGGCGTGGCCGCCGCCTTCGGCCTGGGCTTCGCGGCGGCGGGACTGCGGGCCCTGACCGGCACGCACCGCCTGCCGCGGGCCTGGGCTTGGGGTGCCGCCCTGCCCCTGGTGGGGTTGGCCTGGGCTGGCTGGACCTTCGATCATACTGGCGCCCTGCCTGATCTCGCCTGGGCGGGCGCGGCCGTGGCACTGGCCGGCGGCATGGCCTGGGCCGCCGCCTGGGCGGGGCGGGCGGATCGCCCGCAGCCTGTGCCGGGCGCCTTCGTCCTGGCTGCCTTGGCCCTGGCCGGGCTGGCGCTGGCCGCCCTGCTGCGCACCTCCTGGCTGACGGCGGCGGTGTCGCTGCTGGTACCGGTGGCGGCACTGATCGAAAACCGCACGACGGCCTCCCCACTGGCCAATGCCTTGCGGCGCGGGTCGGTGGCCGTGGCGGTCGTGGTGGTGGCGCGCCTCACCTTGAACCCCTGGCTGCTGGACTATCCGCTGAACGGCACCTCCCCCCTCAACTGGCTGCTGTGGGGCTATGGCGTGCCGGCGGTGGCCTGTACGGCCGGCACCTGGCTGCTGCGGCAGCGGCGGGACGACCGGCCGGCACAGGGGCTGGCGGCGGCGGCCCTGGTGCTGGGCCTGCTGTTCGCCTGCCTGGAAATCCAGGTCATGCAGACCGGTAGCCTGGCCAGCGATCCCTTCGCCCTGTTGCCCACCAGCCTCCGCAGCGTGCTGTTCCTGGCGGTGGCCCTGGTCCTGACCGGGCGGGCCGGCAGCACCGCCGGACTCTTCGCCCACCCCGTGGCCCACCCCGTGGCCCATTGGGGCGCCCGCATCCTGGTACGGGTGGCGGCGGCCCAGGTGGTGCTGGTGCAGCTGGGCGTGCTGAACCCCCTGTGGGCGGTGGAGCCGGTGGGACCCTGGCCGGTGTTCAACCTGCTGCTGCTGGTCTACGCCCTGCCCGCCCTGCTGTTTGGTCTGGTGGCTTGGCGGCGGGAAGCCGGACTGGCTCGCCGCGTCCTGGTCATCCTGGTGCTGGTCCTGGCCTTCACCTGGGTGTCGCTGGAGGTGCGCCAGGCCTTCCACGGCAGTACCCTGACCCTGTGGGCCCATGGCGGCGAGCGCACGGACGCGGAGTGGTACAGCTATTCCGCCGCCTGGCTGGCCTTCGCCCTGGTCCTGCTGGCGCTGGGCGTGCGCACGCGCCGGGCGGACCTGCGCTATGCCTCGCTGGCCGTGCTGCTGGTCACAGTGCTGAAGGTCTTCCTGTCTGACATGGCGGACCTGACCGGCCTCTTGCGCATCCTGTCCTTCCTGGGGTTGGGCCTGTGCCTCATGGGCATCGGCTACGTCTACCAGCGGGTGGTGTTCGCGCCGGCACGGGTGCCGGCCAATCCAACGCCAGGTGAGACCCCGTGATGCGCCTGACACCGGAACTGTTGCTGCGCGCCTACGCCATGGGTGTCTTTCCCATGGCGGAGTCTGCCGATGACGACGAAATCTTCTGGTTCGACCCACCGGAGCGGGGGATCCTGCCCCTGGACGGCTTCCACGCGCCGCGCCGCCTGCTGCGCACCGTGCGCCAGGGGCGCTTCCAGGTCAGCATCGACACCGACTTCGAAGGGGTGATGCGGGCCTGCGGCGAATCCACCACCGACCGGCCGGACACCTGGATCAACGCCCAGATCCTGGAGGCCTACGTCGCCCTGCACCGCCAGGGCCATGCCCATTCCGTGGAATGCCGGCGCGAAGGCCGTCTGGTGGGCGGCCTCTACGGCGTGTCGATCGGCGGGGCTTTCTTCGGGGAGAGCATGTTCTCGCGCGAGACGGACGCCAGCAAGGTGGCCCTGGTCCACCTGGTGGCCCGCCTGCGCGCCGGCGGCTACAGCCTGCTGGACACGCAGTTCGTCACCACCCATCTGTCGCAGTTCGGTGCGGTGGAAATCCCCCGCGCGGAGTATCAGGCGCGGCTGGCCAGGGCCCTGCCCCGGCCGGCCCGGTTTCACTGCGGTTTAGACGAGGGCGCCTTGGTCGCCGGGTTCTTGCAGTCCACCACCCAGACGTCATAGACGGGGTCTTCCATCGCCGACAGGGCCGGGCTGGAGGCGAACATCCAGCCGGTGAAGACCTTGGCCGCCGGATCGTCAGGCTTGGCTTCCACGATATCCAGGAAGGCGGCCGATTCCGGTTCCTCGATGGGCGTGGTCTTGCGGCAGGCCCGGGCGGCCACCGTCAGCTGCCCGAAGCGGCCGGTCTGGCCCACCGCGATCTCCACGGTGGAGACGCGGCCCGTCACCTTGTCCAGGCCGCCCAGCACGGCGATCTTCATATCCTCGAAGGTGCGCGCCACGGCTGGCTGCGGCGGCAGGGGCGGCAACGGCGTCACGGGCGAGGCAGCACCCTCGGCCGGGGCGGCGGCGCCCTCCGCCGGGGCCTGCTGCGGCGGCTGGCCGGCGGCACCGGGCCCGGTCACCGGCTGGCTAGTGGGCGGCTGCTCCTCCGGGGCCTGGTCGCCGGACTTTTTCTGATCCGGAATCACCGCCGGCGGGGCCGGCGGCGTGCCTGGAATGGTGGGGGCGTTACCCGTGGGCGTGTTTTGGGCCGACGCTCCGGCCGCCAGGGCCATCGTCAGGGCCGAGACCGCCAGCAGCAGACGCCGCTGCCTCATTTGCCGCCGCCGTTCAGCAGACCCTTGGACGGGTCGGCCTTGGGTTGCTGGCCAGCGGGCTGTTGGCCGGCGGGCTGCTGCCCTTGGGGGGCGGGCTGGCCCTGCTGGCTGGCGTCGCCACCCTTGTTGGCGTTATTGCCACCGGCACTGAAGATGAAGCGGCCGAGCAGATCCTCCAGGTTCACCGCCGACTGGGTGTACTGGATGCGGCCGCCGGGCTTCAGCATCTCTTCCTCGCCACCGGGCTGCAGGTTCAGGAACTTGCCGCCCAGCAGGCTTTCCGACGCGATACCGGCGCTGGTGTCCTCGGGCAGCTTCACCTGGCTGTCGATCTGCATCTCGATGACGGCCTGGTAGGTCTTGGGATCCAGGTAGGCCTTGGTGACCGATCCCACCTTCACGCCGCTGATGCGCACGTCGCTGCCGGCCGTCAAGCCGCCGGTGCTGGCGAAGCGGGCCTGCAGGGCATAGCCCGAAACGGCCCGCACGTTCGCCGTGGTGTAGGCGAAATAGAGGAAGAACGCCGCCACCACCAGGACGACGGCCCCCAGCACGGTCTCGATCACATTGCTGCGCATTCGCTTCCTCTGGAAAATCCTAGAAATAGGACAGGTCCGGAAAGACGCAAGGCCCCGGGAGGGGCCTTGGCCGACGCCTGTCGGGGGGACACCGGTGCCACTGCCCGGTCCCCAGCCCTGTCGTCCAACCTGTCACGACGTCGGGGCGGCGTCACCGTCGGCGATGCGCCGCGCATCGTGCAGGTTGGCGCTCCCTTACGCGGGGGTCCAGGGCTCGTAATCGCCGGTGGCGGCGGCGCGGTGGCCACCTTCATAGGTATGGCCGGGCGGACGGTACGCGTCCACAGTGCCGGTCTGGTTGGCCTCGTGCGGCTTCACCCACGGCTTGTGGTAGGCGCTGTTCTCCGGCAGGGGCTGTTCCATGGAGTAATGCAGCCAGCCGTGCCATTCCGCCGGGACGGCCGACGCCTCGGGCTCACCCGCGAACAGCACCCAGCGGCGCACCTTCATGCCCGGACGCGCCTTCTTTTCCCGGAAGTAACGGTTGCCGAACCGGTCGGTGCCCACCAGCTCACCCCGCCGGGAAATCAGCAGGCGGATCGACAGTTGGGACAGCCAGGTCAGGATGGAGATGCGTTGGGTCATGGGCCAAAACCAGAAAAGTGTGAACAGGGCCAAGCGCCTGGCAGCGGGCCCCCCGAAACGGACCGGCCGGACTATGGCAGTTTCGGCCCCCCGCGTCCATACGCTGAGGGGCCGCAGCCAGCGGGTAGCTCCCCCGCGTGACGTCTATTGGGACCGGCCGGCCTTGCGCGCCCGCCAGCGGCGCCAGGCGGCGACAGGGCCGTGGTCGGCGCGGATTTCCCAGGTCAGCAGCAGGATGCCGGCCAGGACCAGGGGCAGGACATAATACAGGAATCGATAGGCCAGCAGGGCGCCGATGGCGCCGCCGGCGGGGCCGTGGTCGCGCAGGCCCAACAGCAGGATGGTCTCGAACACGCCCAGGCCGCCCGGCACGTGGCTGACGATGGCGATGGCTAGGCCGGCGCAGAACAGAGCGGTGAATTCCATGAAGCCCACGCCCGTCTCCGGCGGCAGCAGGGTCCACAGGGCCGCCGCCGACAGCAGGATCTCCAGCGAGGCGATGACGATCTGCGACAGCATCACGCCCGAGGATGGCAGGGCGAAGGACCAGCGCCACAGGCGCACGGGCTTGTGCGTCACCGCCGCCGCCACCGTCATGGCGCCCAGGCCCACCAGCACCAGGCCGGCGACACCCTGCAGCAGCCAGGCGGGCACGTTCAGCAGGCCCGCCCCCACCTCCGGCCCGATGGCCACGCCCAGCGCCCCGGTGAAGGTGATTCCCAGGGTGAAGGTGGTGGTGGAGAAGACAACGATCTTGGCGATGTCCGCCGCCGACAGGCCGGCCACCGAATAGACGCGATAGCGCACCGACCCGCCGCTGATGACGGCGAAGCCGACATTGTTGGAAATGGCGTAGCCGGCGAAGCTGCCGAAGCCCACCGTGCGGTAGGGCAGCTTGATACCGAGATATTTAAGGGCGGATACGTCGTAGAGCGTCATCACCAGGTAGGCGCCGGCCACCAGGCCCGCCGCCTGCGCCACGCTGGCCCAGGGCAGCAGCCGGACATAGGCCCAGACCTCCGCCGGGCGGAAGTCGCGCGCGACATGGCGGATGGCCAACACCACCAGGCCCACCAGCACCAGGGCCGTGACCAGGGTGGTCAGGCGCTTCATCCAGTTGGGCTTGGCCCCATCGCCAGTCACCTGGCCGCCGCCCGCCGCCTTGTCTTCCACCGCGCTTCCTTCCGGTTTTCCCCCCGCCGGGGCGCGCGCCGCCGGATCGATGACCACCGGGTGATGATAAGTCGGTCGGTTGGGGCGCTGGTCTGGGCTGCGCTCAGGGGGCATTCGGGACGGGGATTCTCAAGAACAAGGGGCCAAGACGCCGCACCACCTGCGGTGCCGGAGGGGCACCCTGCCATCTTCCAGGGGGGTTGGAAACCCAAAAGCGCGGTGGCGCCCCGGGTGTTCCCGCCCCGCCGGGCGCACCACCCGGGAAGCGGGCGGCCGGACGCATTCTTCAGCTTGCGAACCAGGGTGAGCCAAAACCATGAAAGGCTCGGTTTCGTTGAAGAATCGCCCCCTGTACGAAGAGTCAACCACAACCGGTATGCACCTCCCCTTTAGAGACCACAAAATGTCGTTGATGGTCGAAACATGGTGGCATACGCTTCCCCGACATACAGCATCTAGGGGTGCTGTCGCGGCGTAGAGCACCGGGGACCAGCCCAGGTTTTGGGGTGGTTTTGCCTGTTTCCAGGACCCCAGGTCCGGACAACGATCTCCGGAATCGGCGCCCCCGCGACACCCACCCCACCATCGCAGCATTTCATTCGGGGGTCGGGGCACCATGCGCATCGAAAGACGGTTCACGGTCGACGGTCGGGACGCTTACGAGGGGATCGCCTTCCGCACGGCGACCAGCGAGATCCGCAACCCCGACGGCTCGGTGGTTTTCCAGGCCAAGGACATCCAGGTGCCGGCGGACTGGAGCCAGGTGGCCTGTGACATCCTGGCCCAGAAGTATTTCCGCCGCGCCGGTGTGCCCGCCCGCCTGAAGAAGGTGGAGGAGAACGACGTCCCGTCCTTCCTGTGGCGACAGGTGGCCGACGAGGACGCGCTGGCCGATGTGCCCGCCAAGGAGCGTGTGGGTGGCGAGACCTCCGCCCGCCAGGTCTTCGACCGCCTGGCCGGCACCTGGGCCTATTGGGGCTGGAAGGGCGGCTATTTCGACAGCGAGGCCGACGCCAGCGCCTATTTCGATGAGATGCGCCACATGCTGGCCCGCCAGATGGCGGCGCCCAACAGCCCGCAGTGGTTCAACACCGGCCTGCACTGGGCCTATGGCATCGACGGCCCCGCCCAGGGCCATCACTATGTCGACTTCAAGACTGGGGAGCTGGTGGCCAGCAAGTCGGCCTATGAGCACCCGCAGCCCCACGCCTGCTTCATCCAGTCCGTCGCAGACGACCTGGTGAACGAGGGCGGCATCATGGACCTGTGGGTGCGTGAGGCCCGCCTGTTCAAGTACGGCTCCGGCACCGGTTCCAACTTCTCCCGCCTGCGCGGCGACGGCGAGCGGCTGGCCGGCGGCGGCAAGTCCTCCGGCCTGATGAGCTTCCTGAAGATCGGCGACCGCGCCGCCGGGGCCATCAAGTCGGGCGGCACCACCCGCCGCGCCGCCAAGATGGTGACGGTGGACCTGGACCACCCGGACATCGAGGCCTACATCGACTGGAAGGTGGTGGAGGAGCAGAAGGTCTGCGCCCTGGTGGCGGGATCCAAGCTGGCCAACAAGCATCTGAACGCCATCATGGCGGCGGCGACGGAAGGCATGGGCCCCGACGCCGATCGCCTGGACCCGACGAAGAACAAGGCGCTGAAGCGGGCCATCATCGACGCCCGCAAGGTCATGATCCCGGAAAACTACATCCAGCGGGTCATCCAGTTCGCCGGCCAGGGCTATACGGAGATGGAGTTCCAGACCTATGACACGGACTGGGATTCCAGCGCCTACCTGACCGTTTCCGGCCAGAACTCCAACAACTCCGTCCGCGTGCCCGACGCCTTCATCCGCGCGGTGAAGGAGGATGCCGACTGGAACCTGATCCGCCGCACCGACGGCAAGGTGGCCAAGACGCTGAAGGCCCGCGACCTGTGGGACAAGATCGGCCACGCCGCCTGGCAATCGGCCGACCCGGGCGTGCAGTACGACACCACCATCAACGACTGGCACACCTGCCCCGAGTCCGGCCGCATCAACGCTTCCAACCCCTGCTCGGAATACATGTTCCTGGACGACACGGCCTGCAACCTGGCGTCCCTGAACCTGATGGAGTTCCGCCGGGCCGACGGCTCGTTCGACACCGATGCCTTCCGCCACGCCTGCCGGCTGTGGACGGTGGCGCTGGAAATCTCGGTCCTCATGGCGCAGTTCCCCTCCAAGGAGATCGCGCGCCTGTCGTATGAGTACCGCACCCTGGGCCTGGGCTTCGCCAACGTCGGCGGCCTGCTGATGGCCGAGGGCATTCCCTATGACAGCGCCGAGGGCCGGGCCATCTGCGGCGCCATCAGCGCCATCATGACCGGTGTGGCCTACGCCACCTCCGCCGAGATGGCGGGTGAGCTGGGCACCTTCCCCGGCTATGCCCCCAACGCCACGGCCATGCTGCGCGTCATCCGCAACCATCGCCGCGCCGCCTATGGCGCCGGGGAAGGGTACGAGGGCCTGTCGGTCACCCCGGTGCCGCTGGATGCCGAGGATTGCCCCGACCAGCGGCTGATCGTGGCCGCCCGCCGCGCCTGGGATGAGGCGCTGGAGCTGGGCCAGAAGCACGGCTACCGCAACGCCCAGGCCACCGTGGTCGCCCCCACCGGCACCATCGGCCTGGTCATGGACTGCGACACCACCGGCATCGAGCCGGACTTCGCCCTGGTGAAGTTCAAGAAGCTGGCCGGCGGCGGCTATTTCAAGATCATCAACCGCGTGGTGCCGGAAGCGCTGGCCCGCCTCGGCTACTCCGCCACGGACGTGGCCCGCATCGAGCGCTATGCCGTGGGCCACGGCACGCTGAAGGGCGCGCCGGGCGTGAACCATGAGACGCTGGCGGCCAAGGGCTTCGGCGCGGAACAGCTGGAGAAGCTGGAAGCGGGCCTGGCCAACGCCTTCGACATCAAGTTCGCCTTCAACAAGTGGACGCTGAGCGCCGACTTCCTGACCGGGGCCTTGGGTGTGCCGGCGCACAAGCTGGAGGAATTCGGCTTCGACCTCTTGTCCCACCTGGGCTTCAGCAAAGCCGAGATTGAGGCCGCCAACGTCTATTGCTGCGGCGCCATGACCCTGGAGGGCGCGCCGGGCCTGAAGGCCGAGCATCTGCCGGTGTTCGACTGCGCCAGCCCGTGCGGGAAGATCGGCACGCGCTATCTGTCGGCGGAAAGCCATATCCGCATGATGGCGGCGTCACAGCCCTTCATCTCCGGCGCCATCTCCAAGACCATCAACATGCCCAACCACGCCACGGTGGAGGCGTGCAAGGACGCCTACATGCTGTCGTGGAGCCTGGGCCTGAAGGCCAATGCGCTCTACCGCGACGGCAGCAAGCTGTCCCAGCCGCTGAACGCCCAGGTGCTGGAGGAGGATGACGAGGACGAAGCCATCGCCGAGACCACGCTGGAAAAGGTGCTGGAGGCCCCGGCCGCCGTCCGCGTCGAGGTGGTGACCGAGCGCATCGTGGAAAAGGTGATCGAGAAGGTGGTGCGCGCCCAGCGCGAGCGCCTGCCCCACCGCCGCAAGGGCTACACCCAGAAGGCCACCGTGGGCGGCCACAAGGTCTACCTGCGCACCGGCGAGTACGAGGACGGCAAGCTGGGCGAGATCTTCATCGACATGCACAAGGAGGGTGCCGCCTTCCGCTCGCTGATGAACAATTTCGCCATCGCCATCAGCCTGGGCCTGCAGTACGGCGTGCCGCTGGAGGAGTACGTGGAGGCCTTCACCTTCACCCGCTTCGAGCCGGCCGGCATGGTGCAGGGCAACGATGCCATCAAGATGGCGACGTCCATCCTGGACTATGTGTTCCGCGAGCTGGCCATCAGCTACCTGTCGCGCACGGATCTCGCCCACGCCACGCCGGACGACATCCTGCCCGACACCATGGGCGGCGGCGTGAAGCAGAGCGACCTGCCGCCGCATGCGGCCGAAGTGGCGGAGGAGACGCTGAACGCGGTCGCCCGCATCACCTCCACCGGCTATGTCCGCAACAACCTGCCCAACCTGCGGGTACTGCCCGGCGGCCAAGCCGGCCGCGCCGTCGCCGCCTTCCAGACGGCCACCGCGACCGCCACCGCCAGCGTTGAGACCCACGTGGCCACCGGCACCCATGGCGCCGCCCAGGCCTTCTCGGCCCTGAGCCGTGCGGAAAAGGTGGTGACCGGCACCAGCTACGGCGGCGCCGTCTCCGGCGGCGGCGACGCCCGCTGGGAACGCGTCAAGGAAGCCCGCGCCAAAGGCTACGAAGGCGACCCCTGCCCCGAATGCCAGAACATGACCCTGGTGCGCAACGGGACGTGCCTCAAGTGCGACACCTGCGGCAGCACCACGGGGTGCAGCTGAAAGCGTATCCTGCGACCTAGAGAGTGATCGGCTCAGGTGGTGCCACCTGAGCCGATCACACGACAAACCAGAGGCTTAGAATCTTTCTGACGATTCAATTTGATCCGGAAAGATCCTGATATTATTTATTACTTATCAATACCTCGACCCTTAACTGAGCAGAGATTAATTATATAACAAATACTACATACCTCAAATAACTATCCGCGAACTTTCGGGGAATATCTTGTTTAATGCCTTAGCACACGCTGGAACACCATTCTCCGCGGCATGTATAGCATTAGCGATTATCGTTGTTCTTTTATTCAAGAGAATAAAGGAAATTGGCCCGAGGTATGCTGTTGCCTTAGTTGGAAGCAGTATTATATCAATTGTGTTGATGTTCTGGGCGATCACAATTTCAGACAAATTAGCCTTGCACGTTACATCAACCGGGAACAACTCCCCAGCTACAGGGGCAAATTCTGGCGGAATACATTATAGTGAGTGCAAATGAATATACGGTCCACGCTAAATACCATATTAGTATTGATTGCGTTAATTCCTGGAATCTGCCTCGGTCATGACGCAGAGGAAGTTCACTCGACCGGGAATCAAAGCCCTGCCGTAGGAAGTAATACCGGCGGAATTCATTATCATTACAATATTTACTCAGGTAAATGTTCTTCGTCAGCAGTTTCTCTTGAGAAAGCAATCAAAGATCTTAATAGATCGGATTGCATGGAGAAAAATCCTACAACTCAAAATATTCATCAAATGAATGCGCTCGATAAAGCTAAACTAGCCATCCTCTACGATGAAAACAGATCGGTTGCTACCATCTCAGAAGCGTCTTTAGCGTGTTGGGATGGCGATAGAAAAACTTACATTGACATAAAATTCTCCAATGTAGGAAATAGAACCGTAACAGTTCTAAAATATGGAGATATTAAGAGTAAAGGAAAAAGCATATCAATTATGCCATACCCTCTGCCCAACCCAACATACAAAAAGGCATTTACCATAGACGCCGGGAAAGAAACATCAAGACCATTTATATCCTTAGATGACGTTAAGAAGAAACTTTCCCTGCCCAAGGACGAAATTATCTACGCCACCTCCATCGACACTGATTTTCCTCAAGTCCCTCAGCAAATTAGAGACTGTAGCAAACCTTTCGGCAAACGAGACATTCAGGATGACGGGGAAATCAATATCACGAATAATGATATATCACAATATATTCTGACAAAAGAAGGGGAGCTGATATCAGTAGACACACATCCATCATTCCAGGAAATGACTATGTATTCTATAATATCCGCCCTTGATTATCAGGATATATTTGGTCGAAAATTTAAAACAATCGGCCAATTCCATATTTTCACCGTTAAGGTACGCGCACGCGTTTCAGATTAACGCACGAGCTCTTCTAACCTGCCAAGGTATGTTCCCAGCTCAAGTCCACTCCGGGAACTGCGAGCGGTTCAAATCCAGCTTCGCGATCTGGCCCATCTCATCAGCGTCCAGTTGGAAGTCGAAGATGGCCAGGTTCTCGCGCCGGTGGGCCGGGTTGGAGGACCGGGGGATGGCGATCACGCCGCGCTGGTGGTGCCAGCGCAGGGTGACCTGGGCGGCCGTCTTGCCGTGCTTGCGCGCGATGGCCTGCAGGGTGGGGTTGGTGAACAGGCCGTTGCGGCCCTCGGCAAAGGGGGCCCAGGCCTCCATGGCGATGCCGGCCGTCGTCAGGGAGCTGAGCGCCGCCGTCTCCTGGAAGAAGGGGTGGGTTTCCACCTGGTTGACGGCAGGCTTGACCGTGGCGTGGGCCATCAGGCCGGCCAGTTGCGCGTCGTCGAAGTTGCTGACGCCGATCGCCCTGATCCGGCCCGCCTTATGCAGTTCTTCCATGGCCCGCCAGGCGCCGGCGAGGTCGCCGCGCGGCCGGTGGATGAGATAGAGGTCGAGATAGTCCAGGCCCAGCTTGTCCAGGGTGGTCTGGAAGGCGCGCTTGCCCGACTCATAGCCGGCGTCGTCCACCCAGATCTTGGACGTGACGAACAGGGACTTGCGGTCGATGCCGCTGTCCCGGATGCCGGCGCCCACCTCTTCCTCGTTGACATAGACCTTGGCGGTGTCGATCAGGCGGTAGCCGGCGGCGACGGCGTCCGCGACGCTGTGGCGGCACACATCGCCGCGCAAGCCATAGGTGCCGAAGCCCAGGGCGGGCATGGCCACCCCGCCGCCCAGCGGCACCGTGGGGATGGCGGGCGCCTCTGCGGCCAGGGCCCGGCGCCCGCCCCCGAAAGCGAACGCGGTCGCGGCGGCGGCACCGCCGGCGAGCACGGTACGACGTCCCAGCATGATCAGATCCCTTTTGCCTTTTCTGTGGTGGCGGTCGTCTACAGGCCGCCGCCGACCACCGAGCCGTCCTTGCGGCGTGACAGCTGCACCTGGCCATCCACGCACTTCACATAGGTGGTCTTGCCGAGCACCAGCCCGTCGCAAATGATCACCAGGGCCCGGGGCAGGCCGCCGAACTCCTTGGAGCCGCGCGCGCCGGCGTTATAGGTCTCAAGATAGGTCTTGAGCGCCGCCTTGCGGACGGGCTGGCCATTCTGGTCGATCATCGGTGGTGCGCGCTCCCTCACGGAATTTGAGGGGATCATCGCCGAAAGGGGAGGCGCGCCGCCAGCGTCATTTGTCCGTCACGGCAGCGGCAGGCAATCCGGGTTCAGCTTGTTGGCGGTCTTGCCGGTGTAGAGCTGGCCGTCCTTCAGGTAGACGGCACCGGTGAAGCTGTTGCTTTTCCACAGAGGCTGGCAGCTGGTGGTGCTGAGCACGAAGACCTTGCGGCTGCCGCCGGCGGAGGTGGTCACCAGCAGGTGCTGGCCGTCACTGTACAGCGTGCCCTCGATGGGGGCCACGGCGGCATCGGCGGTGCAGGTGGTGCCGTCCTGGCCGGTGATGGTCAGCGGCCCCTTCCACGACTTGGCGTCCCCACCGGTGGCGGGGCCCAGGTCCAGGGTCAGGACATCGGCGCGGACTTTGCCCGACGCGGGTTCCACCGGCTGGTAGGGGCAGACCACGGGCAGGTGGCGCTGGGGGGCGGCCTGGGCCGTGGCGGGGAGAAGCAGCGCCACAGCGCAAGCGAAAGCCAGACCTTTGAAGAAGATCATCATGGGCGAAATGGTCCTCCGATGAGCCTGTCCTTTATAAGGATCTTTTCCCGCGTCGCAGAAATACACCTCCTCTGTTGCGGTAACCCTTTAGCGAGATCCGGCCGACGGCACGCAAAGCGACCCGAGTTTATGCGTTTTCTTGCCCAGGCGTAGGGTCTGCGCCGTCAGGCTCATACCACCGGAAAACGGGGGGCTTTTCCATAACGTCCGGCAACTGTTGATCTCCAAAAAGTAAATCCTCCGCTCACTGCCTGAATAGGTGGAGATGACGACGCGCTGGCCGTCGGTGAATAACGGCCGCTCCACCAAACTAACTTCCGGATCCGCCGTGCAGGATGTGCCGTCAGCGTGGGTGAACATCACAGGCCCCTGCCAAGCCTGCGGTTTGACCGGGTCATCCCCCACGCCCAGATCAATGGCGCTGGCTCCCACCTGGGCCTTGCCAACGCCTGGCTCCAGCGTCTTGTACGTGCATGCCTGGCCCAGCGCCGCGGACGTGTAAACGGTGAAGGCAACGGTTAGGATATGGATCGCTTTCATGACTGGGGAGCCGAATTGAGTTGAACGGCGAAGTACCTGACCTCCGGCAATTCAGAGTGTTTCCAGGACCAGCTGATAGAGGTGTTCTTTCGTCCTGTCCCACCGAAGCGTCCCCAGTAACCCGAGGGGTAAGGCTTAGGCGCGCCCGGCACGATCACCACCACATGCCCATGGTGTGGGGCCTTTAAACCCGCGACCACGAGATAGCTCTGACCGGCATAGGTGACGGCCTTCTCGCTGTCGTTGCCCAACTGGATCCAAGGGGCATGGCCCATTGTATCGATGATGTCGTTCGCTTGCCCACTCAGAGAAATGCCCAAGTCGGCTGCCACTGCTTTGAGAAAGCCGCTGCAGTCAGCCTTCCATTTTTCCCAATTTCGCTCACAGACCGATATGATGGTTGGCTCAGGCATGGTTGCCTCGTTGCCGTCAACGTTTCGCTTCCGTAGAGGGAAATGGAATGGGTCATTGCCCCTACAACTGCCTTAAGTAATTATTTTTTCACGCAATCGGGTCCCATGCCGGAAGTAGCTCCCGATCACTTCCCGTTGGAGGCCCGTCAAGGCCCACCCACACCAAGCTCTTGTCGGACGATGGGGCGCGAAATATTTAGCGGCCCCACTGCGCGTGCCATTGACGACGCGTGCCATTGACGAGAAGTGAGCGCCCGATGCCGCCACGGCGACGGGGATTTTAGGGAAGATCAGTCTCCGGCAGGCAGCGCGGCCCCAGTTTCCAGGCCTTGCGGCCGGTGTGCAGGACCGTGGCCGTCAAGGCCACGTTGCCGGAGAAGGCGGGGCTTTTCCACAGCACCCGGCAGGTGGCGGCTTCGATGAAGAAGACCGCCTGCTGTTCATCCGCATAGGTCGTCATCACGAAGTTCTGGCCATCGGTGAAGAAGGGCCGCTGCAGCACGCCGGTATGAAGGTCGGTGATGCAATAGCTGCGGTCCGGCCGCGTCATGATGATGGGGCCGCGCCAGGTCTCCGGCGTCCTGGGATTGTCGCCCGGCCCCAAATCCAGGGTGACCCAGCCCATGCGCATACGGCTGGGGCCGGGTTCGAAGGGCTGGTAATTGCAGGCCGGCACGCCCTCGGCCGGGGCGCGCGCGCCCGCCGGCCAGGCAGTCGCAAGGCACAGGACCGACAGGCACAGGACAAGGATGGGAAGACGGCTGATCCGCATGGCTGGGCGGCTCCTGCCCGCCCCATCAAGATCTGAACGCGTTGCTCGTGCCCGCGCAAGCGACCCTAAAGAGTATGCATCATGCGATGGGCTTCACGCTCGGCAGGAATTCCCGGCCCCGCTCCACCAGAAATGCTTTAACGGCCGCCGCCGCCGGCGCCAGGCGCTTGTCCGACCGCTTGGCCAAGAACCATTGGCGCACGATGGGCAGGCCTTCCACATCCAGGGGCGCCAGGCGGCCGCTTTCCAGTTCCGCGGCGATGGTGTGGGCGGAGATGAAGGACAGGCCCAGGCCGGCCATCACCGCCTGCTTCACCGTCTCATTGCTGCCCACCTCCATGCTGATGGGGGGGTGCAGGTCGGCCTGGGCGAAGAACCATTCCATCAGCATGCGGGTACCGGACCCGACCTCGCGCACCAGGAAGGTCTCATGCGCGAATTCCGCCAGCTTCAGGTGGCGGCGCCCCACCAGCGGGTGGTGCGGTGGGGCGATCATGATGTGCGGATGGTCGCCGATGGCATGCATGTCCACCTGTAAGTCCCGGGGCGGCCGGCCCATGATGGCGATATCGATGCTGTCGGCCTTCAGCGCCGCGATGATGTCCTCGCGGTTGCCCACCATCAGCGACAGTTCGATCTGAGGGTATTGGGCGCGGAAGGCGCCGAGGGCGTAGGGCGCGAAGTACTTGGCGGTGCTGACCACCCCCACCGCCACCCGGCCGCCGGACAGATTGCGCAGCGCCTCCATGGCGGCGGCGCAGTTGTGCAGCTCCGCCTCGATGCGGGTCGCCGTCTCGATGACCTCGCGCCCCGCGTCGGTGGGCTTGAAGCGCTCGCCCAGCCGGTCCAGCAGCGGCACGCCCAGCAGATCCTCCAGCGCCTGCACCTGCATGGTTACGGCCGGCGGCGTCACGTGCAGGCGCTTGGCCGCCGCCGTCACCGAACCCGTCTCCGCCACCGCCACCAGGGCGCGCAGCTGCTTCAGCGTCACGTTGCGCATGGGCCCTCCCGGTGCGTTTCAGAAAAACTGAACATGAAGCTAAGTTTATTCGAATTTTCTAACAAGGCAATCGTCCGCACACTCCTCTCAAGAACGACACGGGGACTGGGAACCCGGCTCACAACGGGAGGACATCATGGCGGACGCCACGACTTTGGCACGGCACCTGGTAGCCTGGAGCAATGGCGCGCATAACGGCGGGACCCATCGGCGGGCGGACGTGGTCCGCACCATCCTGGCCTTGGCCGACGCCGGCCTGGCCATCGCCGACCTGGTGGCCATGGGCCCCCTGGCGGGCGAGATGGCGGCGGTGCGCGGCGAAAGCAACGGCGACACCCAGAAGGAATTGGATCTCAGGGCCCATGACATCGTCATCGACCGGTTGGCCGGCGCCCCGGTGGCGGTGGTGGGGTCGGAGGAGGCGGACGCCCCCGTCCTGCTGGATCCCGCGGGCACTCTGGCGGTCGCCATCGATCCCCTGGATGGGTCCAGCAACATCGAAACCAATGTCTCGGTCGGCACCATCTTCTCCATTTTGGGCGTGGAGGATGCCGACGACCCGGCGGCGGCGCTGCTGCAACCCGGCCACCGCCAGCTGGCGGCCGGCTTCCTGGTCTACGGGCCGCAGACCGCCCTGGTCCTGACCCTGGGATCGGGCACCGAGATCTTCTTCCTGGATAAGCGGCCGGTGGCGCCCGTGGTGGCCGTGCAGGCTGGCAATGGCTGGGCCGCCCCGCCGCCGCCCACGCCCACGGCGGAATTCGTCCGCATGGCCGGGCCTGTCGCGGTGGCGGCGGAAACGAAGGAATTCGCCATCAACGCGTCGAACCAGCGGCACTGGGCGCCCAGCATCCGCACCTATGTCGACGATTGCCTGGCGGGGTCGGACGGGCCGCGGGCCAAGAACTACAACATGCGCTGGATCGCGTCCCTGGTGGCCGACGCCTTCCGCATCCTGCGCCGGGGCGGGGTCTACCTCTACCCTACCGACGAGCGTCCGGGATATCGCAGCGGCCGCCTGCGCCTGGTCTATGAGGCCAACCCCATCGCCCTGATCATCGAGCAGGCCGGCGGGGCCGCCACAGACGGGCAGACCCGCATCCTGGATCTGACGCCCGGCCACCTGCATGAGCGTACCGCCCTGGTCTTTGGCTCACGCGCCGAGGTGGAGCGGGTGGCCAACCACCATGCCGCCCCGCCCCTCCTGGCCGATCGCGCACCCCTGTTCGGGCAGCGCGGCCTGCTGCGCGCCTGACGGAAGGGGTCCAGACCATGTCCATCCGCCATCCCATCATTTCCGTCACCGGTTCGTCCGGGGCCGGCACCACCTCGGTCCGGCAGATTTTCGAGCACGTCTTCCGGCGCGAGGGGGTGAACGCCGTCTGCATCGATGGCGACGCCTATCACCGCTATGACCGCGCCCAGATGAAGCAGGCCATCGCGCAGGCCGACAAGGACGGCGACCACCATTTCAGCCATTTCGGCCCCCACGCCAATCTGCTGGGCGAGTTGCAGGAGCTGTTCCGGCGCTATGGCGACGACGGCACGGGCCGCACCCGCCACTATGTCCACGACGCGGGCGAAGCGGAACACTATGGCTGCCCCCCCGGCACCTTCACCCCCTGGGAGGATCTGCCGGGCCCCAGCGACCTGCTGTTCTACGAGGGCCTTCACGGCGCGGTGGTGGCCGACGGCTATGACATCGCCGGCCATGCGGACCTCAAGATCGGCGTCGTGCCGGTGATCAACCTGGAATGGATCCAAAAGATCCACCGCGACCGCACCAGCCGGGGCTACAGCACCGACGACGTCATGACCACCATCCTGCGGCGCATGCCGGACTACGTCCGCTACATCTGCCCGCAGTTCACGCAGACGGACATCAATTTCCAGCGCGTGCCCACGGTCGACACCTCCAACCCCTTCATCGCGCGTTGGATACCGACCCCGGACGAATCCATCGTCGTCATCCGCTTCCGCAACCCCCGCGGCATCGACTTCCCCTACCTGCTGTCCATGATCGCCGGCAGCTTCATGTCGCGGGCCAATTCCATCGTCATCCCGGGCGGCAAGCTCGACCTGGCCATGCAGCTGATCCTGACGCCGCTGATCCTGCAGCTGGTCGAACGCAAGCGCCGCGCCGGTTGAAGGAGGGACACCGCCATGACCCCCACCCTATCCCTGCGCCAAGTCGAAAGCGCCGAGCCTGACACCCCCCCCGATCTGGCCCCTGATCTGGCCGAGATGGCCAACGCCGTGCGCATGCTGGCGGTGGCGGGGGTGGAGGCGGCGAAGTCCGGCCACCCCGGCATGCCCATGGGCATGGCCGACGTCGCCACCGTGCTGTTCACCCGGGTGATGCGCATCGATCCCGCCCGCCCCGACTGGCCCGACCGCGACCGCTTCGTCCTGTCGGCCGGCCACGGCAGCATGCTGCAATACGCCCTGCACCATCTTCTGGGCTATGCCGACATGCCCATCGAGGAGCTGAAGCGCTTCCGCCAGTTGGGCTCCAAGGCGGCGGGCCATCCGGAATACGGCCATGCGGCCGGCATCGAGACCACCACCGGCCCCCTGGGCCAGGGCATCACCACCGCCGTGGGCATGGCGCTGGCGGAGCGGCACCTGAACGCCCGCTTCGGCGACGCCCTGGTCGACCACCGCACCTATGTCATCGCCGGCGACGGCTGCCTGATGGAGGGCATCAGCCAGGAGGCCATCGACCTGGCCGGCCATCTGAAGCTGTCCCGCCTGGTGGTGCTGTGGGACGACAACGGCATTTCCATCGACGGGTCTACCACCCTGTCCACCGGCACGGACCAACTGGCGCGCCTCAAAGCCTCCGGCTGGGCGGTGGAACGGGTGGACGCCTACGACCATGAAGCCATCGAGGCGGCCCTGAACCGGGCCCGGGCCAGCGACCGCCCCACCTTGATCGCCTGCCGCAGCGTCATCGGCTATGGCGCCCCCACCAAGGCCGGCACCTGCGGCGTCCACGGCGCCCCCCTGGGCGTGGAGGAGGCGCAGGCTACGGCACAGGCCCTGGGCTGGGACAGCCCGCCCTTCACCGTGCCGGACGACATCCGGGACTCCTGGCGTGCCGTGGGCCGGGCCGGCCAGCAAGCCCGCGAGGCCTGGGAACGGCGTGTGGCCGCCCATCCCGCCCGCGCCGACTTCTGGCGCGTCATGGCGGCGGAACCGGGGGCGGACGTGGTCGACGCCTTGGCCGCCTACCGGCAGGAACTGGCGGAGTCCCGGCCCAAGATGGCCACGCGCAAGGCTTCGCAGCTGGTGCTGGGCGTGGTGAACGCCGCCACCGACCTGACCGTGGGCGGATCCGCCGACCTGACCCATTCCAACCTGACCCAGACCAAGGGAATGGATGTGATGAACGCCGGCCACTATGCCGGACGCTACATCCATTACGGCATCCGCGAACATGCCATGGCCGCGGTGATGAACGGCCTGGCCCTGCATGGCGGCGTCATCCCCTACGGCGGCACCTTCCTGGTGTTTTCCGACTATGCCCGGGGCGCCATCCGCCTGTCGGCCCTGATGGGCGTGCGCGTCATCCATGTGCTGACCCATGACAGCATCGGCCTGGGGGAGGACGGACCTACCCACCAGCCGGTGGAGCATCTGGCCATGCTGCGCGCCACGCCCAACCTGCACGTCTTCCGCCCCGCCGATGCGGTGGAGACGGCGGAGTGCTGGGAACTGGCGCTGACCAGTCCCGGCACGCCGTCGGCCCTGTGCCTGTCGCGCCAGGACCTGCCCACCCTGCGCCGCGACGCGTCCTGGAACCGCAGCGCCACCGGCGCCTACATTCTACGCGAAACCCCCGGCCCACGTGACGCCACCCTGCTGGCGACGGGATCAGAGGTGGCGCTGGCGGTGGAGGCGGCGGAACGCCTGGCCGAAGAGGGCATCGCCACCGCCGTGGTGTCCATGCCCTGCTGGGAACTGTTCGAGCGGCAGCCGCCGGCCAACCGCGCCATCGTGCTGGGCAATGCCCCGCGCGTCGGGGTGGAGGCGGCGGTGCGCTTCGGCTGGGACCGCTGGCTGGGCGACCAGGGCGCCTTCATCGGGATGGGGGGCTTCGGCGCCTCCGCCCCCGCGCCGGACCTCTACCGCCATTTCGGCATCACCGTCGACGCCATCATGGCCGCCGTCCGCGCCCGCGTCGCCCACGCTTAAGGAGCGCTACACAATGGCTCGTATAACCCTTCGTCAGCTACTGGACCACGCGGCGGAACGCGATTACGGCGTGCCCGCCTTCAACATCAACAACATGGAACAGGGCCTGGCGGTCATGGAGGCCGCCGCCCAGGTGGACGCCCCCGTCATCCTGCAGGCCAGCCGGGGCGCCCGGTCCTATGCCGGCGACCTCATGCTGGCCCATATGATCGACGCGCTGGAGGCGCTCTACCCCACCATCCCGCTGTGCCTGCACCAGGACCACGGCAACAGCGAGGCCACCTGCCTGACGGCCCTGCAGCACGGCTTCACCTCCGTCATGATGGACGGGTCGCTGATGGCCGACGCCAAGACGCCGGCGCCCTACGCGTACAACGTCGACATCACCCGCCGCGTGGCGGAAGCCGCCCATTGGGTGGGCGCCTCGGTCGAGGGGGAGCTGGGCGTGCTGGGCAGCCTGGAGACGGGCCAGGGTGAGGCGGAGGACGGCCACGGCGCCGAGGGCGTGCTGTCGCTGGACCAGCTGTGCACCGACCCCGACCAGGCGCTGGACTTCGTCGCCGCCACCCGCGTGGACGCCCTGGCCATCGCCATGGGCACTTCGCACGGCGCCTATAAATTCTCGCGCCAGCCGGACGGCGACATCCTGGCCATGAACGTGGTGGAAGCCATCCATGAGCGGCTGCCCAACACCCATCTGGTGATGCACGGCAGCTCCTCCGTGCCGCAGGAACTGCAGGATCTGTTCAACGCCTATGGCGGCCGCATGCCCCGCACCTGGGGCGTGCCGGTGGACGAGATCGTGCGCGGCATCCGCTTCGGCGTGCGCAAGATCAACATCGACACCGACTGCCGCCTGGCCATGGCGGTGCAGTTCCGCAAGACGGCGACCGAGAACCCGGCGGAGTTCGACCCGCGCAAGTTCCTGAAGCCAGCCATGGACGCCATGAAGGCGCTGTGCCGCGACCGCTTCGAACAATTCGGCGCCGCCGGCAACGCCAGCCGCATCACGCCCCTGCCCATGGCCGCCATGGCCAAGCGCTACGCCACGGGATCGCTGGACCCCCAACTGGGCAGCACCAGCGTGGCGGCCGAGTGACACCACCCTACGCCCCCTAGGCCCCGACCGGGGCCGCCGCAGATTTACGGGGAGCCGAAGGCGGACTGGAAATCGAGGACAGCCAAGGGCCGGATGGCCCGCCGGCGTTTGAGGAGGACAAAAACATGAACGCGATCGACAAGCGGGACCGCCGCGACCGTTACGCCGCCGGGGTCATGAAGTACCAGGACATGGGCTACTGGCAACCGGACTACGTGCCCAAGGACACGGACGTCATCGCCGTCTTCCGCATCACGCCACAGGATGGGGTGGACCCCATCGAGGCGGCGGCGGCCGTGGCCGGCGAGTCCTCCACCGCCACCTGGACGGTGGTGTGGACCGACCGGCTGACGGCCTGCGACAAGTATCGCGCCAAGGCGCACAGGGTGGAACCGGTGCCCGGATCGCCCGAGAGCTGGTTCGCCTACATCGCCTATGACATCGATCTTTTCGAACCCGGATCGATCGCCAACCTGACGGCATCCATCATCGGCAACGTCTTCGGCTTCAAGCCGCTGAAGGCCCTGCGGCTGGAGGACATGCGCCTGCCCGTGGCCTATGTGAAGACCTTCGACGGCCCGCCGACCGGTATCGTTGTGGAACGGGAACGGTTGGACAAGTTCGGCCGCCCCCTGCTGGGCGCCACAGTGAAGCCCAAGCTGGGCCTATCGGGCCGCAACTATGGCCGCGTGGTCTATGAGGCGCTGAAAGGCGGCCTGGACTTCACCAAGGATGACGAGAACATCAATTCCCAGCCCTTCATGCACTGGCGCGACCGCTTCCTCTATTGCATGGAGGCGGTGAACCGCGCCCAGGCGGTGACGGGCGAGATCAAGGGCACCTACCTGAACGTGACCGCCGCCACCATGGAGGACATGTACGAGCGGGCGGAGTTCGCCAAATCCATCGGCTCGTGCATCGTCATGATCGACCTGGTCATCGGCTATACCGCCATCCAGTCCATGTCCAAATGGGCGCGGCGCAACGACATGGTGCTGCACCTGCACCGCGCGGGGCATTCCACCTACACCCGGCAGAAAAGCCACGGCGTGTCCTTCCGCGTGATCGCCAAGTGGATGCGGCTGGCGGGGGTGGACCACATCCACGCCGGGACGGTGGTGGGCAAGCTGGAGGGCGACCCCGCCACCACCAAGGGCTATTACGACATCTGCCGTGAAGACTTCCTGCCCCAGCGGCTGGAGAACGGCATCTTCTTCGACCAGTCCTTCGCCTCGCTGCGCAAGACCATGCCGGTGGCCTCGGGCGGCATCCATGCCGGGCAAATGCACCAGCTGCTGGACCTCTTTGGCGATGACGTGGTGCTGCAGTTCGGCGGCGGCACCATCGGCCACCCCATGGGCATCCAGGCCGGCGCCACCGCCAACCGGGTGGCGCTGGAGGCCATGGTGCTGGCCCGCAACGAGGGCCGCGACATCGTCAACGAAGGCCCGGACATCCTGGCCGCCGCCAGCCGCCACTGCACGCCCCTGCGCCAGGCCTTGGACGTCTGGAAGGACGTGACCTTCAACTACACCTCGACCGACGCGCCGGATTTCGTGCCGACCGCCAGCGTCGCTGGCTAAAGGATAGGGAGACTTAAGATGCGCCTCACCCAAGGAACCTTCTCCTTCCTGCCCGACCTGACGGACGAGCAGATCACGGCCCAGGTGCAGTACTGCATCGACCAGGGCTGGGCGGTGAACATCGAGTTCACCGACGACCCGCACCCCCGCAACACCTATTGGGACATGTGGGGCCTGCCCATGTTCGACATCCGCGACGCCGCCGGCGTCATGGGCGAGCTGGCGTCCTGCCGCAAGGTCTACGGCGACCGCTACATCCGCATCTCCGGCTTCGACGCCAGCCACGGGTGGGAGAGCGTGCGCCTGTCCTTCATCGTCAACCGGCCCGCCAACGAGCCCGGCTTTGCCCTGGAACGCCAGGAAAGCGACGGCCGGCGCGTCCGCTACACCACTCGGTCCTACGCCACCCAGCTGCCGGAAGGGGAGCGGTATTCGTGATGGCCGCGACCCTCATGGCAATCCCGCCGGACGCCGCCGACACGGCGCCGGGGGCGGTGGATCTGCGCGCCGATTTCGAAGCCTCCGGCCTGCCGGAAATCTTCGCGCAACTGGACCAGGAAATGGTGGGCCTGGCGCCCATCAAGCGGCGGCTGCGCGAGATCGCGGCCCTGCTGCTGGTGGACAGGGCGCGCCAGCGCTTCGGCCTGGCGGTGGGCGCCCCCACCCTGCACATGAGCTTCACCGGCAACCCCGGCACGGGCAAGACCACCCTGGCGCTGAAGATGGCGGCCATCCTGCACCGACTGGGCTATGTCCGCCGCGGGCACCTGGTGACCGTCACCCGTGATGATCTGGTGGGCCAATACATCGGCCACACGGCGCCCAAGACCAAGGAGGTGCTGAAGCGCGCCGCCGGCGGCGTGTTGTTCATCGACGAGGCCTACTACCTCTACCGGCCGGAGAACGAGCGCGACTATGGCCAGGAATCCATCGAGATCCTTCTGCAGGTCATGGAGAACCAGCGCGACGACCTGGTGGTCATCCTGGCCGGCTATGCCGACCGCATGGACCGCTTCTTCCAGGCCAACCCCGGCTTCCGCTCTCGCGTCGCCCACCACATCGACTTCCCCGACTATGGCGAGGAAGAACTGTTGGAAATCGGGGAGCGGCAGCTGGAAGCCATGAACTATCGCCTCAGCCCGCAGGCCAAGGCGGTGTTCGCCCAGTACATCGCCCTGCGCCGGGGCCAGCCGCATTTCGCCAACGGCCGGTCCATCCGCAACGCCCTGGACCGCGCCCGCCTGCGCCAGGCCAGCCGCCTGTTCCAGCGGGACGACGGCCCCCTGTCGGTGGACGACCTGACGGTTATCGAGGCGGAGGACATCCTGGCCAGCCGGGTGTTCGCCGGCACGCCCGATAGCCAGGTAGCGGATAAGGAGGCCCCGCCATGAGCCAACCCTTGATCGCCCCCAGCATCCTGTCCGCCGACTTCGCCAGCCTGGGCGCCGAGGTGCGCGCCATCACGGCGGCGGGGGCCGACTATATCCATGTCGATGTCATGGACGGCCATTTCGTGCCCAACCTGACCATCGGTCCCGCCGTGGTGAAAGCCCTGCGTCCCCACACCGACCGCCCCTTCGACGTGCACCTGATGATCAGCCCGGTCGATCCCTACCTGGAGGCTTTCGCCGCGGCCGGGGCCGACATCATCACCGTGCAGGCGGAGGCCACCACCCACCTGGACCGCACGCTGGAACGCATCCGCACCCTGGGCAAAAAGGCCGGCGTGGCGCTGAACCCCTCCACGCCGGAAAGCGCCGTGGCCTATGTGCTGGACCGGTTGGACCTGGTGCTGGTCATGACCGTGAACCCCGGCTTCGGCGGCCAATCCTTCATCCCCGCCATGATCCCCAAGATTCAGGCCCTGCGCGCCATGATCGGCCGCCGGCCCATCCAGGTCGAGGTCGACGGCGGCGTGAACCATGAGACGGCGCGCCTGTGCGTGCAGGCGGGGGCGGAGGTGCTGGTGGCGGGTTCCGCCGTTTTCCAGGGCGGGGCGGGGCGCTATCAGGCCAACATCGCGGCGCTGCGCGGCTAAGTGGCACTAGCCCATTCCCCTCAAAACCGCGTAGAGGTGCGCGGGGTTGAGGGAGGGAACCATGTCCTATCGCATCCTGACGCTGGACGGCGGCGGCCCCTGGGCCCTGCTGGAGGCCATGGTTCTGGCCGATCTGTACGGCAGCGATACGCCGGGCCACGACATCCTGGCGGAATTCGACCTGGCGGCCGGCACCTCGGCCGGGGCCATCGTGCTGGGCGGGCTGATCAAGAACCTGACACCGGCCCAAATCCTGGACATGTTCGTCGACGATACGCGGCGGGGCACCCTGTTCGTGAAGGTCGATGGGCTGGACAGGCTGGTGGCCGACCTGGACCTGGGCCCGCAGTACAGCACCCAGGGCAAGCTGGCCGGCCTGACCGCCATGCTGGATGACCCCAGCCTGGCGCCGCCCACCCCCGCTACGGTCGATGGCCAGGTGCGCCCCCTGGCCCTGTCCGCCTGCCCCATGGCCCGCCTGCCGCTGCCCCTGGCGCGGCGGGGCACCCTACCGGTGAAGGTGTTCATCCCCGCCTTCGACTACGCCCAGCGCCGGGCCATGACCTTCCGCAGCTATGCCGGCCTGGCCACGGCGGTGACGGAGCCGCAGGCCTCCACCGCGCCCCTGGCGGAGGTCATCAACGCCAGCAGCACCGCGCCCGTGGCCTTCTTCGACGAACCCGCCCGGTGCGACGGGCGCCTGTACTGGGACGGCGGCGTGACAGGCTGCAACAACCCGGTGATGCTGGCGGTGATGGAGGCGCTGGCGCAACCCGGCGGCGACACCGACCTTAAAATCCTGAGTCTCGGCAGCGGCACCACCCGCCACGCGCCGGTGACCAGCACCAGCCAGCCGCCGGACGACCTGGCCGAACCGGTGGGGATGCGGGGTACCCTGGGCGACCTGTCACTGCTGGCCCAGACCACCCTGGACGATCCCCCCGACACCGCCAGCCTGGATGCCCACATCCTGGCCCAGCGCCTGGCGGGCCGGGACCCCGCCGCCCCGGGTGGGCTGGTGCGCCTGAACGTCTCCGTCCAGCCGGTGCTGGACAGCGGGGTGTGGAAGGCGCCGCCGGGCCTAGCCGACGGGCGCTTTGTCCAGGTGGCGGCCCTGCCGGCCGATGCGGTGGCTCCGGCGCAGATCGCCCTGATCCAGCAGCTGGGACGCGACTGGATGGCGGGCGACGTCCCGAACCAACCCCTGATCACCCGCCTGCCGCAGCTGGATTGCGTGCTGGGCGACGGCACCTATGCCGAGGCCAAGGCGCGGTGGGTCGCCCTTACCCAGGGGTAAACGCCACAACCAGAAAGATAAAAGATCGGGTGGCGGCACCCGCGCTGTGGCATGATGGCGGGGCAGAGCGGGGCGGCCGTTCCGGCGGCGGCCCCCGCGCCCACAAGCGGGAGAGACGCCTTGTCGCCCTTCGGCGTGTTCATCCTGGCCGTTCTGGCCTTCGCCATCGTCCTGGTCTACAGCAGCATCAAGACCGTGCCCCAGGGCATGGAATACACGGTGGAACGGTTCGGGCGGTATACCCGCACCCTGAAGCCCGGCCTGGCCATCATCGTGCCCTTCGTCGACCGCATCGGCGCCCGCCAGACCATGCAGGAGGTGGTGCTGGACGTGCCGTCGCAGGAGATCATCACCAAGGACAACGCGATGGTGACGGTGGACGGCGTGCTGTTCTTCCAGGTGCTGGACGCCGCCAAGGCCAGCTATGAGGTGCGCAACCTGGACCGCGCCGTCCTGAACCTGACCATGACCAACCTGCGCACGGTCATGGGCTCCATGGATTTGGATGAGCTGCTGTCGCAGCGCGACGCCATCAACGCCCGCCTGCTGACCGTGGTCGACGCCGCCACCCACCCCTGGGGCGTGAAAATCACCCGCGTGGAAATCCGCGACATCCAGCCGCCGCGCGACCTGGTGGACAGCATGGCCCGCCAGATGAAGGCGGAGCGGGAACGCCGCGCCCTGATCCTGGAGGCCGAGGGCCAACGCCAGTCCGCCATCCTGCGGGCGGAGGGCGAGAAGCAATCCGCCATCCTGCAGGCCGAGGGCAAGAAAGAGGCCGCCTTCCGCGAGGCCGAGGCCCGCGTGCGCCTGGCGGAGGCGGAGGCCACCGCCACCCGCGTGGTGTCCGAGGCCATCGCCGGCGGCAGCGTCCAGGCCGTGAACTACTTCATCGCCCAGCGCTATGTCGACGCGCTGAAGGGCTTCGCCGCCAGCCCCAACCAGAAGATCCTGTTCATGCCCATGGAATCGACCGGCATCCTGGGCGCCCTGGGCGGCATCGCCGAACTGGCCAAGGACAGCTTCGCCGGCATGCCGGCCAACCGCCCGGCCCCGCCGCCCCGTCGTGGGGATCCACCGGCCCCGCCGCCCGCCGGCGGGCCGTGGACCACCCCTGGCAGCTGAGGGAGAGCCCCATGCCTGACCTGAGCGAATGGACGCCCCACGCCTGGCATTGGTGGGCGGCGGGCGTCGCCCTGGCGCTGGTGGAAATGGTCACCCCCGGCTTCGGCCTGCTGTGGCTGGGCGTGGCGGCGGTGCTTGTGGGCACGGCGCTGTTCCTCTTCCCAGCCTTGGCCCTGGCCGGGCAGGCGGTGCTGTTCGCCGTGCTGGCGGCCAGCCTGCTGCTGGCCACCCGCCGCTGGCTGGGTGGCGACCGGGCCGAGCCGGCGCCCCCCGGCCCGCCCCTGAACGCCCGCGCCAGCCAGTATGTGGGCCGCGTCCTGACGCTGGAGACGCCCATCACCAACGGCCAGGGCCGTGCCCGCCTGGACGACGGCGCCTGGATCGTCTACGGCCCCGACGGCCTGGCCGCCGGGGCGACCGTGCGCGTGGTGGGCGTGGACGGCACGGCGCTGAGGGTGGAGGCGGCGTGAACGGAAACGCCGCCACGGATCACAGGACCCGCGCCGACCCGCCTGCGGTTACTTGGCGGACACGGCCTTGAAGCCCACCCGGCCGCACTGGTTGTCGAACGCGTAGTTCAGGTAGGGGATGGGGGACCGGCCGGTGTTGAAGGCCGGCGGCGGCATGGGCTGGCCCGGGACGGGTTTCTTCGGCGCCACGACCACGGCGACGACGCCCGTCGATGAGGACGCGCAGGGGTCCGCCGCCATCGTCCGGTAGCTGGTCGCCGGCTTGCCCGAGGCCGGATCCAGGACATTGACGGTAATTTCCGTCCCCGGCTTGACGATGGTCTTGTACTGGCCATCGACCTTCTTGCACGCCTTGACCGTCAGGCCGGCCTTCTCCACCGCCGCGGCTTGGGCGGTGTTGAGGATGAAGAAGGGGATGCCGACATCCACCAGCAGGGCGCCGGGCGTCAGGCTCATCGGGTTGGTGCCGCCCAGTACCGGCTGCGCCTGGGCCTCATCCCACAGGCCGGCGCCGGACGTGGCCGCCAGCTGCACGAAGGTGTAGTCCTGCACGGTACCGGCGTTCAGCCCCACGGTGACGCTGTCGCCCGCGATGACATAGCCCTGATGGACCTGGTCACCAGCGATATGCACCAGCGGGTTGTCGGCCAATGTCACGCCGGTCCCGTGCGGGCCCCGGCCGAAGCCAACGCCCATCCAGGCCGTCGCCGTCGTCTTCTGCGCCTCGCACTTGTCCAGCGTGACATTCTCGTTGCTGGCCGTGGTCGAGAGGCCATTCAGCTTGGAACATTGCGCGGGACCGGACACGGTGGCGACCGCCGGGACTGGCCCGCCGGCCCCGCCCTTGGTCGCATGGCAGACGCATTCCACCGCCGTGATGTCGACCGGCGTGCTGGCCCCCAGCACCGTGACGCCCGAGGCGGAGGGCTTCACGAAGCTCACCGGCGCTTTCACCAGCCGGCCCCACAGATAGTCCATGGAACTGGTGTAGAGCATCTGCCGCGACGTCTTGGACGCGTTGAACAGCGCCGGTTCCACGCCCGTATGGTTGATCACCAGGCCGACGGAGCCGGTATCGACAACGACATCACGCACCTCGCCCGCCTCACCCACCCGGATGGTCGTGACATAGTGCCCGGTCGGGGCGGTGACGCCGTCCTGGGGAACCAGGTTCAACGCGAAGCTGGCGCCGTCGGCGGGATACTCGCACGCCGGCCCTGTGGCCGCCGCCGCCGGCACCAGAGCCACGCCCTGCGCCATCAAAAAGGCCAAGGCCCAGAATCGAGACCGCTGGCGCACTGAACCCATCATAGACCCCCTCCGGCTGATCGAGGGGGAGATTAATACAACTTCCGGACAGATAAATCACCCGCAAAGCGGGTTAAACTAGGAAAATCACATACCGTAAGGATATGTCACAAACCGTCGCTCCGGAGCGACTACGCCTGCTTCGCCCCCGGCTTTCCCGGTTCCACCACGAAGCTGGCGCGGGTGCTGATGGCGCCGCCGGGGGTGGTGACGCGGTCCATGACGCGGAAGGTGGCCGTGAGCTTGTCATGGCCGATGTCGCACAGCAGGTAGCCGCGCTGGTCGTTCATGAAGCGGATGTGCGGGTTGCCGCGCATGACCTCGTCATAACGCGGGCGCTTATCGGCGCCATCGCCGCCGGAACTGATGGAGGTGCCGACGAACTCGGTGGCGACCACGCCGGCCTTGTCGCTGTGATAGTCGGTCTTGAGGTCGCCCACGAAGTTCTGGTGCTCATCCCCCGTCAGGACCACCACGTTGTTCAGGCGGCGATCATTGAGGTGGCGCAGCAGGCGCTGGCGCGGCTGGTGATAGCCTTCCCAGCTGTCCATGTTGTAGATGGGGCCGTGCCAGGGCTCGCGGTTCATGGTCATCATCATGACCTGCTGGCCGATGAGGTTCCAGCGGGCGCGGCCGCGGTCCAGCCCCTCGAACAGCCAGCGTTCCTGGTCCTCGCCCATCATCTCGGCGTCGTCGCTGTCCTGCCCCTCGCAGGCGGGCTTGAAGCCGTCGCCGCAGGGCTGGTCGGTGCGAAACTGCCGCGTATCCAGCAGGTGCAGGTCGATCAGGTTGCCGAAGGCCAGACGGCGGTAGATCTGCATGTCCGGCCCCTTGGGCCAGGAGGCGCGGCGCAGGGGCATGTGCTCGAAATAGGCCTGGGCGGCCGCCGCCCGGCGCAGCAGGAAATATTCCGGCGGGGCGATGCCGGCGCCGTCGATGGTGCCGGTCCAGTTGTTGTCGACCTCATGGTCGTCCCAGGTGACCATCCACGGGCAGGCGGCGCGGGCCAGCTGCAGGTCCAGGTCCAGGGTGTACTGGGCGTAGCGGCGGCGATACTCGTCCAGGGAATAGGGCTCGTCGCCTAAGTGCCGGCGGGCGGTGGGCTGGGCCAGGCCGCCGTAATAGCGGCTGGTCTCATGCGTCCGCACCCGATTCTCGTAGATGTAGTCGCCGTAGTGGAAGACGAAGTCCGGCCGTTCCTCCGCCAGGTGGCGGAAGGCGGTGTAGTAGCCGTCCTCGTAATTCTGGCAGCCCACCATGCCCAGGCGCACGCGCTCCACCTTGGCGCCCAGGGGCGGGGCGGTGCGGGCGCGGCCCACCATGCTGCGCTCCGCCCCCACGGTGAAGCGGTAGTAATAGTCGCGCCCCGGCTCCAGCCCGCCCACCTCGGCATGGATGGCGTGGCCCAGTTCCGGCCGCGCCACCTCGGTGCCGCTCTGGACGATGTTGCGCATGCGCTCGTCCGTCGCCACTTCCCAGTCCACCTCCACCGGGCGCTTGGGCATGCCATAGCCGAAGGCCAGCGGTTCGGGCGCCAGGCGGGTCCACAGCACGAATCCGTCCGGCAGCGGATCGCCCGAGGCGACACCCAGCGAGAACGGATCATTGCTGAACGCCGCCTGCGCCAGGGCCGAGCCCACGGACGAGGGCAGCAGGAAGGCCGTGGCGGCGCTGGCGCCGAAGGTCTTCAGCAGGGCACGGCGGGTGGCCTCGGGCACGGGGCTGAACCGGGTCATGGGCGGCATCTCGGACGCAGATAGGCTTCAAGGAATGGAGAATGCGCGGCAGAGTGCCCGCCGGTGGAACCGCGTTCAACCATGAAAACCTTGGCGGACGCCCTGTCATGAAAGTGTCGCCAAGACCTTGCAACCTCAGCGTATCGCGGGCCGCAACCCTACATGGCGAACCCGCCGGGCCCGCGCCCCATCTTGACCATTTGGTCAGGATCGGCCAGGGTTGGTTCCCGTGCCGTGCCCCCTAAGCCCCCGACTTGCCGGGACCTTGGGAAATGGACTAGGTTTCAGAAGATCAGGCGGTGCGGCGCATCCCGTTCGCCACCGTCCAAAAGTATGCCCACGGAGGCAGGGACCCTTCATGAGTAGAGCGATCCGTGCGGCGTTGGCGGCGGCCGCCCTGTTGAGCTGCGCCTTCTTCGTCCCTGGGTCCGCCCCCGCCCGCGGGGCGGAGGCCGCCTTCTTTCCCGGCGTGGTCTTCGATTATGGCGGCAAGTACGACAAGTCCTTCAACGAAGGCGTCCTGACGGGCATCGAGCGATTCCACCGCGAAACCGGCATCAATTACAAGGCGCTGGAGATCAGCAACGACGTCCAGCGCGAGCAGTACCTGCGCCGCCTGGCAGAGCACGGCGCCGACATCATCCTGGCCGTGGGCTTCAGCCAGGCGCCGGCGGTGGCCAAGGTCGCCAAGGAATTCCCCGAGATCAAGTTCACCCTGATCGACGGCGTGGTGAAGCTGCCCAACGTGCAGTCCATCCTGTTTTCCGAGCAGGAGGGATCGTACCTGGTGGGCATGCTGGCGGCGCTGAGCAGCAAGACCCACACCGTCGG
Organism: Nitrospirillum bahiense; assembly: GCF_007828025.1. Taxonomy (NCBI): domain Bacteria; kingdom Pseudomonadati; phylum Pseudomonadota; class Alphaproteobacteria; order Rhodospirillales; family Azospirillaceae; genus Nitrospirillum; species Nitrospirillum bahiense. The sequence continues at coordinate 312,821 of NZ_VITO01000009.1, forward strand.
CTTCGTCGGCGGCATGGACATCCCCCTGATCCGCCGATTCGAGTGCGGGTATGAGCAGGGCGTGAAAGCCGTGGCGCCGGACGACCACATCATCGCCAACATGGTGGGCACCACGCCCGCCGCCTGGTCCGACCCCACGCGCGGCGGCGAGCTGGCCAAGAGCCAGTTCGACCGGGGCGTGGACGTGGTGTTCGCCGCCGCTGGGCAGAGCGGCATCGGCGTGCTGCAGGCGGCCAAGGACGCGGGCAAGTATTCCATCGGCGTCGACAGCAACCAGAACCACCTGTTTCCCGGCTCGGTCCTGACCTCCATGGTCAAGCGGGTGGACGTGGCCGCCTACAACGCCATCAAGGCGGCGCAGGACGGCACCTGGCAGGCGGGCGTACGTACCCTCGGCCTGAAAGAGGAAGGCGTGGGCTGGGCGCTGGACGAGAACAACGCCAAGCTGGTGACGCCGGAGATGAAGGCGGCGCTGGACGCGGCGTCCGCTGAGATCCAGAACGGTACCCGCAAGGTCGCCAATTACGACGAAACCAACGGCTGCAAGTACTGACAGGCCACCCCATCCACGCCTCGGGGCCCGTTCCGGCCCCCCAGAACCAGAGACCAGCCGCCCCGTGTCGCAAACCGTTCCCCTCTCCGTGCCGCCGCAACCGGGCCCCTGGGCCGTGGAACTGGTGGGCATCGACAAGCGCTTCGGCCCCGTCCACGCCAACAAGACGGTCTCGCTGCGGATCCGCGCCGGGTCCATCCACGGCCTGGTGGGGGAGAACGGTGCCGGCAAGTCCACGCTGATGAGCATCCTCTACGGCTTCTACCAGGCCGATGAGGGGCAGATCCTGGTGAACGGGGCCGAGGTGCGCATCCGCGAGCCCAAGGACGCCATCGCCCTCGGCATCGGCATGGTGCACCAGCACTTCATGCTGGTGGAGGAATTCACCGTGCTGGAGAACCTGATGCTGGGGGCCGAGGGCGGCGCCCTGCTGAAGGACGGCATCAGGAAGGCGCGGGCCGAGGTGGAGCGGCTGGAAAAGGCCTACCGCCTGGACGTGCCGCTGGACGCCAAGGTCGCCGACCTGAACGTGGGCATCCAGCAGCGGGTTGAGATCCTGAAGGCGCTGTACCGCGGCGCCCAGGTGCTGATCCTGGATGAGCCCACCGCCGTGCTGTCGCCGCCGGAGGTGCAGGACCTGTTCCGCATCCTGGACGCGCTGCGCGCGCAGGGCCGCACCATTCTGATGATCACCCACAAGCTGAAGGAGATCATGGCCATCACCGACGCCGTGTCGGTGCTGCGCCAGGGGGCGGTGGTCGCCAACTTCCACACCCAGGATACCAACGAAGCGGCCCTGGCCGAGGCCATGGTCGGACGGCGTGCCAACCCCGCCGTGCGGCGGCCGGGCGCACCGGCGGGCGCGCCGCTGCTGACGGTGGAAGACCTCAGCGTGTTCGACGAGCGCGGGGTGGAGCGGCTGAAGCACGCCACCTTCCGCGTGCGGGCAGGCGAGATCGTCGGCGTGGCCGGCGTCGCCGGCAACGGCCAGTCGGAACTGCTGGAGGCGCTGTCGGGCATGACGCCCTTCCAGCGCGGGCGCGTCCACGTCAACGGGCGCGACGTGACGCCGGAGTCGCCCATGGATCCGGCCCAGGCCCGGCGCCAGGGCATCGCCCACGTGCCGGAGGACCGCCTGCGCCGCGCGGTGGTGAAGCCCTTCCCGGCCTTCCAGAACGCGCTGCTGGGCTATCAGGCCGATCCGGCCATGGCCGACGGCCCGCGCCTGAACTGGAAGCGGGTGGCCGCCGCCACCGCCCGGCTGATGGAGGACTGGGACGTCCGCCCGCGCCAGCCGTCCCTGCGCACCTCGCTCTTCTCCGGCGGCAACCAGCAGAAGCTGGTGCTGGGCCGGGAGATGGAGCGCGACCCCAACGTGCTGCTGGTGGGCCAGCCCACCCGCGGCGTGGACATCGGCGCCATCGAGTTCATCCACCGCCGCCTGCTGGCCATGCGTGACGCCGGCAAGGCCATCCTGCTGGTCTCTGCCGAGTTGGAGGAGATCATGGCCCTGTCCGACCGCATCCTGGTGATGTGCGACGGCGCCATCACCGGCGAACTCGCGGCCGAGGACGCGACCGAGGGCCTGATCGGCCGCCTGATGGCCGGCATCACCGACGACATCGAACCCAACACCTTGGAACGGGGCCAGCGCACCGACGCGGCCGGAGGGGCGGCATGAGCGCGTCTACCAACACCGACGGCCTGCCGCGCTGGGCCACGCTGGCCCTGCTGCCGGCCATCAACCTGTTCGCCGCCCTGGTGGTCTCGTCCCTGGTCATCCTGGCTATCGGCCAGGACCCCGTTTCCGCCCTGGCCTTCATGGTCAAGGGGGCGGTGGGCAGCGGCACGGGCCTCAGCTACACCCTCTATTATGCCACCAGCCTGATCTTCACCGGCCTGGCCGTGGCCATCGCCAACCATGCCGGCCTGTTCAACATCGGCGGCGAAGGCCAGGCCTATGTCGGCGGCCTGGGCACCGGCCTGGTGTGCCTGGCCTTGAGCGGCTGGCCCTGGTACGCGGTGCTGCCGGTGGCGGTGCTGGCGGGCGCCTTGTTCGGCGCGGTGTGGGGCTTGGTCCCAGGGTATCTGCAGGCCTATCGCGGCAGCCACATCGTCATCACCACCATCATGTTCAACTTCCTGGCCAGCGCCCTCATGGTCTATCTGCTGGGCGGGCCGCTGATCGAACATGGCCAGATGGCGCCGGAAAGCCGGGAATTCGCCGAAAGCACCTTCCTGCCGGCGGTGAAGGAGATCGCCGCCAGTCTGGGCTACCGCACCAGCACCTTGCCCCTGAACCTGTCGCTGGTCCTGGCGCTCTTGTGCGCGGCCGGCGTCTGGTTCCTGATCTGGCACACGCGCTGGGGTTTCCAGATGCGCACGGTGGGCGCCAATGAGGCCGCCGCGCGCTATGCCGGCATCAACGCCCGCACCACCATCGTGGTCGCCATGGCCATTTCCGGTGCCCTGGCCGGCCTGGTGGGCATCAACGAGCTGCAGGGTGTGCAGCACCGCATCACCCTGAACTTCCAGGCCGGCATGGGCTTCACCGGCATCGCGGTCGCCCTGATGGGCCGCGGCCATCCGGTGGGCATCGTCCTGTCGTCGCTGCTGTTCGGCGCCCTCTACCAGGGCGGGGCCGAGCTGTCGTTCGAGTACAACGAGATCAGCCCCCGCCTGGTGGTGGTCATCCAGGGCGTGGTCATCCTGTTCTCCGGCGCCTTGGAGCATATGTTCCGCCCGGCGCTGGTGCGTTTGTTGAAGCCCAAGGCAGCGGCATCGGCCGCCGGCCAGCGCGCCTGAGATCCCGGGGAAAGAGACCATGGACGATACCGCCCTGTGGATCGTGTCGCTGCTGGCCAGCACCGTGCGCCTGGCGACACCGCTGGTGCTGGCCTCGCTGGCCGGCTTTTATTCCGAACGTGCCGGCGTGGTCGACATCGGCCTGGAAGGCAAGATGCTGACCGGCGCCTTCGCCGCCGCGGCCACGGCCGCCGTCACCGGGTCGCCTTGGGCGGGCCTGGCGGCCGCCATCGCCGCCTCGCTGCTGCTGGCCCTGGTGCACGGCTTCGCCTGCATCACCCACCGGGGTGACCAAGTGGTGGCCGGCGTCGCCATCAACACCATCGCCGCCGGCCTGACCGCCGTGCTGGCCAACGCCTGGTTCGACCTGGGCGGCCGCACGCCCTCGCTGGACGGCGGGCAGCGTTTCCTGGGCCTGCACTTCCCGTTGGCCGAGGCCGTACGCGGCGTGCCCCTGCTGGGCCGCTTCTATGGCGAGGTCATCGGCGGGCAGAACCTGCTGGTCTACCTGGCGGTGCTGGCCGTGCCCGCCACCTCGTGGGTGGCCTACCGCACCCGCTTCGGCCTGCGCCTGCGCGCGGTGGGGGAGAACCCGGCCGCCGTGGACACCGCCGGTATTTCCGTGCCCTGGCTGCGCTATCGCGCCGTGCTGATCACTGGCTTGCTGTGCGGCGTGGCGGGCGCCTACCTCTCCATCGCGCAAGGTGCGGGGTTCCAGGAGAACATGACCGCCGGCAAGGGCTATCTGGCCCTGGCCGCCCTGATCCTGGGCAAGTGGCGGCCCTACCCCACCCTGGCCGGCTGCCTGCTGTTCGCCGCCACCGACGCGCTGCAGGCGCGGCTGCAGGGTGTGGCCCTGCCGGTCGTCGGCGCGGTGCCGGTGCAGATCATCGAGGTGCTGCCCTACATCCTGACCGTGCTGCTGTTGGCAGGCTTCGTCGGCAAGTCCATCCCGCCCAAGGCGGCGGGCCAGGCCTATGTGAAAGACCGGTAAGCGACCTACATCAAAGCCTGCGGCGATGGCGTAGGTGTAACACCGCGCCTGTAGAGCCAGGGGGCCGGAACGCATCCGGCCCCTTTTTCCCGATACAGATCAAGGATGCCCCCGCCATGCCCGCCTGCCGCCGCCTGGCCGCCCTGCTGTTGACCGGTACCATGGTGTTCGGGGGCCTGGACGCGGGGGCGCAAGAGGCCAGGTCCGACCAGATCGACGTGCAGATCCTGTCGACCACCGACCTGCACATGAACGTCATGGACTACGACTACTACGCCGACAAGCCGGACCCCGGCGTCGGCCTGGTGCGGGTGGCCAGCCTGATCCGCAAGGCCAGGGCCGAGAAGCCCAACACCCTGCTGGTGGACGCCGGCGACCTGATCCAGGGCACGCCCATGGGCGACTATGTCGCCCGGGTGCAAGGCCTGGGGCCGGGCAAGTTCCAGCCCATCATCGCCGCCCTGAACGCGCTGGGCTACGACGCCGCCGTCATGGGCAACCATGAGTTCAACTTCGGTCTGGACTATGCCGTGGCGGCGGAGAAGGAGGCCAAGTACCCGGTGCTGGCCGGCAACGTGAACCGGGTGGAGGATGGCCAGCCCCTGTTTCCCGCCGGCGTCATCCTGGACCGCGACTTCACCGACGGCACCGGCGCCAAGCACACGGTCCGGGTGGGCGTGGTCGGTGTGCTGACGCCCCAGATCGTGCTGTGGGACAAGGACAAGCTGGAGGGCAAGGTCACCACCTCCGACATCGTGGAGGTGGCGGCCAAGACCGCCCGGGATCTGAAGGCCCAGGGCGCGGACGTGGTGGTGGCGGTCATCCATAGCGGCCTGTCGGCGGCCCCCCACCAGAAGATGGCGGAGAACGCTGGCGTCGCGGTGGCCGCCATCCCTGAGGTAGATGCCGTCGTCACCGGCCATGCCCACCGCGTCTTCCCCGCCGCCGACTATGCCAACCTGCCGGATGCCGACATCCCGCACGGCCTGATCCATGGCAAGCCGGTGGTCATGGCCGGCTTCTTCGGCGACCATCTGGGCGTGATCGACCTGATCCTGTCCGCCGACCCCAAGGCCCATGGCGGCAAGGGCGGCTGGACCGTGGCCGCCGGCCATGCCGAGACCCGGCCCGTGCTCACCCGCGTGAATGGCAAGGCCACGCCGCTGGTGGAACCGGACGCGGCGGTGGCGGCCATCGCCAAGGACGCGCACCAGGCGACGCTGGACTATGTGCGCCAGCCCGTGGGCAAGAGCACCGGCCGCATCGAAACCTATTTCAGCTTCATCGCCGACCAGCCGGCCCTGGACATCGTGTCGGACGCCCAGCTCCAATACGTGGCCAAGGCGCTGGCGGGCGGTCCTTACGCCAATTTGCCCATCCTGTCGGCGGCCGCCCCCTTCAAGGCGGGCGGCCAGCCCGGCGCCGATTATTTCACCGACGTGGCCGCCGGCCAGATCAGCCTGCGGAACGTCGCCGACCTCTATCTCTATCCCAACATCGTCGCGGCGGTGAAGGTGACGGGCGCCCAGGTGCGCGACTGGCTGGAGATGGGTGCCCGCGTCTTCAACCGCATCGATCCGGCCAAGAAGGAGCCGCAGATGCTGGTGAACCGGGCCGTTCCCAGCTTCAACTTCGATGTCATCGACGGCGTCACCTGGCGGGTCGATGTGACCCAGCCGCCGCGCTTCGGCGGCGACGGCAAGCTGGCCCCGGGCGACAACCACCGCATCGTCGACCTGCGCTACAATGGCCAGCCGGTGAAGGACGAGGATGAGTTCATCGTCGTCACCAACAATTACCGCGCCAACGGCGGCGGCAACTTCCCAGGCCTGGACGGCAAGAACGTCGTCTACTCAGGCACGGAAACGATACAGGAGATCATCGCCGACTATCTGCGCGCCGCCGGCACCCTGATGCCCGCCACCAACCACAGCTGGGGCTTCGTGCCCGTCACCGCACCGGTGACCGTGTTGTACGATACCAACGCCAAGGCGGCGGCGCTGTTGACCCAATACCCCAACCTGAGCGACGTGGGGCCTGGCGACCCGGGCCTGGAACTGTTCCGCGTGGATTTGTCACCCACCGCCCTGGCCGGCCAGGTGCTGGGGAAATGACTGCGGAAAAGAAGGTCTGGCGGGCGTATCTGGCGGGGCCGGAGGTGTTCCTGCCCGATCCGGCCGCAGCCGCCGAAAGCCTGCGCGCGGCCTGCGCCCGCTTCGACATCGTTGGCGTCTTCCCCATGGATGGTGCGGTGGCCTCGATTCCAGGCGAGACGGCTGCGGACCACGCCGCCCGCATCCGCGCCACCAACCTGGACCTGATCCGGGGAACAGATCTGGTGTTGGCCAACGTCAGTCCCTTTCGCAGCCCCTCGGCCGACGACGGCACGGCCTATGAGATGGGATTCGCGGCGGCGCTGGGCCGACCGGTCTTCGCCTATACGAACACACCCGCCAGTTTGCTGGATCGGACCCGCGCCCATTTTCCCCTGACCCAGGACGCCACGGGCGACTGGCGAGATCCGGAAGGACGTATGGTGGAGGATTTCGGCCTGGGCGCCAACCTGATGCTGGTTCACCCCGCGCCATTCCCGACGGCCCAGCCTGGCCCCCTGGGCATTTATCAAGGGGTGGATGCCGCCCTCAGCGCGGCATGGGACTGGATTTCCCTTCAGGAGCGCTGACCAGAAAATGAAACAGCCGGGCTGTTACCGGCCCGGCTGTTTCAGGTCCATCTGTTCCCCAGCGCGTCAGGCGGCGTTCTGCGATACGCCCATGCGCCGGAACCGGTCACTGTCCAGCACAACCTCAAGCGCCAGGCTGAGGCGATCGCTGGAGCGGCCGTCGACCAGGAATTCGACATGGGGCGGATGACCCGCCCGCTGATGGATGGCATGAACCAGCAGGCGACGCTTGGGCAGCTTCACCTCTTCCATCCATTCACCCGGTTTGGGCGGTTCGACCCCGCGCCTAGACAACGCCATAGCTTCCCTACTCCTTAACAGCCCCCGGGGCACCTGCCTGCGCGGCGCGCCTTTTGGGGGTCGGCTCTAGAAACCCAGGCCGTTCGCCGGACCGGTCCGCCCCGGGGAATGGAACCCGTAGGCTGTTGCGGTCAGCATAATCCAATTCAAATGCCAAGGGATATAGCTTAGGGGTACGTCATCACCTTGTCACCCGCCATCTTCCCCCGATTTTTTGGCCGTTGACGCCGGCGCATGAATCCGGGCGGCGGGACGGTCGTTCGTACAACCATTCCGGGTCCGCAACAAGCCCCAAAGTGCGGACGCTTTGTCCGCTCTCAGCCGCCATTCAGCCAGCCATCGCGCCAGGCACCCGCTGGCTCGATATGACCCAAAGAGCCAGGGGGATCGGCCTCATCAAAGGGATTAGACAAAAGGGCATGTCCATCCCGCCGCGCGGCACACCCCATGGCATAGGCGATTAAGGAAAGGCCTGCCAGTTCGCCTGCCAAAACCGGGGCCGGGGCCAGGGCCGGGAAGGGCATCGCCACGGCCGTGGCATGGGGAAAGAGAAGGTTCATGGGGCGGTGCTTCCCTGGCTATGCGTTCCGGGTAGGGCCAGAACTATCCCTCGCCGGCCGCACCGTCCTTGAGCTGGATCAATCGCTAGGCAATTTGTTTGGTCGCCGATTGATTCAGCTCAGCCGAAGGCCTGCAGCCCCGTCTGTGCCCGGCCAAGAACCAGGGCGTGGACGTCGTGGGTCCCCTCGTAGGTATTCACCGCCTCCAGGTTCAGGACATGGCGGATGACGGGGTATTCATCGGATACGCCGTTGCCGCCATGCATGTCGCGGGCGGCGCGGGCGATGTCCAGCGCCTTGCCGCAATTGTTGCGCTTCATCAGGCTGATCATTTCCGGCGCCGCGCGGCCCTGATCCATCAGCCGGCCCAGGCGCAGGGCGCCCTGCAAGCCCAGGGTGATTTCCGTCTGCATGTCGGCCAGCTTTTTCTGAATCAGCTGGGTCGCGGCCAGCGGCCGGCCGAAGGCGGTGCGAGTCAGGGTATAGTCGCGCGCCGCGAACCAGCAGGCCTCCGCCGCGCCCATGGCGCCCCATGAGATGCCGTAGCGCGCCTTGTTCAGGCAGCCGAAGGGGCCCTTCAGCCCCACCACGCCGGGCAGCAGGGCCGTCTCCGGCACCACCACCCCGTCCATCACGATCTCGCCGGTGATGGAGGCGCGTAGGGAGAACTTGCCCTCGATCTTGGGCGCCGACAGGCCCCTCATACCCTTTTCCAGGATGAAGCCCCGGATCTGCCCCTCGTCGTCCTTGGCCCAGACGACGAAAACGTCGGCCACCGGTGCGTTGGTGATCCACATCTTGGATCCGGTCAGGACATAGCCATCAGCCACGCGGCGGGCCCGCGTCTTCATGGCGGCGGGATCGGACCCGGCGTCGGGTTCCGTCAGACCGAAGCAGCCGATCAACGTGCCGGCCGACAGGCCGGGCAGGTAGCGCTGGCGCTGTTCCTCGCTGCCATAGGCGTGGATGGGATGCATGACCAGGGAAGACTGGACGCTCATGGCGGAGCGGTAGCCGCTGTCAACCCGTTCCACCTCACGCGCCACCAGGCCATAGCAGACATGGTTCACCCCGGCGCAGCCATAGCCGTCGATGGTCATGCCCAGCAGGCCCAGCTCCCCCATCTCGGCCATGATGGCGGGGTCGAACACCTCATGCCGGAAGGCGTCGCGCACGCGGGGCGCCAACCGGTCCTGGCAGAAGGCGCGGGCGCTGTCGCGCACCTGCCGCTCCTCCGCCTCCAGCTGGTCGTCCAGCAGCAGGGCGTCGTCCCATTGGAAACCGCCCTTGCCCGCACTGTCGCTCGCCATGGGTCATTCCCCTCATTGGTGGTCGTTGGATGGGCCGCATTGCAGGTGGGAAGCCACGGGCGGTCAAGAGACTCCGTGAATATTTGCATTATGCAACGCATATCTCAACGAACCTATCCCAAGGGCGCGATGCGTGTTGCAGCGCAAAACCTATGAGAAATGGCCTAGCCCATAGGGACAGGTTAAGACTCGTTAAGATATTTCCTGCTAATACGTTGATTTTATTTGGCAAATCCCTCCTGATCAAGCTTTGGCATGCACTCTGCTTATAACGGGACATGAACGAAACGGGCAAAAGCCCACTCGAACCGATAGGACCTCCCGCCATGATCCGCCGCATCGCCGCCGCCTCCGCCCTGGTCGCCACCCTGGTTTCCGCCCCAGCCCTGGCCGACACCTCGGGCAGCATCAAGCTGAGCGGCACCGTGTCGCTGACCTGCACCGTGGCCGTCACCGACGCCGGCGCGCAGCTGAACATCCTGTCCGGTTCCAGCAACGTCGCCGTCGGCAGCGTGGTCGAGAACTGCAACGACGGCGCCGGTTACACCATCACCGTCGCCTCCGCCAACGGCGGCAGCCTGAAGTCTTCCGCGACGGGCGCCCAGCCGGTGACCTACACCACCAGCTATGATGGCACCAACGGCTCGGGCAACAGCTTCGCCGTCACCCGTTCCGGCGCCCAGTTCAACAAGACCGCGGCCGTCTCCGTGACCGTGCCCGCCAACGCCCAGGCCATCGCTGGCAGCTACAGCGACACCCTGACCATCACCATTGCCGGCAAGTAAGCCGCAAAGAGGATCCGATGGATGCGGCACGGCCGACCAAATCAGCCGTGTCGCCTTCATATTTTGCAATTGCACAACGCCAGGACACACTTGCGCCCACAAGTGCAAGACGCAACCAGGCCAGAGCCGCACCGCTGGCACTCACGGCCAAGCCGGAAAACTAATTATTATAAATCAATAAGTTAATCCAATATCTCGCAAACCAATCATTCTGGCACCGTCTTTGCTTTTAACCAATCATGAACCAAATGGGCAAAAGCCCGCCGAACCGTTTAGAGAGCCTATCATGATCCGCCGCATTGCCGCTGTCGTCGCCAGCACCGTCTTGGCTTCCAGCCTTCTGGCTGCCATTTCCGCCAGTGCCGCCACCTCGGGCAGCATCAAGCTGAACGCCACTGTCGCCCAGACCTGCACCGTGGCCGTCACCGATGCCGGCGCCACCCTGAACATCCTGTCCGGCTCCAGCAACGTCGCCGTCGGCAGCGTGGTCGAGAACTGCAACGACGGCGCCGGCTACACCATCACGGTTGCCTCCGCCAACAACGGCACGCTGAAGTCGTCCGCCACCGGCGCCCAGGCCATCGGCTACACCACCACCTACGATGGCACCAACGGCTCCGGCGCCAGCTTCGCCGTCACCCGTTCCGGCGCCCAATTCAACAAGACGTCCAACGTCTCCGTGACGGTCCCGGCCAACGCTCAGGCCATCGCCGGCAGCTATGCCGACACCCTGACCATCACGATCGCCGGCAAGTAAGCCTGGCTCAGCGTCATGCAAATGAGGGCGGTCCCGCACGGGGCCGCCTTTTTTCATTGGGACGCTTTCTGTTGGCGTTAATCGTGGATAAATGCATATGCTAATGCATTGACCCAGCTGCCAATCCTAATCTTTGGGTTATTGCGCAACGCAACAATCTGGAGGCGATTAGTGTGACTTCTCGTCACAGCCAAAAATTTATCTTTGTTGATCAGTCATATAAACGAAATTTCTGATGGCGGCAAATCTTGGCACGGTGGGTGCTTATAACCAGGCATGAACCAACCGGGGCCGCTGAAGCCCCCCACCGAACCGATAGGAACCCCATCATGATCCGCATCGCCGCCGCCGCCGCCGTTGTCGCCCTGTTCGCCGCCGCCCCCGCCTTTGCCGCCGCCGGCGCCTCGGGCACCATCCAGCTGAACAGCTCCGTCGCCCAGACCTGCACCGTGGCCGTCACCGATGCCGGTGCCACCCTGAACATCCTGTCCGGCTCCAG